>NZ_JBVPQJ010000019.1:0-1097 GCF_058199535.1 Bifidobacterium sp. VU/mBH4 (B4) | reverse complement strand
AGTTCTTTGAATTGGGGGTCTTCGATGTCCCCGTCGTGGAAGCCGCCCATGTCGGTGGTGAACCAGGGGATGCCGGCCATGCCCATGTGGATGGCACAGGTGATCTGCGCCTTCAGATCCTGGAAGGAGGACCCCACATCCCCCGACCAGACCAGAGCCCCGTACCGCTGCGAACCCGCCCAGGCGCACCGGGTCAGATTCACGATCTGGCCCTCCCGGCCCGCCTCCAGCTGACCCTCATAGAAGACCTTGTTGTACTCCAGGGGATATATGTTCCCCACCTCCACATTGGGCCCGGCATAATACCGGTAATTGGCGAAATCATACGTCCCGTACTCAGGCTCAGCCTCATCCAGCCAGAACGCATCCACCCCCTTGTCCGCATAATTGCGCTTGCAAAGATCCCAAACAAACCTACGAGCCTCAGGATTAGTCGCGTCATAAAACTGATTGGGCTCCATGAACATCATGCCTACATCAATTCCCTGCTCTGCATTAACCAGGAGGTTATTGGCATGCATATAAGCGTAGTTTTCGCTGGATAGTGCTACTTGGGGCCAGACGGAGACCATGACCTTGACGCCCTGGGCATGCAGCCGCTCGCACATGCCCTCAGGATCAGGCCAGAACTCATCCTCAAACCGGTAATCACCCATATGAGGCCAATGGAAGAAGTCCACCACCACAACATCCAACGGGATCCCACGACGACGGAACCCCTCCACCACATCCTCCACCTGACGCTGATTCCAATACCGCAGCTTGCACTGCCAAAAACCCAACCCCCACTCAGGCATCACCGGCGCATGCCCCGTCACATCCGCATACCGACGCACCACAGCCCGCGGCGACGAGCCCGCCGTCACCCAATAATCAATCTGCCGAGTCGAAGCCGCGCACCACTTGGTCCCATTCGACGCAAACGACACCCGGCCCACCGCCGGATTATTCCACAAAAACCCATACCCCGCACTCGACACCACAAACGGCACCGACGCCTGCGAATTCCGATGCGCCAGCTCAAACGAACACCCCTTCAAATCCAACCTATCCTGCTGATACTCACCCATCCCATACAAACACTCATCATCAGGAGC
>NZ_JBVPQJ010000018.1:0-1354 GCF_058199535.1 Bifidobacterium sp. VU/mBH4 (B4) | reverse complement strand
GGGCTATAGGAACTAAACGCGTTGTTTATGTTGGGGGTTTGGCCTTGTGGCTGTAAGCGTGTTGGGTGGTTGTTAATAGGTCGGGTTGTTAATAGGGGTCTTGCAGGGGTGCCCGTTCCTGTTCGATTGGGGAATGAGAACCAGATCGAAGAGGGCCAGGCATTGCCCCATATGCCATGGGCGGATGCGCAAGCATGGGCGCAACAGATCAGGCACGCAGCGCTGGATGTGTCCGTCCTGCTCGATCGCGTCCACCGCGCGCAGGCAGGACCGGGCCCGCGCCGCGCAGTTGAGGGAGTTCCTGGACCGGCCGCTGACGGGCAGGACCCGGGAACAGATGGGGGCCATGGGCGCCAGGGCCTGGCGTAAACGGGTCGGCTGGTGCTGGAACATCAAGCCGGCAATCACACCGGACGGGGTGGTCCATCACACGCTCATGGCCGACGGCACGTATATGGCACACGGCTGGTGCCTCCTGATAGCGATCGACGGGCAGACGGGCCAGGTCATCGACTGGCAGTGGTGCCATCAGGAGAACACGGCGGCCTACACGGCCCTGTTCTCCCGCATCCCCGGGCCCGACGTGCTCATCACCGACGGCCTTCGCGGCGTGCAGAAAGCCTGCCATGCCTGCTGGCCGGGCACGCGCATCCGACGCTGCCTGGTGCACGTGCAACGCAACACCAAAACCGACCCGACACTCAAACCACGACTTCAGGCCGGCAAGGAACTCAAGCGACTCTCCGACCAGCTCACCCGGGTCCATACCATCGAGGAAGCGGTGCGTTGGGGTGAGGCCTTGAACGCCTGGCACGAAAGATGGAAAACCCTCATCGACGAACGCACCATGGCCAAGGACGACCCAGCCAACCCCAAAGCCAGCCACCAATCCTGGTGGTGGACCCACCAGGAACTCCGCCGCTGCTACCGCAGGCCCGAACACCTCTTCCAAGACAGGCAGCTCTTCGCCTTCCTGGAACCCGAACTCACCGCCGGCGGGCCAGTGGAACGCACCACCAACCGGCTGGAAGGAGGAGTCAACCCACCCATCAAACGCACCCTCCTGCAACACCACGGCCTACCCGAGAGCCACATGAGACGCGCCTGCGAATGGCACTGCTACATGAAAACCGACAACCCCGACCCCGCCAGCCTGATCAGGGACGAACACCACCAGCCACAACCAGCACCCAAACGGGAAACCAGACAGGAACAGGACGAGCCCGAACACTACGGCACCGCCATCAACTGGAACGAGTTCCACACACCAGTCAGATACCCCAACACCACACTCTGACCAACACACAACCAAACCCACACACAGAACCTAAAACAACGCGTTTAGTTCCTATAG
>NZ_JBVPQJ010000017.1:0-1673 GCF_058199535.1 Bifidobacterium sp. VU/mBH4 (B4) | reverse complement strand
GGCAGGAACACCAAGTGGAGCATCAGCCCCGACAAGGGCAGCCAGCTGGGCAGGGAACCCGCCACCATCACCCCGCCGGACAGCGCCAGCCGAGGCATAAAGTTCAGCCAGGTCAGCGCATCAACATATGACGGTAGCAATTCCTATGGTTTCTCCTTGGCCATTGGCAGCGACGGGAACGCCTACGCATGGGGAGACAACAGCAAAGGCCAGCTCGGCGACGGAGGGACGTCCACCAGCCGGAATACGCCGGTCATGGTGAGGACGCCCGACCGCAAGACATACCCGGATCTGCCTGCGGATTTCACCTACGTGCAGGTCAGCGCCGGAGGCGAGCATTCGTTGGCCTTGGGCAGCGACGGATACGTCTACGCCTGGGGGAACAACAGCTATGGCCAGCTCGGCAACAACAGCACCAGCTATTCGTATGTTCCTGTGCGCGTGCGTGACCCCGCCAACCCCACTGACACGAGCAAAGGACTGAAAGCCGCACAAGTAAGCGCCGGATACTGGCATTCGTTGGCCATGGGCAGCGATGGGAACGCCTACGCGTGGGGATACAACGATAATAGCCAGCTTGGCGACGGGACGAGAAGCAGAAGGACGACGCCGGTCATGGTGAGGACACCTGATCGCAAGACATACCCGGATCTGCCTGCGGATTTCAGCTACGTGCAGGTCAGTGCCGGATCTTGGCATTCGCTGGCCTTGGGCAGCAATGGAGACGTCTACGCCTGGGGATGGAACAAATTTGGCCAGCTCGGCAACAACAACTACAGTGATGACTTCAGTGGAAACCCGGTTCCTGTACGCGTGCGTGACCCCGCCAACCCCACTGACACAAACAAAGGACTGAAAGCCGTACAGGTGAGCGCCGGATTCGATCATTCGCTGGCCTTGGGCAGCAATGGAGACGTCTACGCCTGGGGATACAACAACCTTGGCCAGCTCGGCAACAACACCACCAGCGGAATGTTCGCGAATCCTGTTCCTGTGCACGTGCGTGACCCCGCCAACCCCACTGACACAAGCAAAGGACTGAAAGCCGTACAGGTGAGCGCCGGATACTCTCATTCGCTAGCCGTGGGCAGCGACGGCTACGGCTACGCCTGGGGAGACAACAGCAATGGTCAGCTCGGCAACAACACCACCAACAATTTGTCTGTTCCTGTGCACGTGCGTGACCCCGCCAACCCCACTGACACAAGCAAAGGACTGAAAGCCACGCAGGTCAGCGGCGGATACTATCACTCACTGGCCGTCGGTAGCGACGGCAACGCCTACGCCTGGGGAGACAACAACTACGGCCAGCTCGGCAACAACAGCTACAGCAAGTCGACTGTTCCTGTGCCGGTGTCGTTCAACCTGGCTCTGGTGATCACCGGCGTCAGGTTCGACACCAACCCCGGCACGAACCTGACGCGCGGCGATGGCAGCAGCGTAACCGTGACAACGCCCGCACACGCGCCGGGCACGGTCACCGTCAGCGTGGACTACACGCTGGGCGGCGCACCCCAAACGCCCGACACATCCTTGAGGTACACGTACCTGCCCGCAGGCGTGCTCCCCAAGGCCGGCGGGGAAGGCATCCTGCTCGCCCTGGCCACCGGCATGACCGGCATGGGCGGGATCCTGGCCTCACGCCGCCACCGGAGGGAACAACATAGTCTGTC
>NZ_JBVPQJ010000016.1:0-3084 GCF_058199535.1 Bifidobacterium sp. VU/mBH4 (B4) | reverse complement strand
TTAACAACCACCCAACACGCTTACAGCCACAAGGCCAAACCCCCAACATAAACAACGCGTTTAGTTCCTATAGCCCAAGAATGTGCCCCGGCATGTATTTCCTGACGACGTGGATAAAGTTCATGGTTGGCCTGGCCTCTAGTGTTTTGTGGGTTGGTTCTTGTGGGTGAGGCGTGTGCAGAGGATGGTGGTGGCTATGGCGACGGCCAGGAGCAGGAGGGACATGGGTAGGAAGATGTCTGCGATGATGGGTGTGTGTTGTATGCCGACCCCGTCCCGGACGAAGCTTATCGCCACGGATGCCTCGGTGATGGCCACGGCGACGAGGGAGAGGATGATGCCGGCGGTGACGTCGAGTGTGGTCTCGATGGCCGCTGACCAGGCGAGGGCGCCGCGGGTGACGCCCATCTGGTTGAGGCGCCGGTTCTGCATGCGTCGTTCGCTGATTCCTATGGCTATAGATTGGACGAGGAATATCAGGGCCAGGATGGTGCCGCCGGCTATCATGAGCGGTGTTCCCTGCTGCTCCTTGATGCTGGTCTTGATGTAGTCGTCGATGAAGTCCTGCCTGTTCAAGGCGGTGATCTTGTGGGTGGTGTCCCTTATCTGTTGGGCTATGTCGTCGGCCTGGGTGTGGTCGCGGGCGGTGATGAAGGCGTACAGTCGGCCGTTCTCGCCCTCCCTGGGCAGGCCATCCTCGGTCGTGAGCATGTCCATGTTCACGTGGGGGGTGGTCTTGGGCGGCTCGATGACGGCCACGACCTGGACCTGGTGTCTTTTGTCGTGGCGGTCGATGAGGGTGATCGTGTCGCCCGGCTTGCGCTGGTTGTCGTATGCTCTGCTTATGGCCACCTTGCCGGCGCCCAGGTCGGCCAGGCTGCCCTGGAGCACCTTGGGGGCGGTGTCCTTGTGGCTGGGGTCGGCCAGGTCACGGGCCTGGGCCCAGGTGACCTGGGGGAAGGTGTCCATCTGGATGTTTCCGTGCTTGTCGGTCAGGACCCATTGCTGGGTCTGGTAGATGTCGGCTGTGCCGACCTCCCGTCCGAGCCCCTGCAGCGTGCGCGAGATCCTGCCGGCCTGGGACAGGTCGTCCGAGGAGGCCACCACGTCGGCCTTCATGGGCTCGATGCTGAGCACCACCGAGCTCATGCGGCCCGCCTGCATGATGAGGATGAAGGAGACCAGAATGGTCAGCGCCATCATGGCCGGCAACGCTATGGCCGTGGCGCCTGCCCTGCCCCTGCGGACCCGTTGCCGGGCCAGCAGGCCCGGTCCGGCCGCGGTTTTTTCGGCCAGCAGGCCCAGCAGGGATGCTACCGGGGGGACCAGCAGGGGGGCGGCCACGTACACGGTGATTATCAGTAGGACGATCAAGCCCAGCAGCCGGTCGTAGAACTCCGAGCGGTCGACCGGCATGAAGGCGACCGTGATAGAGGCTAGGAACAGGGCCAGGGAGCATACGATCCGCAACCGGCTGGCCTTTTTGTCCTTGACGGCCGGTTGTGTCATCAGCTTCAGGGGGGTCTCGGCCCCGAACCTGCGCGTGGCCAGCCACACGCCCAGCAGGCAGACCGCCATCATCAGGGCGAAGGCCACGGCCGCCACCCACAGGCGGGCCCTGGGGTGGAAGAGCAGGTCGATGTCCGTGGTGCCCATGGCCCTTATGAAGGCCATGCCCACAGGAACGGTCAGCAGGGATCCGGCCAGGCATCCCGCGGCGTCGGCCAGGGCCAGGGGCAGGGAGAACTCTCGCAGGGCCATGGCCACGACCTGTTTGCCCGAGGCGCCGTTGAGCCGCATCAGGCCGTATTCCCGGCGCCTTTCCTGGACCAGGAAGGACACCGATGACAGGACCAGGAACACCGTCACCAGCAGGCAGAACACCAGCGCGATCAGCGACACAGTGTTCAATGCCAGGTCGTAGTAGGCCTTGGTCAGAATGCGGTGGTAGGCGTTCAGGCCCTCCAGGCCGTGCAGGCCGTCGTAGGCCAGGCCCGCCTGACGTGCCTGCAGGGTCGCGCAGGACAGGGTCGTGGCGGCGAACACGGCCAGGCACATGATCCAGTAGGAGGAGCGGTGGGCCCTGACCAGGGAGAAGGACAGGCTGGCCCTTGTTGGCCGCTTGCGCCAGGGTCGGCTCGCCTGCTGGGCCGGGGAGGCCATGCCCGCGCTCACCGGTCGGCCCCGCTCAACGTGGTCTCGGCCAGGTGCATGGCCAGCTGCTCGGCCGTGCAGCCCGACCACACCGAGTGGATGCGGCCGTCGACCAGGAACACGGTGCTGCCAGCACGGGCCGCCACATCCGGGTCGTGGGTCACCATCAGCACCGTGGACCCCCGCGCCGCCACCTGGCCGAAGGCGTCCAGCACCAGCTGGGAGCCGGCGGTGTCCAGGGCGCCCGTCGGCTCGTCGGCAAAGACGACCGAGGGCCTCGAGGCCAAAGCCCTGGCCACCGCCACACGCTGCCGCTGCCCGCCCGACATGTCCGAGGGATAGACGTCGGCGAAACCATCCAGACCCACCGCCTGCAGGGCCCGCACGGCGTCGTCGACCTCGATGCGCGGCCCGCCGAAGAGGAAGGACAGCATCACGTTCTGCAGGCATGTGAACGCTTCGACGAGGTTGTAGTCCTGAAACACGAACCCGATCAGGTCACGCCTGACACGTGTCAGGTCGGCCTCTCCCATCCGGGCCAGGTCATGCTGCCCGATGTGCACCAAGCCCTGGTCGACCGGCAGCAGGCCCGAGGCGCAATTCAGCAGGGTCGACTTGCCCGCGCCCGAGGGCCCCATGATCGCCGTCCACGACCCAGGCGGGCATTGCAGGGACACGTCGGTGATGCCGGCCCCGCCCGAACCGTAATGATAGGAGACACCCTCAAGGGACAGAAACTCACCAGCCATACCCAACCCCAATCCACAGCCCGACGAAACCCCGAGCACCATACGAATCCACAACGCGAAAAGCTACAGCGAACTTTACACTGAGACGCAATACAAGTATTGATGGGCTATAGGAACTAAACGCGTTGTTTTAGGTTCTGTGTGTGGGTTTGGTTGTGTGTTGGTCAGAGTGTGGTGTTGG
>NZ_JBVPQJ010000015.1:0-3584 GCF_058199535.1 Bifidobacterium sp. VU/mBH4 (B4) | reverse complement strand
TATTCGTCTGTTCCTGTACACGTGCGCGACCCCGCCAGCCCCACAGACAAGAGCAAAGGACTGCAAGCCACACAGGTCAGCGCCGGAGGCGATCATTCGCTGGCCGTGGGCAGCGACGGAAACACCTACGCCTGGGGATGCAACTACAGTGGCCAGCTCGGCAGCACTAGCTATTCGTCTGTTCCTGTACACGTGCGCGACCCCGCCAGCCCCACAGACAAGAGCAAAGGACTGCAAGCCACACAGGTCAGCGCTGGAAGCCATGATTCGCTGGCCCTGGGCAGCGACGGCTACGCCTACGCCTGGGGATCCAACAACGCTGGCCAGCTCGGCAACGGCACCACCAGCGGCTACTACGATTCGAACCCTGTTCCTGTGCCGGTGTCGTTCAACCTGCAGCTGGTGATCACCGGCGTCAGATTCGACCAGACCGCCGTATCAGGCCTGACGCGTGGCGATGGCAATAGCGTGACCGTGCTCACGCCTGCACACCTGCCGGGCACGGTCACCGTCAGCGTGGACTACACGCTGGGCGGCGCACCCCAAACGCCGGACACCTCCCTCAGGTACACGTACCTGCCAGCAGGCGTGCTCCCCCGCGCTGGCGGGGAGGGCATCCTGCTCGCCCTGGCCGCCGGCATGACCGGCATGGGCGGGGTCCTGGCCTCGCGCCGCCACCGGCAGGAAACACGCCGACTATTGCACGCTTCGCTCGAGTAAGAGCGGCCGGGCGGCGTATCAATCCCCCCGCCCCCGGCCCATACAGGGGGAGCAGGGAGGAACGTGCCACTTACGGCTCAAACCCCAAGAGAGCCGACACGTTCCTCCCGCGCCCCCACCACACTTCTGCAGGCAGAAGCCGAGGGCAGGCATGCACGCCCCCGCCCTCGCCTGGGAGAGGAGGAAACACGGCCAGGCCGGCCAGGAGGCTCAACAGCCTCCAGCCAGCCCGGCCGCTGTTCATTTCTCTTCCCCCCTCCCTCCTCATAATTTGGCGAGCAGCCGCCTTTACCCAACCATCGAAGTCATCACCACCCAGGGCTCGGACCTGGCTCATGTGTGTTGCTTGTTAATCCGGTGGTATGGTGAAAAACGTGGGGGCGTCGAGAAGACAACTGGCTTCCGCCATTGGCTCATGCAATCCGATGCAGGGCTGGCGTTGAAGGACAGAAGGGCTTTCCGACGGACAGAACTTTAAACAAACAAACGGCATTTGAATTCGTTTGGTGTTGGTAAGGGGTTTTGGTTTCATGCATGTGGTTTCTCCTCTGCGTCGCGCGTTGGCGATGATGATCGTCCTGTTGAGCCTGCTGGCAGGCTTGGGCGTCGCGTCCGCAAACGCGGCGGACGCTCCTGTACTCACCGGGGGGGGGGGGTCGTCAGACCCCTCGCGTAGCTAACGGAACCTCCGGCACTCTCCCCAGCAACGCAACACACACTCCACTTCCGACCCCATCACCACTGACAACCACATCATTATTAAATCCCGAAACAACAGATTCATCTGCTCCGTCATCGCCGACGGCTACTACCAGCAGTACGAATTCCGCTTCAACCAAGCCATCCGGCAAGCCGGATGATCAAGCCACGCACACGGTGCGCTTCGACCCGAATAACGGAAACAAGCCAACACAGTCAACCGTGAAAACCGGCACTCTCGTCATCCCTCCAGAACACAACCCTGTACGTGAAAGCTTCCAGTTCGAAGGATGGACGCTTGACGGCCAGCCCTATGACTTCCAGACGCCCATCCTGCAAAACCTAACCCTGACTGCAAAATGGGCCAAAACCACGGACTGGACGCTAAGCCCGAACCATGGGCCCGCCGCCGGCACCCAGCTAACCATCAGCCCGCCCGACAAACAAGAGCCCTACTACACGAGCATCCACCACGCGGGAGATCAAATTGTGGGCCTGACCGGAGACGGCCGCATCTACACTTGGACGCAAGACAGTACACCAAAACAGGTCCTCTTCCCCGCCCAAGCTGCCGACGGGTTCCACTACCTGCAAGTCACCACCGGCAGCCAATTGCAGGCCGCATTAGGATCCGACCAGCACATCTACACCTGGACCAGCCAACAGCCCACGCCCACCATCCTCGACACCAGCCGGAACACCAGGTTCACCAGCATCAGCCTGAACGATGACCGACTGCTAGCCGTGGACCAGCAAGGGCAGGTCCACACCTTCCAAGCCAGCCAGCCCCGCACCCAGGATCCGACTGCAAAGCCCGGAGAGCAAACGGCAGCAGGCCTCCCCGGAGAGGCACAGGCCATCACCGCCCTCGCCTCCGGCAGCCGGATCCTCATCGTGGACGCGGACGGACAAGCCTGGATCTGGGACGCGAACAACACCGGAAAAGCCAAACCCGTACGCGTCAGACAGAACCCAGGAATCCGCATCGTCCAAGCCCAAGCCCTCAGTAAAGGAATCCTCCTGCTGGACGTGGACGGGCAGACCTATCACATAGCCGACAGCAACACCAATCCCACAGCTCTCAGCCTGCCGGACGGCGCAAAGGCCAGCAGTATCTCCAGCAGCAAAGATCAGACCATAATCACCAGCAACGACGGCCACGTCTGGGCCTGGAAGCCCGGCGAAACCCCCAAGCGTGCAGACGATGGGAACCAGCAATATATGCAGACCGCTGAAGTCGGAAGCATGATCACCTCTATTAGCAAGCAGGGCGACATATACGAGTGGAGCCTGGACGAGCAGGGTCAGCCAGGCAAACCAACCCGGCTCGACACCGACACAGCGCCCACCCTGGAATCAGCCAACATGGACGGCCAAGCTTTGACGCTCAGCAGGAACAACGACTCATGGCAGGCGGACATACCCGCCCGCAAGCCAGGACCAACCACCATCCTCATCACCGGCAGGCAGGACAGCCGGCCCTTCACCAGAAACCTCAAGTACACGGTCGACCAGCCGCTGACCAGAGCCGACCGGCAGGGCACGACCTACACCGTCAGTTTCAATGCGGACGGAGGAAGCCCCGAACCAGGAGACCAGCATGTTTCCACCCCGTACGGCAGGGTGAAGCGTCCCTCCCCCGATCCGGCGCGTGAAGGCTTTCTGTTCGACGGGTGGTTCATCGGGCAGGTCGCCTATGATTTCAGCAGGCCCGTTACCAAGGATCTGACCCTGACCGCCAAGTGGACTGAAAGACGGAACACCAAGTGGAACATCAGCCCCGACAAGGGCAGCCAGCTAGGCAGGGAATCCACCACCATCACCCCGCCGGACAGCGCCAGCCGAGGCATCAAGTTCAGCCAGGTCAGCGCAGGAAATGTCTACAACTCCGGCTACGGCTTTTCCTTGGCGGTGGGCAGCGACGGAAACGCTTACGCATGGGGACGCAACCAGTATGGCCAGCTCGGAGACGGAACAACCACCAGCCGGACTACGCCACTTAGGGTGAGGAAGCCTGACCGCAACACGGATCCGGACGTGCCCAAGGATTTCACCTACGTGCAGGTCAGCGCCGGATACGATCATTCGCTGGCCCTGGGCAGCGACGGAAACATCTACGCATGGGGAAGCAACAGCAATGGTCAGCTCGGAGACGGAACAACCAC
>NZ_JBVPQJ010000014.1:0-4911 GCF_058199535.1 Bifidobacterium sp. VU/mBH4 (B4) | reverse complement strand
GCCCTGTGGATGGGTGGACAATCGCCTTCCAGGCGAACGGCCCTCAAGGGGCATGGACAACCCTATGGACAGGGGTGGACGGGCCAAAAAGACAGCCCGCCCACGGCCCTGACCACAGGGATTGCCCACACCCACGGGCCTTTGCCCACGCCCTCCACAGGGCCAAGGGAGTAACAGGATCTCCCTTCGGGTTTGTATTAGGGGAGGGACTTGTCTCACAGGGAGGTTAAATCGACCTCGATGCGCCTAAACCCGATCCCATTGGCGGTCGAAACAGCCGCATCGATCGTCTTGAAGACTCGCCAGCCTCCCCTCTGGCGTTCCAACACGCTGGTTTCCGCTCCCTTCCCAAACTGGACGAGGTGGAGGTGGTAGCCGGCACCCATCGGGGTGGGCACAACCAAGGCTTTCGAGAAGCCCCCCTGATCAAACACCCACTTGGCCTTCTGCTCTTCCATATCAAAAACCCTATTTTGATTCATCAAATCCAGAAAATGATAATACCCCCTCCCGCATCAAAAACAAGGTTTTGATGTATCAAAACGGCTTATTGATGTCCGGTTTTCAGGGGCGCAGCCCCTACAAGCCGCCCCCTGCAGTGGATAGATCCACGGGAAGGCGGGCGGCGGAACACGCCCATATGAACCCGTGGCGAGATCCCCCCCCTTCCCTGCAAAACCGGCTTTTGAGGGTCTCCGGTTCTGGGGGAGGCGAACGCCACAGCGCCCCCCGATCACCCAATCTTTTGCCCCCCTTCAGGGGGGAGCTATCAGGGGGTTGAACTTTCCTCCGGCACCCTGCCGGAGCGAGCGACTTTACGAAGTAAAGTCTAGTGAGTACACTATCATCTGATAGTGGCCCGCCGGAGGCACCGCCTTGCGCTGCCCCGACTGGCCGGATTCGGACACCAAGAGGGGAGGGGCAAGCATGGCGGCCTACGCGATCATGCGATGCAAGAAGCTGTCGGGGATGGGCAGCGTGGCGGCGGCGTTGCAGCACTGCTACCGGGAGCGCGAGACGCCCAACGCTGACGCCGAACGCACGCCGGACAACGAGCACCGGGCGGCCACCTCGACCGATGCGGCGATGGGGCGGCTGCGCGAGTTGCTGCCGGAGAAGCGGCGCAAGGACGCGGTGCTGGCGGTCGAATACGTGATGACGGCCAGCCCGGAATGGTGGGCCAAGGCCACGCCCCAGCAGCAGGCCGCGTTCTTCGACCAGGCGCAGGGCTGGCTGGCGGCCAAATACGGCGCGGATCGCATCGTGACGGCCAGCATCCACCGCGACGAGGCCACCCCGCACCTGTCGGCCTTCGTCGTGCCGCTGACGCAGGACGGGCGGCTGTCGGCCAAGGAGTTCATCGGTGGCCGCGACAAGATGCGGGCCGACCAGACCAGCTTTGCCGAGGTGGTGAGGGATCTCGGGCTGGAACGCGGCATCGAGGGCAGCCGGGCCACCCATCAGCGCGTCCAGAGCTACTACGGCGCCATCGAGCGCCAGCCCGGGCACGCCACCATCACGCCGCAGGCCATCGAGCCGCGGGTGCTGCGTAAGGGGATTTTCTCAAAGGACGTGGAGACGCCGGAGGCCGTGGCCGCCCGCGTGACCGCTGCCGTCAGGGAAGGGTATGGCCCGACCGTCGCAGCGGCCGCAGGAGCGCGTCAGGAGCGCGAGAAGGCCCGGCAGGCACAGGAGACAGCCCGGAGCCTGCGTGACCGCCTGAAGCCCGTTCTGGACGCTCTGGGGCCGCTTAATCGCGATATGCAGGCCAAGGCGGCCCAGATCATCAAGGCCGTGGGCGAGAAGCTGCTCGCCGAACAGCGCGAGGCGACACGCCAGCGGCAGGCCCAACGGCTTCGCAGTCGCGGCCGGGATCGCGACGACGGCGGGCTGTCTCGTTGACCCTACAGGTGGCTAACGGAAGGTGTTTATGGCTTGCAGTTACTGAGAACGACTTGCTTTTTTCCGCCATCGTGGGTTGAAAGGTTCATGTCGTTGTTCTTCCCCCAGAGTTCGTAGGAGTGGTTTTTGCTGGTAGAGATGTAGCGTACTCCTGATGCACTCTTGGCGCGTTTCAGCGGGACAAGCTCATCCATTTGCAGCATCACGGCATAGTCTCCGACGTACACGACATCCAACGTCTTTCCGCCTTCGCAAGCGTACTTGGTCTGGATCATCTTATCCGCCGCTGAAGCAAGATTCGGAGCGATTGCCGCCATCATGGCAGCAAGAGCGAACGTTTTTTTCATAAAGATTTTCTCCTTCGTTTCGTTGCTCATTGTGGGGAGTGCCTTCAAACATGTCCAGCGTGTTCGGGTCGCGGTCGTCGTTTGGCCGCTCTTCCGGGCTGAACATCGACATGATCCGGCGGCGGATATCGCCGTCCTTGTTGACCAAGGTTTTGGTCACGAAGGCCGCGTATTCCTTGGCGTTGTCGTAGCCCTTCCAGACCTCGTGAGGGTCCAGCGCGTAGGCGCAAACTCGGCCAGCGACAGGGATGCGGACAAGCGCCCGGTTTTCTTCCAGGTAGGCGAGCCAAGACCGGATAGTCCTGGTAGTCACCTTCATGTGATCGGCCAAAAACTGCTGATCGCAGATCACCGCGCCACAAGTCGGGTCGATGTGCTCGGCAAAGAGGGCGTACAGACCGGCAGCGCCTGAATTGCCCGTAGCAAGCTCCCGTACGCGCCTCCAACCCCTCGAATACACCTGTGTGAACCCCTTGTTCTTCCGCGCTTCCTCGCGCTCCTGAGCCTCTTTCTCGTCCAGCATGGCCAGCTCGCGCTGGCGAATACGCCGTTGAGCGTCCGTCGCTACCGTGATCTGCTGCATGGGCATCCCCTCAAACCGGAAACACTGCATCCGGACAATCGGACGTCAGCTTCCTATTGGTGGAAATTCTATTCCGAGTCGACAGTCCTATGCAAGGATTTTTTTTTCCTATTATAGGAAGTGAGCGGAAGCAAGCTGCTTCCGGTTGTCCGGAAGCCCTGCTTCCTATTACATCCGCCTAACTTATTGTTTTTATTCAAAATCAGTATTTTTCCCTTCTCCTCTAAGGGGCTGCCGCCCCGCCGGCGGCCGCTGCGCGGCCTTGGCACCCCGCTGACGGCCCCTGCGGGGCCTCTGAAAAAGGCCACCCGGCCGGTGGCCGGGTGACGTTGTTTGTGGGGCCTCCGGCGGCCGCTGCGCAGCCTTGGGGCGGTGGGCGTTAAGCCGTGCCCTGCGCCGCTTCAGCTCCGCTCTGGCCCATTCGCTGGACTGGCGCATGTCCTCCCGCAGGGCCGCGATCTCTTGGGGGGTGAGTTGACGGTATCCCACTAGGCTGCCCGATGGGGCCGGTGGGTAATATCTCCCTGTCCAGCCAGTAGGCCAGCAATGGAAATATCTTCGTCCAACTCGTCCCAATGGATACCCCGTTGGCTTAGTTCGTAGTGGGCAAGCTGCTCCGGCTGTGCCTTCAGCAGACGCGGGAACCATACCAGCGGCACCCCAATGATCCGGCCATCCAGTAGCTCAACCCACATGCTGTTTTCGTCGAACCGCACCAATTTAGGCGAAATATTCATGCCATTTCTCCACGAAAAATGCTCTGTGCTCTGTTGCGATGGCGATCACCTCTCGCAACTCCCGTGCCCCGAAACCATCGTTTCGGGACAACACCGCTTCCGGTTCTAACCAGATCTTGGCCTCATTCCCCGCCTTTGAAACGTGCACATGGGCAGGCTCCAGTGGGTCGCCTTCGTTCGAGTAGAAGAAGAACCGATAGCCGTTAATGCGAAGGATTACGGGCATTTTAAACTTTCCTCAACCGTAGTTCCTTCTTCAAATCCTTGAATACAGGTTTGGAGTACTGTTTGTGCCTCTATTTTTGAAATACCTCTGCCATCGGAACGAGTTATATTTATCCTGTAGCTTTCAGGCGGAAACTGCATCCCCTCAACTTCTGGCTGAAATTTTTTGTGATTCAATATGACATCGATCTTCATAAATCTAGATCCTGTTGATCTGGAGGGGGAAGTTCGTCACAACCTAAAACAATCCTCTCATCACTGTAAATAATTGGCACTGATTTAAGTTTTTTTACCTCAGCCCACCCCTCATCTTGCTCGCATTCGTGTGCGACTAGGGTCGTTGAGAATACAGCCTTGCGCTGTCCTGGGCTGCCTGCGAACGCGACCTGCTCATTAACTACGTAGGTTGTAACATTTCCTGTTTTAATTAATTGCACATAGTTGTTTTCAGCTAGATATTTTGACGCTCTGTAAATTGTCGTTCTACTGCTCCCCAATATTTTACATAAAACTGCTTGGGATATAGTTAGAGCGTTAGTTCCAATCTGCATATGCTCCCTAATAACACTGAACATAAGGGCGGCCGTCGGATTATCTCGCTGAATTGCTCTTAAGTTTTTCTCCGCGGCTCGACTCATCATGTAATAACCCCCAGGAACCCTATTCTTAGCTGCGGCAGCAAGCCGCCGTTCCTCTTGGAGAGTATCTACCGTATGGCTAAGTAATGCCCTAGCTTGAGATAGCTGCAGTTCTAGGTTTTCCATTCTGTTTTCATCGTCTGCCATGTTTCACCAGCTATGACACATCACTGTGTCACCCTTGCATCATCATGTTTCACCCAAGACACACGTTACATGAAACATCATGATTCGCAATACGCAACATGATGTTTCGCGATGTTTCACCAGCTATGAAACATGCATGTTTCACCAGCTATGAAACATGCTTTTTAGTCAAAACCTTTATAATCAACAACTTGCACCAGTTTCCCTTTCTATTTCTATACTACTGCCACTGCCTGCCACCCAATCCAGTTATCAGCCCTGTGGATGGGTGGACAATCGCCTTCCAGGCGAACGGCCCTCAAGGGGCATGGACAACCCTATGGACAGGGGTG
>NZ_JBVPQJ010000013.1:0-5280 GCF_058199535.1 Bifidobacterium sp. VU/mBH4 (B4) | reverse complement strand
ACCCCAACACCACACTCTGACCAACACACAACCAAACCCACACACAGAACCTAAAACAACGCGTTTAGTTCCTATAGCCCCTGATGCCGGAGAGACCGTTCTGTATCAGCATAGAGGCTAGATTGGCTGAGCTCTGATAAGGATGCGAAGGGTAAGGAATACGAGCGGTGTCCATCTCAGTTACACCCCTTTAGATAAAAAAGTGCCGCCCTAGTGTGCATATCATATAAATATGATAGAGGCAGTGGCGGCTTCTAACAAGCTTTAATATACTCGGGATATCAGTTAGAAAGCTTCATCAAGATAAAGCTTCACAATATAAACACATTTCTTATCGGATGGTCTTTCTTCTATCATGAGCTACTGCAGATCACCCTTCAATCGGCAAACATAAAACTGGTCGGCTCGGCCGGGGTTGTGGTCATCGGCGGCTGCGCCTTGATGTCTGGCCGCCGCTGTCGCACGCCTGCGGCGTGCTGCTGAAGGGGTTGGGAATGTGGTGTTTGTGCCGCCCCCTTCCATTCTGGCCCGGGCCGCTGCGACTCAAGCCCCGAGCGTCTCCGCCCACACCCCGCTCCGGCCGAGGGGGCCGAACAGCATGCCCCCTCGGCCTCCGGGGGAGTGTTCGGATCCACGCGGGGGCTTGACTCTCCGCTATACCCGGGCCGCCATTCCAGGCGTCGGCACAAACAGTCCCGGCACCAAGGAAAGGAACACCCATGAACACCACAACCACAGTGACCATGCTGCCCATCGACGCCATCAGGCCCAACGACGCCAACCCCCGAAGCGAGATAGGAGACGTGTCGGAGCTGGCCATGAGCATCGCGTCCCAAGGCATACAGCAGGCCCTGGTCGTCACACCGGCGAACCAGGAGGGGCGGCACACCCTGGTCATCGGACACCGGCGGCTGGCGGCCGCCGAGCAGGCCGGCCTTGCAACCGTGCCCTGTATCATCACCGACATGGACGAGCAGACCCAGGCGGAGGTGATGCTGGTAGAGAACATACACCGTGACCAGCTCACCGCCCTGGACGAGGCACGCGGATACGCCCACCTCCTGGACCTTGGCGAAGACGTGGACCAGATGGCCAAAGCCACTGGCCGCAGCCGCAGCACCGTGCAGCGACGGCTCAAAATATCGTCCATCGACGACGAGAAAATACTCGCGCTGCCATCCCAGCTGAGCTTCGAGGAATTGGAGACGATAGCCGACTTCCGCGACGACGAAGGCCTGCAAGACCAGCTCATCAAAGCCGCAGGCACCAACAACTGGAACATGACACTGCACCAGGTCCAGGCCAAACGGTCGCTGGACAAGTGGATCGAACAGGCCCAGGAAGCCATCAAGCAGGCCGGGCTGCCCATCGTGCCGCTGACACCATCACAATCCTGGTCTGACCCGGAAGGTTGGCGCACCATCGCCCGATTCTCCCCGGATACCGACCCCGACCCCAAGCAGGCCCTCGACACATGGCTGGAGGAATGGGAAGGCGACAAACCCACGGCCGCCGGACTGCTCGACCGTGGCGGACAGTGGCGCGTCAAAATCACCCTGCTGGAGCCATACACCCAACAGGACCAGGAGGACGAACGCCGGCAAAGAGAGGATGACCTGGCCAGGTGGCAAGCCGAACAAGAAGCCGAAATCGCACCGGCCAAGCAACTGGACACGGCAAGCCACGACCTGCGGCTGGCCTACACGCAACGGCTCATGTCCCTCAAACGCCCCGCCAAAAACCAGTCCCAGGCCCTGTCCATGCTGGTCATCGCCCAAGCGAGCCAACGCACCTGGTGGGTCAGCCGGGACCAGGTGCGGGACACATGGCGCGCCATCGTCCAGGACCAGGAAGCCGAGCTGGCGCAAAAGGCCGACCTTGACGAGAGTCGCCGCACCCAGACGGCCTTCGCCCTGTGCCACGCCATCATGGAGACACAGATCAACCACGAGACCTGGCGCAGCCAAGACGACATAGACGGCCTGCTCAAACCCCTCTACCGTGCCCTCCAAACCGCAGGCTACGCCATCAGCGACGAAGAGCAATCCGGTCTCGACGGCGACCTGGTGCCCCGACCTGAAGAGGAAGACAACGAAGGGAACGAAGATGAAACAGACGACGGCGACCAGGAGGAGGACACCAAAGAGTGAATGAACCCCGCAGCCGGCCCCGCCACCAAGCGGGGCCGGCTGCCGGCGGCGGCGCAGCGATGCCTCGCGCCACCCCACGGGGTGGAATCGGCATCGTCGAACGCCCCGCGTTCGGACAGCCAGACCGCAACGCGAGGAACGCACGACTGGTTTGTATGTGCAATTTGTACTACACTCATGGTCATGGAGATCGAGATAGAGCAATCAGCCCGCAAGCACGGCTGCGCCGACGACGAAATCAGGCACGCGGTCCTCCACTCCATAGGCCACGAACAAATCGAGGGCTACGGCGACGAGATGACGGTGGTCTTCGTCGGCCAGCCACACCCCGGGGCCCTACCCGACAACCTGCTCGAAGTCATCGTCAGCAAATGGCAGGACGGCCAGCTCCACGCCTTCCACGCCATGCCGCTGACCAGCCGGTGGCAACATCTCAGATACCAATAGACACAACCAACAAGGAGCCAGACCATGACCAACACACAGACACCCGCCGACAGGGCAGCACACGCCGAAGCACTCGACCGCATGGCCGACGCCGGCCAATTCACACCCATCGAAGGCACCCGGGTATACCGGGGCTACGACGCCGGCCCCCTGACCGACGACGACCTGCTCTCCATCTTCGCCGGCCGCCCCCGCGACGAACTCAAACAACCCACCAGCAAAACCTGGCAGGTACGCACCACCCCGGCCCTGGACCAATGGGCCGAAGCCGCCGTCAAAACAGAAGGCACCAACCTATCGGCACTGATCCGCCAAGCCACCGCCGAATACCTGGCACACCACTACCCAGGACTCCGAAGCCAGATGGCCTGACCCATCAGGGCAACATCATCAAGGGACCCCTCAACGGGGTCCCTTTTTCCATGCTCGGCTCGGCCGGGGTTGTGGTCATCGGCGGCTGCGCCTTGATGTCTGGCCGCCGCTGTCGCACGCCTGCGGCGTGCTGCTGAAGGGGTTGGGAATGTGGTGTTTGTGCCGCCCCCTTCCATTCTGGCCCGGGCCGCTGCGACTCAAGCCCCGAGCGTCTCCGCCCACACCCCGCTCCGGCCGAGGGGGCCGAACAGCATGCCCCCTCGGCCTCCGGGGGAGTGTTCGGATCCACGCGGGGGCTTGACTCTCCGCTATACCCGGGCCGCCATTCCAGGCGTCGGCACAAACAGTCCCGGCACCAAGGAAAGGAACACCCATGAACACCACAACCAGCCTCCAGGACGACGTCAAGCAACTGAGCCAGGACCCCCAACTCATGCTCACCGCAGGCCGACAGGCCCTCGACAGCATCATGCGCATACTCGACGGCACCCACCAGCCCGAAGCCATAGGACACGACCGGCTCACCCGCATGGCCGCGCTGATAGAAACCTCACTGCCGCACCGCGACGCGCTCCTGGTCGCCGCCATCAACCCCGACACCACCCGAGACGACCTGACCACCATCACCGAACAACCCCACGACCCCGCCGCCGTCAAACTCATCTTCACCAGCCTCACCACCTGCTTCGAAGGCCGGACCCCCGTCAACCAGGAACGCGCCGACAGAGCCTACAACCTCTTCGACCAGCTCACCGCCGCCGTCGGCCCCACCCCACACCTCAGCGCCTCCAGAGCCTACCTGGCCTGGGCCGCCCGCGACCCCGACCAAGCCAGCTCATACATGGTCCAAGCCCTCACCCTCGACCGAACCAACAACCTCGCAGCGCTCATCGCCCTGGCCCTCAGTAAGAACATCAACCCCACCGACGACTAACACCACACACAACCAAACCGAAGAGGTCTCCTCCCAAACCAAGGAGGAGACCTCTCCGCGTCCGATGCGTTTCTCCCGCCCCATAAAAGGGGCACTCGAATCCGCTTCATTCCCTAGGAATGATCGTTGTTTAGATTAATCATGCTTGTCTGCAGCATCAACGGCATGAATGACGAGTAGGGAGATGAGAATGGTGAGAACCTCAGTTATCAAAGATGAGAGCGCCATGGCTTCCCACCTGCTGAAGGCCAAGGCCATCAACCCCATGAGAAACACAAAACTCACAACTTCGCTAACAAGCTTCTTCAAGACCTTGTGACTGCTCATGCTAAACAACACATCCACCAACGCATCAGTTATGTAGGTACCAAAGAACCACAACAGAAAGATAACGATGGTACCCAAAACCCCACGCCACCCATGCACCCAGGAACGAACGCCACCGAAAGGGAGCAAGCGATAAGTGACACCAATGCCGACCGCAAAAGGAAAGACAAAACCCAACAACACAGTTCCGAAAAAACCAACACCGGTAATCGCATCCGAAACCGTTACATGGTCTGATCGTCCACGGTCACTCATCGCTCACCCCTCTCTCCATGAATCAGAGGAACAAATCAACCCATGTCGCCGTGTATTCAGCAATATCGTAAGGGATGCCCAGCTGCATCAAACCTGAGACGATAGCGGCATGAGTCCAGACGCCGGTGGCTTCCAGGAAGTCTGCAATCCGACCGGCCCACGGAGCAATCTTGGCAGGAAGCTTGGAACCTCCCCAGCGCAGAAGCTTAATGACAGCTTTCTTGGCGATCGTCGTAGCCCAATTCCTCGATTGGAAGCCATTACCGGCAGTGCCATCATGCATCGAGAATGCATACTCGGTCAGGATGCCAGCACCTTCATAATCACCGTTTTCCCATGCGGTATCCGCTATCTCCAGCACATCCCTCGGAGTCAGCGAATCGGTGACTTGACTCACGATAGATGTCGAAGCGGTATCCACAGGCTCTGCAGCCATCGCCTGACTGGGAACCATGGCGACTCCCATAGACAGCGCAAGTGGAACAGCAACGCTGGCGAGCAACCTACTTTTGATAGTGTTCAGAGCTTTCATCATAAGCCCTTTTCCGTTTGTTGAGTCAATTCATCCTTGATAACCAATAACGAAGTCAGCGGTGTCAGCCATGGCACCTCTGACAACCCAGCTAAAACTGGAATACTGCACTGATAGATAGGCCTAACTATCATTCTTGAGTTATTACATCAACGGTGACAGTAGCACCACCGTTACACCATTATAGGGCTATAGGAACTAAACGCGTTGTTTATGTTGGGGGTTTGGCCTTGTGGCTGTAAGCGTGTTGGGTGGTTGTTAAT
>NZ_JBVPQJ010000012.1:0-5306 GCF_058199535.1 Bifidobacterium sp. VU/mBH4 (B4) | reverse complement strand
CTTCTTCATGGTTTTTTGTGGAGGGTTTGATTCTGGCTCAGGATGAACGCTGGCGGCGTGCTTAACACATGCAAGTCGAACGGGATCCGCCAAGCTTGCTTGGCGGTGAGAGTGGCGAACGGGTGAGTAATGCGTGACCAACCTGCCCCATGCTTCGGAATAGCTCCTGGAAACGGGTGGTAATGCCGGATGCTCCGCATCATCGCATGATGGTGCGGGAAAGGGTTTACCGGCATGGGATGGGGTCGCGTCCTATCAGCTTGTTGGCGGGGTGATGGCCTGCCAAGGCTTCGACGGGTAGCCGGCCTGAGAGGGCGACCGGCCACATTGGGACTGAGATACGGCCCAGACTCCTACGGGAGGCAGCAGTGGGGAATATTGCACAATGGGCGAAAGCCTGATGCAGCGACGCCGCGTGCGGGATGACGGCCTTCGGGTTGTAAACCGCTTTTGATTGGGAGCAAGCGAGAGTGAGTGTACCTTTCGAATAAGCACCGGCTAACTACGTGCCAGCAGCCGCGGTAATACGTAGGGTGCAAGCGTTATCCGGATTTATTGGGCGTAAAGAGCTCGTAGGCGGTTCGTCGCGTCTGGTGTGAAAGTCCATCGCTTAACGGTGGATCGGCGCCGGGTACGGGCGGACTGGAGTGCGGTAGGGGAGACTGGAATTCCCGGTGTAACGGTGGAATGTGTAGATATCGGGAAGAACACCGATGGCGAAGGCAGGTCTCTGGGCCGTCACTGACGCTGAGGAGCGAAAGCGTGGGGAGCGAACAGGATTAGATACCCTGGTAGTCCACGCCGTAAACGGTGGATGCTGGATGTGGGGCCCGTTCCACGGGTTCCGTGTCGGAGCTAACGCGTTAAGCATCCCGCCTGGGGAGTACGGCCGCAAGGCTAAAACTCAAAGAAATTGACGGGGGCCCGCACAAGCGGCGGAGCATGCGGATTAATTCGATGCAACGCGAAGAACCTTACCTGGGCTTGACATGTGCCGGACGGCCGCGGAGACGCGGCTTCCCTTCGGGGCCGGTTCACAGGTGGTGCATGGTCGTCGTCAGCTCGTGTCGTGAGATGTTGGGTCAAGTCCCGCAACGAGCGCAACCCTCGCCTCGTGTTGCCAGCGGGTCATGCCGGGAACTCACGGGGGACCGCCGGGGTTAACCCGGAGGAAGGTGGGGATGACGTCAGATCATCATGCCCCTTACGTCCAGGGCTTCACGCATGCTACAATGGCCGGTACAGCGGGATGCGACATGGCGACATGGAGCGGATCCCTGAAAACCGGTCTCAGTTCGGATCGGAGCCTGCAACCCGGCTCCGTGAAGGCGGAGTCGCTAGTAATCGCGGATCAGCAACGCCGCGGTGAATGCGTTCCCGGGCCTTGTACACACCGCCCGTCAAGTCATGAAAGTGGGCAGCACCCGAAGCCGGTGGCCCAACCCGTTTGGGGGGGAGCCGTCTAAGGTGAGGTCCGCGATTGGGACTAAGTCGTAACAAGGTAGCCGTACCGGAAGGTGCGGCTGGATCACCTCCTTTCTACGGAGATTATGGAAATCCTTCCGCGCGTGCTGCGCGGGGGTCGTGCCTGCGGGCCGGCTGTTCGGCTGGCTGGCGTGGGCGTGCTGGCGTGGAACGGTCTTGAGGCTGTGGCATGGATGCGCTGTTGGGTTCCCGGACCGCCACCCTGGTGGGTGGTGTTCCTGCCGCCCGTCGGGTTCCTGCATGGGGTGTTGCCCTGTGGGGGTCTTGGCGGCGCGCTGGTGGCTTGAGAACTGGATAGTGGACGCGAGCGGATGGCTGGCTTTGGGCTGGCTGTCTGCTGTATTGTTTCGTCCGGGCCCATGTGAGTGGGTTCGGGTCGATCGTTTTGTGATCGTTTAGTGTGATGATTTGTCGTCTGGCAGTTCGCAGTTGTTGTTGTCGTGGCATGGCCTGTGGTCGTGTTGTCGGCAAGGGCGCATGGTGGATGCCTTGGCAGACAGGACCGATGAAGGACGCGTGGGGCCGCGATAGGCCTCGGGGAGCCGCCGACAGGGCTTTGATCCGAGGGTGTCCGAATGGGGTAACCCGCCGGCTGTTATGGGCCGGCACCGCATTCGTGCGGGGGGTACGCAGGGAAGTGAAACATCTCAGTACCTGCAGGAAAGGATATTCCGTGAGTAGTGGCGAGCGAAAGCGGATGATGGCCAAACCGGTGCCGTGTGAGACCCGTCGGGGGTTGCGGCATGGGTGTTGTGGGACTTGGCGTCCGGGCTCCGACGGGCCCGGCGGCAGTGATAAAGCGGCGTGTGAGGCGAACGGGATTGAATTCCCGGCCGTAGAGGGTGATGGCCCCGTAGCCGAAGGCGCGCCGCCTGCCGGTTCTTGTTCCCAAGTAGCGCGGGACTCGTGGAATCCCGTGTGAATCGGCCCCGACCGTGGGGTAAGCCTGAATATTCCTGTCTGACCGATAGCGTACGAGTACCGTGAGGGAAAGGTGAAAAGCACCCCGGGAGGGGAGTGAAAGAGTTTCTGAAACCGTGTGCCTACAATCCGTCGGAGCCTTTCGGGGTGACGGCGTGCCTATCGAAAAATGAGTCTGCGAGTCAGTGGTGCGTGGCGAGGCTAACCCGTGTGGGGCAGCCGTAGCGAAAGCGAGTCCGATAAGGGCGTTTCCAGTCGCGTGTCCTGGACCCGAAGCGGGATGATCTAGCCCTGGGCAGGTTGAAGCGCGGGTAAGACCGCGTGGAGGACCGAACGGACCTGGGTTGAAAACCGGGCCGATGACCTGGGGCTAGGGGTGAAAGGCCAATCAAATTCCGTGATAGCTGGTTCTCTCCGAAATGCATTTCGGTGCAGCGTCGCGTGAGTGCCTCCATGGGGTAGAGCTACTGGATGCTTGAGGGCCCGTATCGGGTACCGACAGCAGCCAAACTCCGAATACGTGCGAGGTGTATCGCGGCAGTGAGTCGGCGGGGGATAAGCTCCGTCGTCGAGAGGGAGACAGCCCAGATCGTCGTCTAAGGTCCCTAAGCGCGTGCTAAGTGGGAAAGGATGTGGAGTCGCATAGACAGCCAGGAGGTTGGCTCAGAAGCAGCCATCCTTGAAAGAGTGCGTAACAGCTCACTGGTCTAGTGGTTCCGCGCCGATAATGTAGCGGGGCTCAAGCACGCCACCGAAGACGCGGCAGCGCAGTTTGCTGTGCTGGGTAGGAGAGCGTTCCGCATGGGGCGAAGCGGCGGCGTGAGCCGGCCGTGGACCGTGCGGAAGTGAGAATGCAGACATGAGTAGCGAGAGGCGGGTGAGAATCCCGCCCGCTGGATGACCAAGGGTTCCGGGGCCACGTTCGTCGTCCCCGGGTGAGTCGGGTCCTAAGGCGAGGCCGACAGGCGTAGTCGAATGGATGAAGGAGTCGATATTCTCCTACCGGCGTCAAGCCGTCCAATCCAAGACGCGGAAGCGTGCCCTTACCTGCCTCGGAGGCTGGTCTTCGGACCTGCCGATGTGGTGGGACCGGCGTGTGGATGCGTGGCGGGTAGCGCAGGAGTGACACGGAACGGGAGCCGGGCTGCGGTGGTGGTTATCCGTGGTCAAGCATGCGGCGCGTCGGGCAGGCAAATCCGCCCGGCATGAGCGCGAGGTGTGATGTTGGGGGGCCTTGTGCCCCGAATCCGGTGTGCCGTTCCGTCGAGAAAAGCTTCGGCGTGAGGAGTGGCGCCGCCCGTACCCTAAACCGACACTGGTGGTCAGGTAGAGTATACCAAAGCGATCGAGCGAATCCTGGTCAAGGAACTCGGCAAATCACTCCCGTGCCTTCGGTATAAGGGAGGCCCCTGCCGGTGAGGCGCCTTGCGCGCGGAGCCGGTGGGGGCGGCACAGACCAGGGGGTAGCGACTGTTTACCAAAAACACAGGTGCATGCGAAGACGTAAGTCGCTGTATATGCACTGACGCCTGCCCGGTGCCGGAAGGTTAAGAGGATCCGTCATCCCTCTTCGGAGGGGGCAGCGGTGAATTCAAGCCCCGGTAAACGGCGGTGGTAACTATAACCATCCTAAGGTAGCGAAATTCCTTGTCGGGTAAGTTCCGACCTGCACGAATGGCGTAACGACTTCCCCACTGTCTCGACCAGGAGCTCGGCGAAATTGCAGTACGAGTAAAGATGCTCGTTAAGCGCAGAAGGACGAAAAGACCCCGGGACCTTTACTATACCTTGGTATTGGCGTTAGGTGCGGACTGTGTAGCATAGGCGGGAGGCTTCGAAGCGGGTGCGCCAGCATCCGTGGAGCCGGAATGTGAAATACCGCTCTGTCCTCATCTGGCCTCTAACCTCGGCCGGTCATCCCGGCCAGGGACAGTGCCTGGCGGGTAGTTTAACTGGGGCGGTTGCCTCCCAAAGAGTAACGGAGGCGCCCAAGGGTTCCCTCAGCCCGGTTGGCAATCGGGTGTTGAGTGCAATCGCACAAGGGAGCTTGACTGCGAGACCGACGGGTCGAGCAGGGACGAAAGTCGGAGATAGTGATCCGGTGCCGGCGTACGGACGCGGCATCGCTCAACGGATAAAAGGTACCCCGGGGATAACAGGCTGATCATCCCCAAGAGTCCATATCGACGGGATGGTTTGGCACCTCGATGTCGGCTCGTCGCATCCTGGGGCTGGAGCAGGTCCCAAGGGTTCGGCCGTTCGCCGATTAAAGCGGCACGCGAGCTGGGTTCAGAACGTCGTGAGACAGTTTGGTCTCTATCCTCTGCGCTCGTTGGAATCTTGAGGAGCCCTGCCCATAGTACGAGAGGACCTGGGTGGACGAACCTCTGGTATGCCGGTTGTCGCGCCAGCGGCACGGCCGGTTGGCTACGTTCGGATGGGATAACCGCTGAAAGCATCTAAGCGGGAAGCCCCCTCCAAGATAAGGATTCCATGAAGCCTCCGGGCTTCTGAAGACCCCATGCAGAACACATGGTCGATAGACCGGACGTGGACACCCCGCAAGGGGCGGAGCCGACCGGCACTAATGGTCGAAGACAACACAACACCCGCCCCCATGAGGGGCGGCGGCATCAACCCGACTGCGAAACACATGCCTGCGGCAATATGCACGAACACGCACAGGCGATCAGACAATCGGAACACGCGTCCACCATCCGGTCCCCAAGCCGCCAGAACACCCCGCTCCCCTCAAGAGAAGGGGACGGCAGAATTGAAGATTCGCGGCGGTCATGGCCTGGGGGAGACGCCCGGTCCCATTCCGAACCCGGAAGCTAAGACCCAGCACGGCAATGGTACTGCACCCGGAAGAGTGTGGGAGAGTAGCACACCGCCGCCAC
>NZ_JBVPQJ010000011.1:0-6274 GCF_058199535.1 Bifidobacterium sp. VU/mBH4 (B4) | reverse complement strand
GGAGCAGGGAGGAACGTGCCAATCAAGGCTCAAACCCCAAGAGAGCCGACACTTCCCTCCCGCGCCCCCACCACACTCCGCCCAGCCTGCAAAGTCTGGACGGCACATCAGGAGAGGGGCAACCGCCATGGCGGGATACGGGCATGCAACCACCCCGCCATGGCGGCCATCCCCACCTGATCCTAGCCAGCCCCTTTCATGCAATTTCATAATTGCCCTAAGCAGCCGACTATGCCCAATTACTGCAATCACAGCCGTCGGGCGTTTGGATCCGGCTTGTGTGTTGCTTGTCAAACCGGTGGTATGGTGAAAAACAGGGGTAACGGGAAGACGGCTGGCTTCCGCCACAGTTCCTGCAATCCGGTGCAGGGTTGGCGTTGAAAGACAGGACGGCTTTCCGGCAAACAAGACGCTTTTAAGCGAGCCGCTGGCTCCGCTTGGTGTTGGTGAAGGGGTTTACGAGTCATGCATCTGGTTTCCCGTCTGCGTCGCGCGTTGGCGATGATGACCGTCCTGCTGGGCCTGCTGGCAGGCCTGGGCGTCGCATCCGCCAACGCGGCGGATGCTCCTATTCTCACCGGGGGGGGGGGGTCGTCAGACCCCTCGCGTAGCTAAGCAAACCCCCGGCATTCTCCCCAGCAACGCAAAAAACACTCCACTGCCCTCGCCATCACCGCTGACACCTTCCTCGCCACTGAGCTCCACGACACCAAGCCCAAATACCCCGCAATCGTCAACAAGCAGTCCGGACAACACAGGATCCGCTTCAACCAAGCCATCCGATACCGATGATCACACTTCACACATAGTGCGCTTCGACCCAGCCGACGGCAGCAAGCCCACCCAGTCAACCGTGAAAACCGGCACTCTCGCCGCTCCCCCGCAACAGAACCCAGTGCGCGAGGGCTTCCTGTTCGACGGATGGACGCTTGACGGCCAGCCCTTCGACTTGCAGACCCCCATCCTCCAGGACACTACCCTGAAAGCCCAATGGTCGAAGACCACGGACTGGACGCTGAACCCGGAGCACGGGCCCGCCTCCGGCACCCGGCTGACCATCAACCCGCCCAGCCCGCAGGAACCCTGCTACGTCAGCGTCCAAACCGCAGGAGACCAGACTGTCGGCCTGACCGGCGACGGCCGCATCTACACCTGGACGCAAGATGGCACACCCAAACAGGTTCCCTCCCCCGCGCAGACTCCTGCCGGGTTCCACTACCTGCAGGCCACAGTCGGCAGCCGATCGCAGGCCGCATTAGGATCCGACCAACACATCTACACCTGGAACAGCCAACAAGCAACACCCGTGATCCTCGACACCAGCCAGAGCAGCAGGTTCACCAGCATCAGCATGAACGACGACCGGCTACTAGCCGTGGACCAGCAGGGACAGGTCCACGCCTTCCAAGACAGCCAGACCGGCAGCCAGAATCCGCACCAGAAGCCCGTCGAGCAAACCACAACCAGGCTGCCGGGGCAGGCGCAGGCCGTCCTCGCCGCAGCCTCCGCCAGCCGGATCCTCGCCCTGGACGCAGACGGGCAAGCCTGGACCTGGGACAAGAACAACACCGGAAAAGCCGAACCCGCACGCATCAAACAGCAGCCCGGCATGCGCACCGTCCAAGCCCAAGCCCTCAACCAGGGGTTTCTCCTTCTGAACGCGGACGGGCAAGCCCGGTACCTGGCCAACACCGCAGCCGAGTCCACTACCGTCAACCTGCCAGAAGGCATGAAAGCCAGCTCGGCCGCCACCAACAATGACCAAGCCATGATCGTCGGCACGAACGGCCGCCTCTGGGCCTGGAAGCCCGGCGAAGCGCCCATGCGCACGGACAACGGGAACCAGCAGTTTGTGCAGGCAACAGCTGCAGGCAACAGAATCATTGCTATCAGCAGGCAGGGCGACATATATAAATGGAGCCTGGACGAGCAGGGCCAGCCCGGCAAGCCAGCCAGACTCGACACCGCACAGGCGCCCACCCTGGAATCTGCCAGCCTGGACAGCCAACCGCTCAAACTCAGCAAGACCAGCAGCATCTGGCAGGCGGAAATCCCTGCACGCAAGCCAGGTCCAGCCGCCATCACCATCGCCGGCAGGCAGGACGGCCAGCCCTTCACCAGAAGCCTCGACTACACGGTCGACCAGCCGCTGACCAGAGACGACCAGCAGGGCACCACCCATACAGTCACCTTCAATGCGGACGGAGGAAGCCCCGAACCCGCCGACCAGAACATCTCAGACCCCTACGGCAGGGTGAAGCGGCCCACGCCCGACCCGACGCGTGAAGGCTACCAGTTCGACGGCTGGTTCACCGGCGAAGTCGCCTACGACTTCAGCAAGCCCATCACCAAGGACCTCTCCCTGACCGCCAAGTGGACTGAAAGCGGGAACGACAAGTGGAGGATCAGCCCCGACAAGGGCAGTCAACTGGGCAACGAATCCACCACCATCACACCGCCGAACACCAGCCGAGGCATCAGATTCAGCCAACTCAGCGGATCAAAATACGACGGTTATTATTCCTATGGTTTTTCCTTGGCTGTGGGCAGCGACGGGAACGCCTACGCATGGGGAAACAACGACCGGGGACAGCTTGGCGACGGGACGAGAACCAGCCGGACCACACCGGTCATGGTGAAGAAGCCTGAAGGCGCGCCCACGGACTTCACCTACGTGCAGGTCAGCGCCGGATACTACCATTCCCTGGCCGTGGGCAGCGATGGATACGCCTACACCTGGGGATGGAACAACCATGGCCAGCTCGGCAACAACAGTCACAGCTCTTCGACTGTTCCGGTGCGCGTACGCGACCCCGACAGCCCCACTGACAGGAGCAAAGGACTGAAAGCCGTACAAGTAAGCGGCGGAACCTATCATTCACTAGCTGTGGGCGCCGATGGGAACACCTACGCGTGGGGATACAACAGCTCTGGTCAGCTTGGCGACGGGACGACCACCAGCAGGACGACGCCGGTCATGGTGAGCAAGCCTGATCCCAAAACTTCTACAGATGTGCCTGCAGATTTGGCCTACGTGCAAGTCAGCGCCGGATACGAGCATTCGCTGGCCGTGGGCAGCGACGGATACGCCTACGCGTGGGGAGACAACTACCGTGCCCAACTCGGCAACAACACCCGTGGCAACTCTTCGAGTGTTCCCGTGCGCGTGCGCGACCCCGTTAGCCCCACCGACACGAACATAGGGCTGAAAGCCACACAAGTAAGCACCGGAACCTATCATTCGCTAGCCGTGGGCAGCGACGGATACGCCTACGCCTGGGGATACAACAGCAATGGCCAGCTCGGCAACAACACCACCTACAACGACTGGTCTGTTCCTGTCCGCGCACGCGACCCCGCCAGCCCTTACGATACGAGCAAAGGATTGCAAGCCGTACAAGTGAGCGGCGGATACAATCATTCGCTAGCCGTGGGCAGCGACGGGTACGCCTACGCCTGGGGATACAACGCCTATGGCCAACTCGGCAACGGCACCAGCTACAGCAATTCGTCTGTTCCTGTGCACGTGCGCGACCCCGCCAGCCCCACCGACTCGAGCAAAGGACTAAAAGCCACACAGTTCATTGCCGGAGACCATCATTCGCTGGCCGTGAGCCCAAACGGATACACGTACGCCTGCGGATACAACGGTTATGGCCAGCTAGGCAACGGCAACACCAGCCTATCGAATATTCCTGTGCCGGTGGTGTTCAACCTGCAGCTGGCGATCACCGGCGTCAAATTCGACCAGACTGCCGTATCTGGCTTGACGCATGGCAAAGACAACAGCGTCACCGTGCTCACGCCAATACACGTGCCAGGCACGGTCACGGTCAGCGTGGACTACACGCTGGGCGGCACAGCCCAGCAGCCCGACACCTCCCTCAGATATACATACCTGCCTGCAGGCGTGCTCCCAAGGGCCGGAGGGGAAGGCATCCTGCTCGCCCTGGCCACCGGCATGACCGGCATGGGCGGGGTCCTGGCCTCGCGCCGCCATAGGAGGGAACGGCATAGGCTATTGCACACTTCGCACGAGTAAGACAGGCCGGAGGCGGATCAATCCCCCCACCCCCGGCTTATAACGGGGGCGCACGAAGGAATGCCACATACAAGACTCATCCCCAAGAGAGCCGGCACTCCTCTTGCGCCCCCACCACCACACTACTGTCGACTGATGCTGACAGGAATTGAGAGCAGATGCACGCCCCGCCTCTGCACTGAGAAGAAGGAAACTTGGGCAAACCGACCAAGGGGTACAGAACCCAAAGTCCGCTCGGTCCTCGTCCGTGCTCCCAGTTCCAGATAATTGCTGGAAACAATTACTTTTGCTCAACCAAAAAATTCATTGTCGTCGATGACTGACCTGGCTCGTGTGTGTTGTCTGCGGGCTGGGTGGTAGGGTGAAAAGCGGGGGATGTCGAAAAGACCACTGGCTTCCGTCAGGATTTGTGCAGTCTGTTGCACGGGCTGACCTTGAGCATTGGGCGACTTTCTGACAGGAGAACGTTAAGGCTATAGGCAAGCGGTGTTTGCTCCGCTTGGTGTTTGGTGAAGGGGTTTTGGTTTCATGCATCTGGTTTCCCGTCTGCGTCGCATCATGGCGATGATGACCGTCCTGCTAAGCCTGCTGGCAGGACTGGGCGTCGCATCCGCCCAGGCGGACGCTCCCATACTCACCGGGGGGGGGGGGTCGTCAGACCCCTCGCGTAGCTGACGGAACCCCCGGCACCCTCCCCAGCAACGCAACCAGCACACCACTACCCACACCATCACCAATACAAACCACCACACCATTAAGCCCAGCAACGCCAAGTCCAGACACCCCGTCATCGACGACGGGAACACCTGACAATACAGACTCCGCTCCGGCTAAATCAGCCGAAAAGACAAATGATCAAGCCGCGCATGTAGTGCGCTTCGACCCTGCCGACGGCAGCAAGCCAACACAATCAACCGTGCAAACAGGCACTCTCGCCGCTCCCTTGGAAAAGAACCCTATGCGTGATGGCTTCCTGTTCGATGGATGGACATACAATGGACAGCCTTTCGACTTCCAAATCCCAATCCTCCAGGACACGACCCTGAAAGCCAAGTGGACGAAGGTCACGGACTGGGTGCTGAGCCCGGATCATGGGCCCGCCTCCGGAGCCCGGCTGACCATCAGCCCACCCAACCGGCAGGAACCCTATTACACGAGCATCCACAGTGCAGGCGACCAGGTTGTGAGCCTAACCGGCGACGGTCGCATCTACACCTGGACGCAGGACAGCACACCTAAACAGGTACCTTCTCCCGTCCAGGCTCCCGGCGGGTTCCACTACCTGCAGGTTGCAGCCGGCAGCCTATGGCAGGCGGCGCTCGGATCCGACCAGCACATCTACACCTGGACCAACGGACAAACAACTCCCACGATCCTCGACACCAGCCAGGATGCCGAATTCACCAGCATCAGCCTAAACAATGACCGGCTCTTGGCAGTGGACAGGCAGGGACAGGTCCACGCTTTCCGGACCAGCCAGGCCGACAGCCAGGCCCTGAACCCGAAATTCTTGGGGCAGGCCGCAACCAGCCTGCCCGGAAAGGCGCAGGCCGTCACCGCCGTCTCCTCCGGCAGCCGGATCCTCGCCCTGGACTCCGACGGGCAGGCCTGGACCTGGGATGCGAACAACACCAGAAAAGCCAAACCCGCAGATCTTAAACAAGATCCGGGCACGCGCATCATCCAAGCACAAGCGCTCAGCCAGGGGCTTCTCCTCCTGGACACAGACGGTCACACCTATTACCAGGCCGATGGCAAGAGCAGCATCACAGCTGTCAGCCTGCCGGAAGGCATGAAAGCCAGCAGGATCACTGCCAACAAGGACCAGGCCATAATCGTCGGCAAGGACGGCCACGTCTGGGCCTGGCAGCCCGGCAGCAAGCCCACCCGGGCGGATGACGGGAGCCAGCAGTACGTGCAGGCTGCAAGCACTGGCGGCGGGATCGCCGCCATCAGCAGGCAGGGCGGCATGCTCGCGTGGAGTCTGGACGGGCAGGGCCAGCCCGGCAAACCCGACAGGCTCGACACCGCGCAGGCGCCCATTCTGGAATCAGCCAGCCTGGACGGCCAGCCGCTCAACCTCAGCAAGACCGGCAACGCCTGGCGGGCGGACATGCCCGCCCGCAAGCCGGGACAGGCCGCCATCCTCATCACGGGCAGGCAGGACGGGCAGCCCTTCGCCAGGAGCCTTGCGTACACGGTCGACCAGCCGCTGACCAGAGGCGCCGGACA
>NZ_JBVPQJ010000010.1:0-13772 GCF_058199535.1 Bifidobacterium sp. VU/mBH4 (B4) | reverse complement strand
GGCAGGAACACCAAGTGGAGCATCAGCCCCGACAAGGGCAGCCAGCTGGGCAGGGAACCCGCCACCATCACCCCGCCCGACAACGCCAACCGAGACATACGATTCAACCAAGTCAGCGCATCAACAAACCCCAGCTATGGTTTTGCCCTGGCGGTGGGCAGCGACGGCAACGCCTACGCCTGGGGACGGAACGACTATGGCCAGCTCGGCGACGGGACGAGAGACGACAAGCATGCGCCGGTCAGGGTGAAGACGCCCGACCGGAAGGCGTACCCAGACTTGCCAGCGGACTTCACCTACGTGCAGGTCAGCGGCGGATACCAGCATTCGCTGGCCCTAGGCAGCGACGGGAACGCCTACGCCTGGGGATACAACACCTATGGCCGGCTCGGCGACGGGACAATCACCGAGCGGCATGCGCCGGTCAGGGTGAAGACGCCCGACCGGAAGACCTACCCGGACCTGCCAGCGGACTTCACCTACCAGCAGGTCAGCGCCGGATACTTTCATTCGCTGGCCCTGGGCAGCGACGGCAACGTTTACGTCTGGGGATGGAACTACTACGGCCAGCTCGGCGACGGGACAAGCAGCAGCTATCAGACTACGCCGGTCAGGGTGAAGACGCCCGACCGCAAGACCTACCCGGACCTGCCAGCGGACTTCACCTACCAGCAGGTCAGCGCAGGAGGCGATTATTCCCTGGCCATAGGCAGCGACGGCAATGCCTACGCCTGGGGACGGAACGACGATGGCCGGATCGGCGACGGGACAACCAGCTTCAGCCAGTCTGTGCCGGTCAGGGTGAAGACGCCCGACCGCAAGACCTACCCGGACCTGCCAGGGGACTTCACCTACCAGCAGGTCAGCGCAGGAACCTATCATTCCCTGGCCATAGGCAGCGACGGCAACGCCTACGCCTGGGGATACAACTACGTGGGCCAGCTCGGCGACGGGACAAGCAGCCGCCGGTACACGCCGGTCAGGGTGAAGACGCCCGACCGCAAGACCTACCCGAACCTGCCAGCGGACTTCACCTACCAGCAGGTCAGCGCCGGACGCGATCATTCCCTGGCCATAGGCAGCGACGGCAACGCCTGGGCATGGGGAACAAACAGCAATGGCCGGCTCGGCAACAACAGCTACAGCTCTTCGTATGTTCCTGTGCGCGTGCGCGACCCCGCCAGCCCCGGGGACAAGAGCAAAGGACTGCAAGCCGAACAGGTCAGCGCCGGAGACGTGCATTCCCTGGCCGTGGGCAGCGACGGCAACGCCTGGGCATGGGGAAACAACAGCAGTGGCCAGCTCGGCGACGGCAGCACAGACAGCAAGTCGGCTCCTGTGCCGGTGTCGTTCAACCTGGCTCTGGTGATCACCGGCGTCAGATTCGACCAGAACCCCGTACCAGGGCTGACGCGCGGCGACGGCAGCAGCGTGACCGTGACCACGCCCGCGCACCAGCCGGGCACGGTCACCGTCAGCGTGGACTACACGCTGGGCGGCGCACCCCAAACGCCGGACACTTCTCTCCGATACACGTACCTGCCTGCAGGCGTGCTCCCACAGGCCGGCGGGGAGGGCATCCTGCTCGCCCTCATCACCGGGACTGTAAGCATGGGCGGGGTCCTGGCATCCCGCCGCCACAGGAAGGAAACACGCCGACTATTGCATGCTTCGCACGGGTAAGAGCGGCCGGGCGGCGTATCAATCCCCCCGCCCCCGGCCCATCAAGGGGGAGCAGGGAGGAAACGTGTCAATCAAGGCTCAAACCCCAAGAGAGCCCGACACTTCCCTCCCGCGCCCCCATCACACTTATTTAACCGCCAATGCCCGTGATGCTGGCCAAGCCGATCCATTCATAGCCCGATCATTCATATACGCAACACGTTCCAACTGCATTTAAGGCAGCGCGTCGAGCACAGTCGAAAGGATGGGCGAGTGCATGAGGCCTACCCTGGCATAGCTGACCTAAGCAGTCAGCATCAAGGCCAACAAACACAGAGGACGATGCAGCCCAGCACCCCTGCAACACGATGAAACCACACATATACGCGCTTCCGACAGACCGGCATTGGGGCCATCCATGAAGCCACAAGGCAGGACGACTCAGCCAGCAAGATCAGCCCTGATCCCGGCAATCTTCCAAGCCCCTGCCAGCATGAGTCTGTGGTGGCGGCCAGCTGGCATAACCCCGCAGACTGCCGGTCATATTGACTCACGCCCACCCACAGGACATCTACAACCATAAGCTGACCGGTCTTTTGAGAGCGGCGAGAAGACCAGCAGATTCCGGATTCTTCACCCGCACTATCCTTGGCTGTTGGAAAATGACGAGTACCGGATCGCACCCCGTTAGGCTTGGCCGAAACGTTCACCCGCACAGGGCATTGGATGCCGCCATCCGTAGCACCCGGACCTGATTGACACTGCCGCTTCCCTCACATCCGATTCGTCGGCCCAATGCGTCACGGAGCAGATGCTGAACATGGCGGTCGATATAAGAGTCGACACAGTGATGCGATTAATCGGACAATACGACGCTGACACGACAGTTAATGGTGGCTCGCCGTACCGTGGGATCGGCTATCACGGATTGCTTCGTGTGTTGTTTTTTCGGCCCGGTGGTATGGTGTGAAAACAGGGGCATCGGAAATGTGTCTGTCTTCCGCAGCGGTTCGTGCAATTGGATGCAAGGGCTGGCGCTGAAAGGGTGAACGGTTTTCGATGGACAAGACGTTACAAGGCAAAGCGGCACTGATTTGCTGGTTCGACCGTCACGAACCAACAGACAATGCCCAGTGATGGTAAGGGGTTTACGAGTCATGCATGTGGTTTCCCAACTGCGTCGCGCGTTGGCGATGATGGTCGTCCTGCTGGGCCTGCTGGCAGGCTTGGGCGTCGCGTCCGCAAACGCGGCGGACGCTCCTATACTCACCGGGGGGGGGGGGTCGTCAGACCCCTCGCGTAGCTAACGGAACCTCCGGCACTCTCCCCAGCAACGCAACCAACACACCACTGCCCTCACCCTCGCCAATACAAGCCACCACACCGTTAAGTCCCACATCGAGCACCCCGTCACCGACGACAACACCTGGCAACACGGATACCGCACCGTCTCAATCAGCCGACAAGACAGACAATCAGACTTCGCACACAGTGCGCTTCGACCCAGCTGACGGCAGCAGACCGACACAATCAACCGTAAGAACCGGGACTCTAGCCGCTCCCCCGCAACAGAATCCCCAACGTGAAGGCTTCCGGTTCGACGGATGGACTCGCGACAGCCAGCCTTTCGACTTCCAGACCCCCATCCTCCAAGACACGACCCTGAAAGCACAATGGTCGGAGACCACGGACTGGACGCTGAGCCCGGACCACGGGCCCGCCTCCGGCACCCGGCTGACCATCAGCCCACCCAACAGGCAGGAACCCTATTACGTCAGCATCCACACCACTGGAAACCAGACTATCGGCCTGACCGGCGACGGACACATCTACACATGGACGCAGAACAGCACAGCAAAACAGATTCCCTTCCCCGCCCAGGCTCCCGACGGGTTCCACTACCTGCAGACCACAGCCGGCAGCCGATCGCAGGCCGCACTCGGATCCGACCAGCACATTTACACATGGGACAGCCAACAGGCCACACCCGGAACCCTCGACACCGGCCCGAACATCAGGTTCACCAGCATCAGCATGAACAATGACCGGCTGCTGGCGGTGGACCAGCAGGGACAGGTCCACGCCCATAAGACCAGCCAGGCCGACAGCCAAAACAAAAAACCGGCAGAACAAGGCACAACCAGCCTGCCCGGACAGGCGCAGGCCGTCACCGTCGCCGCCTCCGACAGCCAGGCTCTCATCGTGGACGCGGACGGACACGCCTGGACATGGAATAAGACCACTGAGAACTCCAAGCCCAAACGCGTCAAACAGGACCCGGGCACGCGCACCGTCCAAGCCCAAACCCTCAATCAAGGATTCATCCTCCTAGACGCAGACGGGCACGCCTGGTACCTGGCCGACAACACCACCACCATGATCCAGATCGGTCTGCCGGACAGAGCGCAGGTCAGCCGGATCACCGCCAACAAGGACCAGGCCATTATCACCGGCACGGACGGCCACATCTGGGCCTGGAAGCCCAGCGATACACCCGTGCGCGCGGACAAAGGGAACCAGCAGTACACTCAAGCTGCCAGCAACAGCGGCAGGATCACCGCCATCAGCAGGCAAGGCGGCATCTTCACGTGGAGCCTAGATGCTCAAGGCAATCCCGGCAAGCCCGCCAGGCTCGACACCATCGCCGCCCCCGCCCTAGAATCAGCTAGCCTAGACAGCCAGCAGCTCAAACTCAGCAAGACTGTAGACGCATGGCAGACGGAGATCCCTTCCCGCAAGCCTGGACAAGCCGCCATCCTCATCACCGGCAGGCAGAACGGACAGCTTTTCACTAGAAATCTCAAATACACAGTCAACCAGTCGCTGTTAAGAGACACTCAGCAGGGATCCACCTACAAAGTCACCTTCAATGCGGGCGGAGGAAACCCAGAACCAAGAGTTCAGAATATTTCCTACCCGTACGGCAGAGTACAGCGTCCTTCGCCTGACCCAGATCGTGAAGGCTACCTGTTCGACGGATGGTTCATAAACGAAGTAGCCTACGACTTCAGCAAGCCCGTCACCGAAAGCCTCACTCTCACTGCCAAATGGACATCCAAAAAGCCTAACAACACATGGAAAATCAACCCCAACAGGGGCAGCCAATTAGGCGGGCAGAAGACCTCCATTACCGCGCCAGATACTAGCCGTGGCATCAAGTTTAATCAGGTTTACGGTTCTAAGGACGGTAACTTCGATTTTTCGCTGGCGGTGGGCAGCGATGGAAACGCGTATGCTTGGGGCAACAATAAGTACGGTCAGCTTGGCGATGGGACAAAGACCAACAAGATTACACCGGTCATGGTGAAGAAGCCTGCAGACACACCTGAGGATTTCACCTACACGCAGATCAGCGCCGGGGGCGATTATTCCCTGGCCCTGGGCAGCGACGGATACGTGTACGCCTGGGGACACAACAACTACGGCCAACTTGGCAATAACACCACGTTTTCTTCAACTGTTCCAGTGCGTGTAAGTGACCCTCATAACCCTAACAATACGGGCACAGGGTTGAAAGCCGTGCAAGTGAGCGCAGGGAGTTATCATTCGCTGGCGATCGACATAGACGGGGAAACCTGGGCATGGGGATACAACTACTATGGCCAGCTCGGTAATAAAACCAATAGTGGTTCTGACAACCCGAACCCTGTTCCTAAACCCGTACAATACCCCGAAAGCGAAGGCACCGTTAGCACCTTGCAGGTGAGCGCCGGATATGCGCATTCGCTGGCAGTTGACAGCAAAGGAAACACATGGGCATGGGGATACAACTACAACGGCGAACTGGGCAACGGTACCAGCAGCGGAACCTATCATCCAAATCCGGATCCTGTTAAGGCGACATATCCCAAGGATGCAGGCCAAACCGTACAAGTGAGCGCCGGATATGCGCATTCGCTGGCCATCGACAGCAAAGGAAACACATGGGCATGGGGATACAACTATAAGGGTCTTCTTGGCGACAATAGCCAGATTGATCAGCATTCTCCTGTACCTGTGCAATCTACTCCAGGATACACATTGAAAGCCGTTCAAGTGTGTGCAGGATATGCACATTCGTTAGCTATCGACACAAGCGGAAACACATGGGCATGGGGATACAACTACAGCGGTCTGCTCGGAATCAACAACACGAAGGATGTTCAATATCTTGTACGAGTACTCAACTCTGACCAATCCTCCAGCTCGGCCGGTCCTTGGCTCAACGCTGCACAGGTAAGCGCAGGGTATTCACATTCAGTGGCAATAGGAAAAGACGGAAGCGCTCGGGCATGGGGAAACAACGGCGCTGGCCAGCTCGGCACGGACACCAAAAGCAGCTCATCCGTTCCCGTGTCGGTGGTGTTCAACCTGCAGCCAGTGATCAGCGGCGTCAGATTCGACCAGACCTCCGCATCTGACCTGACACACGGCCAAGTAGGCAATAGCGTCACCGCGACCGTTCCCAAGCATGAGCCGGGTCCGGTCATAGTCAGCGTTGATTACACGATGGGCGGCACAGGAAAAGTTACGACCGACAAATCCCTGACCTACACGTACACACCTTTGGGCGTGCTCCCCCAGGCCGGCGGGGAAGGCATCCTGCTCGCCTTGGCCACAGGCATGACCGGCATGGGTGGGGTCATGGCCTCTCGCCGCCACAGGAGGGAACAGCTACAGCTACTACACGCTTCGCACGAGTAAGACAGGCCGAAGGCTTATCAATCCCCCGCCCTCGGCCTCACGGGGCGCACGGAGGCAAGTGTCACTCAAGGCTCAATCCCCAAGAGAGCCGACACTCCCTCCCGCGCCCCCACCACACTTCCGCAGGCTTATACACACGGCCACGCAACAAACCAGTTCGTGACTGTCGGAACAGGACGGCAATGATTCTTCTCTGCACCAACCTTGTCGACACTGGGAGAATCCCGACAGCTGCTGCTCCCGCCATTTACAGGACATCCAACCGACAACCGTCAAAGACCTTGAGCGGATAGCATCGATAAACTGCCACGCAAGGCCTTAGATGCCGCCATCCGCGACTCCCCGACCTCACCGGCAATCTCGTCCAGAGCCGTCACCACCCCCGCCGCTTCCCACGCACCTGACCTGCCGAACCAATCTACTCCTGGACAGACAGAGAGCTTGGGAATCGGAGAACCGGGTGACAAAGCAATGCTTACCTCCTATCTCTTCTGCCAGTTAGGCGATTATCCAGCAATACGGTTAGGCATAGGGATCAATCAAGTCTTGGACTACATTTCGAAGCACTTATTGTGAGTTACACCATGTGTGGTGCTTTTTCGGCTAGCATGATGAGTGCAATGCGGTTGGGTCATTGGTTGGGTTTCGATGTGGCTCGAGGGGTCACTTTCTGACGGGTAGAACGTTGTAAGCAGTGGTCATCGGCACACTCTCGGGGACGCTGGAGGTAGATGTGTCCGATGTGGGCGAAAGGTGTTCGGCTTATGCATCTGGGTACCCATCTACGTCGTATCTCGGCAATGATGATCGTCCTGCTTAGCTTGCATGCGGGCCCTGCTGCGGCATCCACCAACGCGGACGGTGATGCACTCCCCGCTCTCTCCGGCAGCGCCGCCAGTACTCAACTTTCCTCGCCATCGCCCCTGAAAACCGCATCACTGCTAAAACCTGCAACAACTTCAGATGCCCCTTCAACGTCGACGGGCATTCCGGACAGCACAGAATCGGCTTCTTCGGCCAAGCCATCCGATAAGACGGACGATGAAGCCACGCACGTGGTGCGCTTCGATCCTACCGATGGAGGCACGCCTGGACAGGCAAGTGTGAAAACCGGAACCCTTGCCGCACCCCCGAAACAGAATCCCCAGCGTGATGGATTCCGATTCGAAGGATGGACACTTGACGGCCAGCCCTTCGACTTTCAAACGCCCATCCTCCAAGACACGACACTGACTGCGAAATGGAGCAAAGCCGCAGACTGGAGGCTGAGCCCGGACCACGGTCCCGCCACCGGCTCCCGCTTGACCATCAGCCCGCCCAGTCGGCAAGAACCCTATTACATCGCCATCCACACAGCAGGCAACCAGACAGTCGGCCTGACCGGCGACGGCCGCATCTACGCCTGGACGCAGGACAGCACACCCGTGCAGGTTCCCTTCCCCGCCCAGGCTCCCGACGGGTTCCACTACCTGCAGGCCACGGCAGGCGACCAATGGCAGGCAGCATTGGGATCCGACCAGCACGTCTACACCTGGACCAGCGAGCAAGCAACGCCCATGATTCTTGACGCCGGCCAGAACTCCAAGTTCACCAGCATCAGCATGAACGGAAACCTGCTGCTGACCATCGACCTGCAGGGACAGGTCCACACCATCCAAAACAGCCAGGACGACAGCCGGGATCCGACCAGGCTGCCCGGTCAAGCGCAGGCCGTCACCGCCGTCTCCTCAGCCAGCCGTATCCTCGCCTTAGATGCAGACGGGCAAGCCTGGGCTTGGGACACAACCAACACTGGAAGCGCCAAGCCAGAACGCATCAGGGAAGACTCGGTCATGCGCACCGTCCAAGCCCTCGATGAAGGAGTCCTCCTATTGGACGCAGGCGGGCAGACCCGATACTTGGCCGACAGCACAAGCAGCACTACAGTTATCAACCTGGCGGACGGCGTGCAGGCCAGCAGAATCACCGCCAATAACAGCCAGGCCATAATCACCGACAAGAACGGCCACGTCTGGACCTGGAAGCCCGGCAAGACACCCATCCGCGCGGACAACATGGGACAGGTTTACGTGCAGGCCACGGCTGCCGGCAGCGGGATCACCGCTATTGACAGGCAGGGCAGCATATTCAGATGGAACATGGACGCCCAGGGCAAGCCCGGAAAACCGGTCCAGCCCGACACCATCCAAGCGCCCATCCTGGAAACACCCAGCATGGACGGCCAGCCACTCAAACTCACCAGAGATAAGGATTCCTGGCAGACGGACGTGCCCGCCCACAAGCCCGGACAAGCCGCCATCCTCATTACCGGCACGCAGGACGGCCAGCCCTTCACTAGAAGCCTCGGCTACACGGTCGACCAGACCCTGACCAGAGAGGTCCAACAGGATTCCGCCTATACGGTCCATTTCAACACGGGCGAAGGAGGCCCAACCCCCCAGGACCAGAACATCCAGCCAGTCTACGGCAGAATCCAGCGCCCCTCCCCCGACCCGACGCGCCAAGGCTACCAGTTCGACGGATGGTTCACCGGCGAAGTCGCCTACGACTTCAGCAAACCCATCACCCAGAACCTCATCCTCACCGCCAAATGGACCAGCAAAAACCCCAACACCTCCTGGAGCATCAACCCCGACAAGGGCAGCCAGCTCGGCAAGGAAACCACCACCATCACCCCACCAGCAACCAGAAGCGGCATCAGGTTCAACCAGGTCAGTGGCGGAGGATACGTATATGGTGATCTGACGGGGTATTCGCTGACTGTGGGCAGCGACGGGAACGCCTACGCCTGGGGACAGAACTGGTATGGCCAGCTCGGTAACAGCACGTCCGTCCAGCGGAACACGCCCGTCCCGGTGCCAAAGCCTGCAGGCACACCTATGGATTTCACCTACGTGCAGGCCTATGCTGGCGGCTACCATTCGCTGGCCATCGGCAGCGACGGGTACGTGTACGCCTGGGGGCTCAACGACCACGGGCAGCTCGGCAACAACACCAAGTCCAATTCATCGACCCCCGTGCGCGTGCACGGGCCCGGCAACACCGGCGAAGGGCTGAAAGCCATCCAAGTCGCCGCAGGAGCCTGGAGCTCCATGGCATTGGGCGCCGACGGCACCGTATACACCTGGGGCGGCATATCCAAAGGAGGCGGTGATGACTGCTTCAGCCCGCAGAACGTGCCCATGGCGGTCAAGGATCCTTCGGATGCGAGCGGCGTCCTCCACGCCGTGCAGATCAGCACCCGATGGTCCTTCGACATGGCCATCGGCCAGGACGGGTACGTGTACACCTGGGGCTACAACACCCATGGCCAGATCGGCAAGAACACCACCGACAATAGTTTCCACCTCACGCCCAGCCGCGTGTTCGCCTCAAACAAATCCACGGCTGCTGCGGGCCCCTGGCTGAAGGCCGTCCAGGTGAGCGCCGGAAGCTGGTTCGCATTAGCTATCGGCGAGGATGGCAACACATGGGCATGGGGCTACAATCAGTACGGTTCGCTCGGCAACGGCTACAGCAGCACAAATGCAGACACGAATTATGTTCCCCAAAAGGTGCGATACCCCGCGAATGCGGGCGCAGTGACAGCCGTGCAGGTGAGCGCAGGAATTTACCATTCATTGGCCGTCGACACGGACGGGAACACCTGGGCATGGGGCTACAACGACTATGGTCAGCTCGGCGACAACACCACCAGTGACCGGAATTCCCCGGTGAAGGTGTTTGCCTCCGCGCAGTCCACGAGCTCGGCCGAACCCTGGCTGAATGCCCTGCAAGTCAGCACGGGATGGCGGCATTCACTGGCGATTGGCACGGACGGAGTCGCCTACGCCTGGGGACAGAACTGGTATGGCCAGCTCGGCAATCCCAATGCAGGAAGGCAGAGTCCTGTTCCTTCACCGGTGTCGTTCAACCTACAGCCGGTGATCACCGGCGTCACCTTCGACACCAGCCCCGGCACGAACCTGATCCGCGGCGATGGCAGCAGCGTCAGCGTGACCACGCCCGCACACCTGCCGGGCACAGTCACAGTCAGCGTTAAATACACAACGGGCGGCGCGGGAAACACCCTAACCGACACTTCCCTCAGATACACGTACATGCCTGCAGCACCTGTAGGCGTGCTCCCCCAGGCCGGCGGTGCAGGCATCCTGCTGACCCTGGTCACAGGAGTTGTGAGTATGGGTAGTGTGCTGGTCTCCCGCCATCATAGGAGGAAACGGCACCAGCTGTCGCAGACTTAGCACGAGTAAGACCAGCCAGGGGCGGGTCAATCTCTCGGCCCTGACTTAGCACGGAGGCATTCGTCATATAACGCTCAATCCCAAGTGAGCCGACACGCCTCCCGCGCCCCTCCCACCACGCTTCAGCCGATAACAGTCAGCGGGATCTGAGAGCAGTCATATACGCGACGCTCCTGTCGAGGAGAGAAAGGGATACATCAGTCCTGCTAAGGACACACGGTCCCGAGTCAGCCCGGCCTTCGTCTGTTTTCCCCGACCCGGCATGATTACTGTAAACAACCACCCTCCCCTAGCCAAAGAAATTATTGCCGCTGGTCAGTTGAACCACGCTCGGGTGTTTGTCTACGGGCTGGGTGGTAGGGTGAAAAGCGGGGGATGTCGAAAAGACGACTGGCTTCTGTCAGGATTCGTGCTGTCTGTTGCACAGTCTGACCTTGAGCATTGGGCAACTTTCCGACAGGAAAACGTTACGTAGGCAGGCGGCATTGGTTCCGTTTGGTGTTTGGTGAAGGGGTTTTGGTTTCATGCATCTGGTTTCCCGTCTGCGTCGCACCATGGCGATGTTGATCGTCCTGATCAGCCTGCTGGCAGGCTTGGGCGTCGCGTCCGCAAACGCGGCGGATACTCCTGTACTCACCGGGGGGGGGGGGTCGTCAGACCCCTCGCGTAGCTGACGGCACCTCCGCCACTCTCCCCAGCAACGCAACCAGCACACCACTGCCAACACCATCACTAATACAGACCACCACACCATTAAGTTCCGCAACACCAAACCCAGACATACCGTCACCAACGACGAAAACACCTAACAGTGCAGACTCCGCTCCGGCTCAATCAGCCGAACAAGCAGACAATCAAGCTTCACACACAGTGCGATTCGACCCCGCCGACGGCAGCAAATCCACCCAGTCCACTGCGAAAACTGGGACTCTAGCCGCTCCCCCGCAACACAATCCTCAGCGTGAAGGCTTCCGGTTCGACGGGTGGACACTCGACGGCCAGCCTTTCGACTTCCAGACCCCCATCCTGCAGGACACGAGTCTGAAAGCCCAGTGGACCAATGTCACGGACTGGACGCTGAGCCCGGACCACGGGCCCGCCTCCGGAGCCCAGCTGACCATCAGCCCACCCAACAGGCAGGAACCCTATTACACGAGCATCCACAGTGCAGGCGACCAGATTGCGGGCCTGACCGGTGACGGGCGCATCTACACCTGGACGAAAGACAGCACACCAGAACAGATCCCCTTCCCCGCCCAAGCATCCGACGGATTCCATTACCTACAGGCCACAGCCGGCAGCCGCCGGCAGGCCGCACTCGGATTCGACCAGCGGATCTACACCTGGTCCAGCCAACAACCCGCACCCACAATCCTCGACACCGGCCGGAACACCAAGTTCACCAGCATCAGCATGAGCGATGACCGGCTCCTGGCCGTGGACCGACAAGGTCGGGTCCACGTCTTCCAAACCAGCCAGGCCGGCAGCCAGGACCCGAACCCGAAACCCGCCGAACAAGCCACGACCAGGCTGCCCGCTCAAACGGAGGCCGTCACCGCTGCCGCCTCCGCCAGCCGGATCCTCATCGTGGACGCGGACGGGCAAGCCTGGACCTGGGACGCAAGCAAGATCGGAAAAGCCGAACCAGAACGAATCAAGCAGGATCCGGGCACGCGCATCATCCAAGCCCAAGCCCTCAACCAAGGGTTCCTTATTTTGGACGCGAAAGGACAGGCCCGGTACCTGGCCGACAGCACCACCGCCATGATCCAGGTCAGCCTGCCGGAAGGCATGAAAGCCAGCAGGACCACCGCCAACAAGAACCAGGCCATGATCACCGGCAAGGATGGCCGCATCTGGGCCTGGCAGCCAGGCAGCAAGCCCACCCGGGCGGACAACGGAAGCCAGCAGTACATGCAGGCCGCCAAAACCGGCAACAGGATCACCGCCATCAACAGGCAGGGCAGCACGTTCACGTGGAGCCTGGACGGGCAGGGCCAGCCCAGCAAGCCAGCCCGGCCCGACACCACAGCCGCGCTCATCCTGGAAACAGCCAGTCTGGACGGCCAGCCGCTCAAACTCAGCAAGACCGGCGAAGCCTGGCAGGCGGACATGCCCGCCCATGAGCCGGGACAAGCCGTCATCCTCATCACCGGCAGGCAGGACGGGCAGCCTTTCACCAGGAGCCTTAACTACACGGTCGACCAGACACTGACCAGAGGCACCGAACCACGATCCACGCTCACGGTCCACTTCGACACAGGCGGAGGAAAACCCGAACCAGGAGACCAGAGTTTCCCCGCCGCGAACGGCAGGGTGAATCGGCCCTCCCCCGACCCGGCTCGTAAAGGCTTCCTGTTCGACGGATGGTTCATCGGCGAAGTCGCCTACGATTTCAGCAGGCCTGTCACCAGGGACCTGACCCTGACCGCCCACTGGTCGCCCGCAGGCCGGAACAGCACATGGAGCATCAGCCCCGACAAGGGCAGCCAGCTGGGCAGGGAATCCACCACCATCACCCCGCCAGACAGCGCCAGCCGAGGCATCAGGTTCAACCAGATCAGCGCAGGAAAAGACCCAAGCTATGGTTTTTCCTTGGCTGTGGGCAGCGACGGCAACGCCTACGCCTGGGGAAACAACACGTATGGCCAGCTCGGCAACGAGACAACCAGCTACAACGCCCAGACTACGCCGGTCAGGGTGAAGACGCCCGACCGCAACACGTACCCGGACCTGCCCAAGGATTTCACCTACGTGCAGATCAGCGCCGGACAACTTCATTCACTGGCCCTGGGCAGCGACGGCAACGCCTACGCCTGGGGAGCCAACGGCAGTGGCCGGCTTGGCGACGGGACGACCACCACCCGGTATACGCCGGTCAGGGTGAAGATACCCGACCGCAACACGTACCCGGACCTGCCCAAGGATTTCACCTACGTGCAGGTCAGCGCCGGAGGCGATTTTTCACTGGCCCTGGGCAGCGACGGATATGCCTACGCTTGGGGAAACAACGACGATGGCCGGCTTGGCGACGGGACGACCACCAGGCGGACTAAGCCGGTCAGGGTCGTGAAGCCTGCAGACACGCCCACGGATCTCACCTACGTGCAGGTCAGCGCCGGAGGCGATTTTTCACTGGCCCTGGGCAGCGACGGATATGCCTACGCTTGGGGAAACAACGAC
>NZ_JBVPQJ010000009.1:0-48013 GCF_058199535.1 Bifidobacterium sp. VU/mBH4 (B4) | reverse complement strand
GAACCCGGAAGCTAAGACCCAGCACGGCAATGGTACTGCACCCGGAAGAGTGTGGGAGAGTAGCACACCGCCGCCACAACACGTGATTAAGGGAGGCATCTCCAGGACAATATCCTTGGGGATGCCTCCCTTTTTCATATCCGCAACAGACCTGGGCTTAAAGATTCATGCCTTCTCGCACAGCCACATTCCAAGTAACTGAACACGGTTAAGCGGAATATGAAAAAGCTGCTTCGTACTCATGCTGACTTGTATTTGAGCAGCCTGCGATTTGATATTCGAAATCACTGATCCGGAAGCTCTGGCTTGTTTTGCCGCCTGTTGTTTCTGGTCCAGGACATCTAGAATGGAAAGCAGCCGAATCGGGCGCACAAAAACACATATGCTGAGAAAGCGGATAAACATGGGCAAAAGAATCATTCTTGTAGGAGCCACAGGCAGAGTAGGCGCATTGACCTGCGCTGATCTGGTAAAAGCCGGTCATGAAGTGGTCGCCTGCGCACGAGGGGCCTCGAAGATTCCCGCCAGCCAGCAGGTGGAACCAATGACTCTGGATTTGCATGACCCGCTCTCCCAAGTAACCGACGCATTCCGCAAGTCGCATGCGGATGCTGTCGTCTTCACCGCAGGATCGCGCGGCAAGGACATCAACCAGATTGACGCCCTGGGAGCCATGAAGACCATAGAGGCCGCTAAAGCGGTCGGCATCACGAGGTATGTCATGCTGGGAGCCATGTATGCAGCAGACTGGCTGCGCTGGGAGCAGCCCCAGGTCAAACCTGCCATCGACGCCCTCGCTGACTATTACGTGACCAAGAACATGGCCGACCAATACCTGATCAGCTCCGGGCTGGACTACACCATCATCGAGCCAGGCAGCCTGACCGAGCAGGAAGGCACAGGAACCATCCAGGTCGAGCCAGACGGGCCCGGTCCCATACCGATCGCCGATGTGGCACAATGCCTGGCCGACTGCGTCGACCTGGAGCAGACCATAGGCAGGATCTACAACATCATCGGAGGCAGCACGCCCATCAGCAAGGCCCTGACCGCAAACCAGTAACAGAACCCGCCAATTCCTCAAGAGCAACGCCCACCTACAGACTATGGCGTGTCTGCAGAGCAACAGGAATGGTACCTTGGCTGCATTGCTTGTTGCCTTTATGCTGTTGATCGCGCGCTGGCGCATTGCGTCCCAGTGACCTTTATGAAGGTGGGGTTGGCGTGGGGACTGGGCGCAACCGAAGGAGGTCGTCAATGAACATCACCAATTTCCGGGATCTGGGAGGCATGCGGACCATCCACGGCCGCCGGGTCCGCCAGCACAAGTTCATCCGATCAGGTCAGCTGGTGGGTCTGGACGAAGATACGAAGAGGGAGCTGGTCGACCGCTACCGGGTGACGCAGGTTGTGGATTTCCGACGGCCCTTTGAGAGACAGGAAAGTCCGGACGACAGGATCGATGGCGTGACCTTTACCAACATCGATCTGTTGGAGCAAAGCGGCACCGGCGGCGCCAGCTTGGACGATTTCGCCTCGCTGGGTTTGGCGGATCAGGTCAACGGCCACATGTTGAATGTCTACCATGACCTGGTCATGAATCCTGCGGCCCAGCAGGGGTATGGGAAGTTCCTGCGCATCGTCGTGGGCAACACACAGGGGGCTACGCTCTTCCACTGTTTTGCCGGCAAGGACAGGACCGGGTTCGCCGCGGCCCTGGTGCTCTGGCTGCTGGAGGTGGACGACGACCAGATATTCGCGGACTATCTGAAGACCAACGAGGAGAGGGTCGCGGCCAACAATCAGCTGCTGGACCAATTCCGCGCCAAGGGCTTCGACCAGGATTCACTGGACGCGCTAGAGATTGCGCTCTGCGTCAAGAAAGAATACCTGGCTCATGCCCAACAGACCATGATCGAGGCCTATGGGGACGTCTTTACCTATGCGCGGCAGGCCCTAGGGTTCGGGCCAGACCAGGTGGAGGCCCTGCGTCGCAACCTGCTTGAGTAACCGCATAAGGCTGGAAGGCGGCTGGAGCGGGTAGACTCGAGCCTAGACGTTAATTGCGAGGAGGACATTGTGCGATACATGAACTTAGGACGGTCAGGGTTCCGGGCCTCCCGTGTGGCCCTGGGGGTCATGCGGATCGATCAAAAGAGCCGCGAGGAAGCGCGGACCATTGTGGAGACGGCCATGAATGCGGGCGTTGACTTCTTCGACACTGCAGACTGCTACCATGCCGGGGCCAGCAGCCGAGCCCTGGGACAGGCTCTGAAGGATCTGAGCGTAGACCGTGACAGCGTAGGCATCCAGACCAAGTTCGGCATCTTCCGTAACCCGGACAGCGATCAGATCACCCGTTACGACTTCTCCAAGGATCACCTGCTGAAGGCCCTGGATGAGGAACTGGTCAACCTGCAGACCGACCATGTCGATTTCGTGCTGCTGCATCGCCCGGACACCCTGGTCGACTTGGACGATCTGGCCGAAGCCTTCAATGAATTGCAGACCAGTGGAAAGGTTCGGCACTTCGGCGTCAGCAACGTCAACCCCATGCAGGTGGAGCTGCTGCAGAGCGCGGTAAGCCAGCGGCTGGAGGTCAACCAGCTGCAGTTCGGCCTGGGGCACACCGGCATGGTCGACCAGGAGATCCACGTCAATATGGGCGACGATCCCAGCCTGGATCATGATGGCGGTCTTCTGGCCTATTCGCGGCTGAAGTCCATGACCATTCAGGCCTGGAGCCCCTTCCAGACCGGGTATTTCGATGGGGTCTTCCTGGACAATCCCCGCTATCCCGAACTCAATGCAGAGTTGGACAAACTGGCCAAGCAGCATGGGGTAGCCAAAAGCGCTATTGCTGTGGCCTGGATTCTGCGGCATCCCGCCGGCATACAGGTGCTTCTGGGATCTATGAACCCCGGGCGCATCACGCAGATGGCCGCTGGTGCGGATGTGGATCTGACCGCCCAGGAATGGTACGACCTCTACCTGAGCGCCGGTCACGACCTGCCCTGATCTGTGCTCTAGGGTTGCTCACGTCCACCCGGCTTTAATTGCTTCGGGTTATGAACGATTGCGCCCTGCCAGTCTGATCTTGCATCATCGGCTTGCGTCATCTGGCAGGGCCTGTCTGGCCGGGCGTTGGGCGCTATGAGTGTATAAGTGCGCAGAAGGAAAGTCAGATCGGTTTCGAGGTAGTCGTACGCTGTCATGCATTATTTCACCCCACGACGTTGCGCTGCTACGTCCAAGATCATGTATCACGATCGGGCCAAGGCCCAGCAGGCCGCCGACCGCAGCATGGTCGAACGCAACGTTCTTCTGTGGGTCTACCGTTGCGACTACTGCGGGAGCTGGCATCTGACCAGTCATGAGCCGGGCTCCTACCAGCGCACGAGGATGGGCTCGCGAACTTTGAAACCGCATAGCCGCAAACGTGGGTACAAGCCTCGTCGCAGGTGAGGCAGTCATTGCCGAGTTGATGCTGATTGACTCTGTCGGCCCCTAACAGCAAGATCGGATTCCGCTGATCTCGCTGTTAGGGGCCGATTGGGCTTTGTCTGTTCACCTAAGGCCGGTGAACTAGGCTGGTGAACATATCAGGTGAGCTCTGCAGTTGTCTGGCCAGCAGGGACTTCGTTGCCTAGCAGGCTGGGTCAAAGCCCTGTCGGCGGATCGAATCCAGCATGGGTTCGTGGCCGGAGGCGGGATTGCGAACCTTGTCAGCCATCATGGCGCTGAACGAGCGGTGGGGGTCGTCCAGGTGCCGGATGTCGCGATAATAGCGGGTGACTGTCTGATCGAAGTCAGCCAAGGCATCCTTCATGTCTGCATCATCGTCGGCCCGCTGATAGGTGTTGGTAAAGATTTGCGCCTGACGAGGCATCCTGGGCTTGGGATCCGGATCCTGGGCCGGATGGCCGATGGCAAGACCCAGCACCGGATAGACCAGTTTGGGCAGCTTCAGCAGATCAATCAACCTGTTCGTGTCATTGATGACGCTGCCCAGAATGACGCCGCCCAGGCCCAGCGCGTTGGCGGCGGTCTCCATGGCGTGCAGGGCCAGGACCGCATCGTTCTGGGACTGCAGGAAGACATAACCAGTGTTGAGCAGGGTGGTGTCCGGATCCAGATCATCGGCGAATTGTCGGACCAGATCGGCATTGCGGCGCTGGTCGGCCAGGAAGATGTAGAGCAACGGGGCTTCGGCAACATAGCGCTGATGGGCCATATCGGCGATAGCCAGCGCCTCATCATGATCCGTGATCCTGACGGCCGACCATTCATGGAAGTATCGGCTGGTCGCTGCATGCTGGGCCGCCTGCTCCAGCAGGGCGATGGTCTGGTCGTCAACCGGTTCGTCGGTGAATCCGCGGATGGAGCGTCGCTCAAGCAAGGTCCGTATGGTGGGATTGTCGGCCGGATTCGAGGCCGGGGTTTTCTGTGAATTTGATAAGGTCATTTTGACATTCTGGCCGTCAACGCCTGCCAATGCAAGACCTTGTCGTCAAAATCACGCAATCAGCGTTATCAGGACCAGCCTGGTTATCAGTCAGCGTCCTGTGCTTTCAGCGCTGATGGCGGCGATCGATCAGAGCCTGGGAACCACGCTCGAACAGGCCTGAGACCAGAGCGGTGACGGCGGCCGACAGAACGCCAAAGAGGAGGCCGGCGGTAGCGCTCTCCTGATCCTCTTCAGGGCTGTCCACGCCTCCGTTGCGCTTGCGGACCAGTCCGCCCCAGAAGGCTTGGAAGAGCTTGCCAGCCAGCAGTGCGGCGATGCTGGGAAGCGCAAACTTGACCAGCTTGTCTGTCAGCGATTCCGGGTCCGATTCAATCGAGTTGCGCATGTCATTCACCTTGCCATCCACCTGATGAAGCATGCCGACCACTTGGTCGGCCATCCTGCCAGGTTCCCGTCCTGAGTCCGTCATAGGTCCATTATCCCACATGCATGGTGCTTGGGGCGTGACCGTACCTGGGGTTAAACTGCCATCCATGGACATTGCGAAGAATACGTCGGGCAAAGATGCCTCGAACGAGAGTGAAGGCTATGCTGTGCTGCTGCGGCATGGTCAGACAGTTTGGAGCGAAACCGGACAATATACGGGGCGCACTGATATCCCCCTGACTGACCAAGGGCGCGAACAGGCCAAAGAGGCGGGTCAAAGGCTGGCTAAGGCCTTCCCCAATGGGTTTGACTCCGACTGCATTTTTTCCAGCCCCCTGCAACGAGCCAGACAGACAGCCGAGCTGGCCGGTTTCCCTGATCCGGCGCCGATGGATGAGATCTTGGAGTGGGATTACGGTCCGGCCGAGGGGCACCGTCCTCAGGATGTGGTGGCCAGCCTTGGCCGTGAGTGGAAACTGTGGATCGACGGTCCGCATGCTTTGGGCATCGATGAGCTGAGTGGCGACCGGGTGGTCGATCTGCCTTCGGGCAGCCCCGTTTCCGTGCATGTGACTCAGGGCGAAAGTCTGGATCAGGTAGCTGCCCGTGCGCGTGGGATTGTTGAATGGCTCGAGCCTCTGGTGTGTTCGGGGCGGCATGTGCTCCTGGTGGCGCACGCCCACATCCTGCGCATCCTGACGACGCAGTGGCTTGACTTGGATCCCCATAAGGCCCAGCTGTTCCGGATGAATACGGCGCATTACGGTGTTCTTGGCATCTACCAGGGCAAGCGTGTGCTCAGGCAGTGGAACGTGTGATTCGTCTCTTCACTATTATCTTTCGTGCTGAAGGTGTAATACCTTTCTCTGGGCAAAAGCCTTTTTTATGCGCGTCAGCTGTTCCTTGCTTGGTTGACTTGCTGCATAGGAAACATTTGCGTGACAGGCCGTAGCACTGACGGTATTATCGCAAGTATCAGGGGAATAGCAGCAGCTCCGAATAGTGCTTTTTGGTATTCACGAGTGGTCTGTGGCATTAGGATTGGCATTTATGGTCACACTGCAGGATGTCGCCCGCGAGGCTGGGGTGTCGATAGCTACGGCGTCTTGGGCCATCAATGATAATAGACATGTCAGGATTCCTGAAGCGACGCAGGAAAGGGTTCGCAAAGTAGCCCAGAAACTTGGGTATAGGCAGAATGCGCTGGCGCGTGGTTTGGCGCGCGGGCAGTCCGATTTGATTGGTTTTATTAGTGATGGAGTTGCGACATCTCCATTCGCCGGTCAGGTTCTCCAAGGAGCGCAGGATGAAGCTTGGAGGAGTAATAAGTTGCTGCTTGTCATTGATACAAATGGAGATGATGAGATAGCAAGCAAAGCTTGTGCCTTCATGCTTGAACATCAAGTGGAGGGAATAGCATATTCCAGTTGGGTACATCATTTGGTTACTCCGCCAAATGAATTGTCCAAAGTGAATACTGTGCTCATCAATTGTTTTGACTCAGCGATGCAATACCCAGCGGTAGTGCCCGATGAGGCGCAGGGGGGTGAGGCTGCCACAAATCTGTTGTTGGCTGCTGGACACACTCGAGTAGCATTTATAAATGACAAGGTTCGCACACCTGCTTCGGTTGGCAGATTAAAAGGTTATAAGCGGGCTCTTGCTAAAGCACGTATACCTTATGATCCCTCGTTGGTTATCCCGCGGACTGCTGATCAGGAGGGTGGCTACAGCGCAGCTGAAGCGGTTTTAGCGAGCGGCGCAGATTCGGTATTCTGCCATAATGATCGCACAGCAATGGGTTTGTATGATGCCTTGAAAAGCAGAGGGAAACGCATACCAGAAGACTTCTCGATTGTCGGATTTGATAATCAAGAAGTAATCGCGAATCACTTGCATCCTGCACTTTCAACGGTAGGGCTACCTCAATACGCGCTTGGAGTTCTCGGTATACGTTTATTGCTCGCTAACAATAGGCAAACGGAACAAAGTTCCGTTACAGACGATAATGAAGGGTCTGCAAAAAACAATATGAGAATTGCGTCTAGGCAAGAAACGATGGTGCCGTGTCCAGTGGTGAAACGTCGATCGGTCAAACCTGTTTGACCGATAAGCATTAGATAACCAGCGGCATCGCTGGCTCGGCGTAATAGTGAGTTGACAAACATAAAATTGCTGGTCTATATTAATGCTTAATCGCTTAAACATTTAAGCGATTAAGCAGCGTGATGGAGCCAGCTATAAGCCTCATCAATCTGATCAAGGAGGTTCAGATGCAAGTCGGGATGAAGGCCATCGGAGCTCTTGCAAGCATAGCGTGCATGATCTCAATCGGTGGATGCGGCAGACAAAGCGATTCATCTTCGGCCCAGGACAGTACTGCATTGAAGTCGATTGATGCTAAACCAGCCAAAGGCGAAGTAACAATGTGGGCTATGGGTGCCGAGGGGGAGGCTATGCCCAAGTTCATTAAACAATTTGAACAGGAGAATCCCGATGTGAAAATCAAGCTCACAACTCTCCCCTGGAGCAGCTATAGAGAAAAATTCCGCACTGCTGTTGCCTCAGGCACAGGCCCGGACATCTCGATGGCGGGCAATGCCGATCTAGCGGCATTTTCTGATGCATTCTCGCCTGCGCCATCAAATTTTGACCTAACGGATATTCCAATGTCATTGCGAAAAATCTCTAATGTCAACGGACGACAGATAGCAATACCCTTCTATGCCGATCCGCGAGTCATGTTCTATCGCACTGATATCGCTCAACAAGCCGGATGGGATCGCGCTCCCAAAACATGGGATGAACTGAAGCAAATGGCTTCAGACGTTCGGAAGGTAGATGGAGTCAGCTCTGGTATTTATATAGGACCGGCAGGCACGGACTCCTTCCAGAATTACCTGTTCTGGGCTTACTCCAACGGAGCTTCAATAATGAATACCGATCATTCGAAATACACCTTTGATACGCCTGAGTTCAAAGGAGCTTTGGAATATACCACTGATCTATTTAAAACTAGTATTGCGGATCCGAATGTAAGTATTGAAGCGGGAGCGGATTTGCAGCAGTTCGTAGCTGGGAAAATACCAATTATGTTCACCTCGCCATATGCACTAACAGAGCTTAAAAAACTAGGTGGCGAAGATTTTAATAATAAGTATGCAACAGCTGTTTTGCCAAAAAGCAAATCTTCAACTTCCTTTGTAGGCGGTGCCAATGTAGCTGTTTGGAAAAATTCGAAGAACAAGCAGGCGGCTTGGAAGTATATTCAATGGTTCCTTAAGCCAGAAACGCAAGTTGAATTCTACAAGGCATCTAGCGATTTGCCTGCATCGACCAAGGCTACTCAGGATAAGGTTTTGTCCGACAATCCAAAGATGGTTCCCTTCCTCGAACAGGTTAAAGATGTTAAGTCTGTGCCATACGCGTCTACTTGGCCCCAGCTTCTTGCATACGCTGATAAGGAGTTTGAACATATTTGCAAAGGCACGGTAACTGTTGAAGCCGGACTAGCAGACATTCAAAAGCAAGCTGACTCCTTGGGTGTAGGAAAGTGAATTGGTTTTATGCGTCGAGATAAGAACCAATCCTCTGACGTGAAGGCGATGACGGTCCTGCGCCGCCGCAGGACCGTCATCGCCTGGGGATTCTCTTTACCATTCGTCATTGTTTTCGTGCTGTTTATGCTGGTGCCTCTGTTGTCATCGCTGGCAATGTCTTTCACAGACATAGGATCTAGTGATATTCAGACTCCTTTCAACGTGAACTTCGTGGGATTCCATAATTTCATGTCTTTGTTCAGCGATAAGCAATTCTGGAGTTCCATGCGGGTTACGGCTTTGTTCGTTTTGGTTGGTTTACCTCTTACCATGGCCGTCGCTCTGGCCTTGGCTGTGGCTCTGAACAAGGGGCTGCGCCGTGTTAATGCCTTTTTCCGAGCACTATTCTATGCGCCAGTGGTGGCATCAACCATAGCCATAGCAGTCGTGTGGCGATACATTCTTCAGAACGATGGCCTACTTAATTCATTACTTGCGATAATCAATGTGCAAGGTCCTGACTGGTTACACGATACACGAACCGCGTTGCCTTCTTTGATCGTGATGGCAACCTGGCGGAATGTAGGAACCTTGATGATTATCTTCATCGCAGGTTTGCAGGCCATACCAACTGAGGTTTTGGAAGCTGCATCTATGGATGGGGCTGGGGAATGGACAAAGTTTAGACGCATTGTGTTGCCGCTGCTGAAACCTACGCTTCTGCTTGGCGCGGTTCTGCAATCAGTCTCGTATCTGCAATTCTTCGACGAACCGTTTGTGATGACTGAAGGAGGGCCTCTTGGGTCTACCTTGTCAGCTTCGTATTACATTTACGAAAAATTCGGATTTGGTCAATATGGTATTTCTTCCGCAGCCAGCTATGTCCTATTTATCATCATCGCCGCGGTCAGCGCTCTTCAATTCAGATTGATGAGGAATAAGGATGAGTGAATTAATGAAATCATCGGTAGCAGTTCTATCAAGTCGACAGCGTCAACCTAGAATGACGGACGCAATCGTCCCTGACAACCGCCCTTCGTTATGGAGAAGATTTCGTAAAGCTCACGGTATTACATACGTGGTTCTTAGTTTTTTCGCTTGTATTTGGATATTTCCCTTCTTTTGGATGATTTTGGGATCGTTGAAAACTCAACGCGAGATCATGCAAATACCTCCTACCTTTTTTCCTCAGAACCCGACTTTTAGTAACTTCACACGTTGGTTTACCGAACTTGATTTCGGCACCTTCTTTATCAATAGTGCTATTGTTGCCGTCGTCACAACATTAGGAAACCTTGTATTCTGCTCAATGGTTGGGTATGCTCTGGCTAAAATCGATTTCGCCGGCAAGAACCTGCTCTTCGGACTGGTAATGATAACTTTGATGGTGCCGAGTGTGGCAACTTTTGTGCCTTTGTTTGTCATCATTACGAACATGCACATGCTCAATACGTACATGTCTCTGATATTGCCTTTCTTGACACAGCCGTTAGGTGTCTTTTTGATGAGACAATTCATGATGGGTATTCCAGATGCTCTATTGGAGGCTGGGAGGATTGATGGTGCAGGCGAGTTGCGGATTTTCTTCCAGATCGTTCTTCCTCAATGCAAACCGCCTATGGCGACTTTGGCTGTCTTAACATTTCTCTCTTCTTGGAATAACTTTCTTTGGCCGCTTGTTGCGGCGCAGTCAAACAAAATGTATACGCTGCCTGTTGCCTTGTCTTTGTACTCCACGGGTCAGCAGGCGACAGACTATAGCATTCTTTTAGCAGGTGCGGTACTGGTCGTTACACCGATTCTCTTACTATTCATCTTCTTGCAGAAGTACTTCATCCAGGGGGTGACAATGAGCGGGATCAAATAACCAAGCATTGGAATCGATTCTCGGTTTAAGTGGAGCCCAAACGTGTCGACTGCAACTGAATGTAAAAGTGTTGCTGTTTAGCCACGGAATTCGGTCCGCATCTCCGCTGATCGTAAATTCCTTTAATCACAATTAACCTGTTGCGCATGATCGCCCAGCAGGTTGTGGCTCATGAAAGGGCGCATGATGAGCAAACTGTATTATCAATTTCCAGGCACTTGGTTCGGTGACTGTATGCCATTTGGCAAAGGTGATGAATTCTATCTATTCCATCAGAGGGATACGCGTAGGCCTGCTCCGTTTGGTGAGCCATTTGGGTGGAGCTTGGTAACGACCAAGGATTTTGTCCACTACCAGGATCACGGGGTGGTATTGCCTCCTGGAGGAAAGGATGATCAGGATCAGTTTATATATGCTGGGAGTGTGTGTGAGGCAGAAGGTCAATATCACATTTTCTATACTGGCTATAATCGTGACTATTCAGCAAAACAGCTAACTCCTCAAGTTCTCATGCATGCAACCAGTACGGATCTGCTTCATTGGCATAAGACTAATGATGAGCTTACTTTCAAACCCCAGCCAGGATATGATGCAGATGACTGGCGCGACCCATGGATCATATGGGATCCTGACAATAAGCGATATTTGCTGATCCTAGGGACTCGCTTGCAAGGGCCGAAAACTATGCAGACAGGTCGAACTGTTCAGTTCTCTTCTCAGGATTTGCAACATTGGAATTTTGAAGGTGACTTCTGGGCTCCTGGAATGTATACCATGCATGAAATGCCAGATCTTTTTAAAATTGGGGATTGGTGGTATCACATTGTCACTGAATACAGTGATCGGCATGGAATGACATATAGGATGTCCCGTAGCTTGAAAGGTCCCTGGATTGCCAAATGGGATGATGCTTTTGATGGCAGTGCGTATTATGCAGGTCGTACTTTCGAGTTGAATGGTAAAAGAATACTATTCGGCTGGGTTGGCACCAAAGAGCATAATGCTGATGATGGCAACTACGAATGGGGAGGCACTTTCGTGCCTCACCAGATATCTCAGCGCGATGACGGAACACTTGCAGCCGCACCGGTTGATACCTTGTGGTCGGCATTCGCTGAAGGAGAGTGCTTACCGGATTGCTCTCTAGTTGGAGAGTATGAACGCAGCGTCCAGATGCTCGCTTCAGAATGCGGTTCTCTATTCGCGTTTGAGGCAGATCTGTCTTTTGACAAGGGAACGAGTTCATTTGGTGTTTTAATCAATGACAATCCAAAAACTGGCGAAGCATATAGGTGCATATTCAATGTGAGTGAGCAACGCGTTGAATTTGATGGTGTGCCTAATTATCCTTGGTTCAGAGTCATGAATATAGGTTTAAATCGGCCTATCCAATTGACGCCAGGGCAAGTTTGTCATCTTCAGGTGATTGTCGATGACACCATAGTTACAATATATGCTAACGGTGTCGCGTTGACCAGTAGAATGTACAGCCACCATGGCGGTACGCTCGGGGCTTTTGTGACGAACGGTTCAATTCATCTTTCGCATATGAAATTGCACCGTGGATTACGCTAATTAACCAGTATCGTATCAGGATTCTTCGGTGTAGCTGTACTGTTTCGTTCGATGAGGGCAGCAGTACAGCTCTCAAAAGGAGAATTCGTCTTTCCTTTATTGAGCAGGTCAAGTATTTTAGTGCCGGCGATCATACCCAGCTGAGTCGGCAGTTGCCTTATGGTTGTCAACCCCGTTTCTCTGGCATAACGGCTATCATCGAATCCGATTATGGAGAATTGACCAGGGACCGCAACGTTTCTATGGCGTAATTCCAATAACAACGGAATGGCGATTTCGTCGTCCTGGCAAGCTACAGCTGTCGGTCGGCTCTTCATCGTCAAAAGCCTGTCAGATAGGACTTCTGCCATATTCGGCCTACGCTCGGTCACGATTAGTCGCGGATTGATTTCCTTGAGTTTACAAGTCCGAGCGAATGATTCCCAACGTCTATTGGCGCTGAAGCGCAGTATACGTTCTGCTGTCCGAGTTGCGACAAAAACAATGTTCCGGTGTCCTAATGAAATGAGGTGGTTGGCCATAAGAGCTCCTCCGTGGAAATCATCCGTGTTGACGGAGGCGGCCATCCTTGCGTCAATAGGCGAATTTATGCCGATTAGTGGGACTCCCATAGTTGCTAATCGGTCGATTTCGTGGGTCTTAATATCGAAAGATGAGACAACAACGGCATCTACGTTGCGACGCTCAGGCAGATCATCAAAAAAACATTGCTGTTCCCTGTAAGTTCCGATTTGCCAGATTGCGAGATCATACTCTGCTGGTCGAAAAACCGTATTTAATCCTTCCAGAATTGAAGCGTTGAACCATGAGCTGATTGGGCCGCTGACTAGTAAAGCGATCCTGAATGCTCTGCCAGATTTTAGTGCTGTTGCTGATCGAAGAATAGTAAAGTCAAGTTTTCGAGCTTTCTCTATAACGCGATGCCTGGTTTTCTTTGAGACAAGGTCGGGCCGGTTGAACGCTCTGGATACAGTTGATACCGAAACATGCGCAGCGGCCGCAACTTCTTGTATGGTTGCTCCCATCGGTGCCTTTCTATTAAGAGTTCCAATAAAATGACTAAGGGCGAGTTGTCGTATTCGCGTGGATATGCACCTCGCCCTCGGAATCATACGTTCAGTTCGACCCACGCTGTCGTATCTTTTTGCAACTGTTCCCCCGGACAATCTGAGGAGGAAATGATGATTCTTCCGTCAGGTAAGGAGATGGGTGTTTCCCCAAAATTGGTTATTACGGCTAGTCTGGAGCCTTTATGAATAGTTGGTCTGCTATACGCTATGACATGTCTGCTATCGTATTTCCGTAGCCACGAAAGCTGTGTGTCCTGTGTTTTGGTGAGGAAATTTTTCCTCACTCGTATAGCGTGCTTGTACAGCATCAACATAGAGGCATCATCATCGCGCTCGCCTTCAACGGTGAAATCCTTGAACCATAAAGGCTGTGGAAGATGGGGATTAGAGGGAGTGTGGCTTTCAATATCCGAAAATCCGAAGGATGCGCCGGTACCAAAATGCTTGTTCCAAACGGCTGGATCTGGCATATCCCGAGGGGACCAGGGAAGTGGCACACGACATCCATCGCGTCCCTTTTCCTCTAAGGCCTCTCGTGATCGAACCGCAGTGGGGTCTTCGAGCATGTTCCACGGTATGTCTGCAACTTCGAACAAACCCAGTTCTTCGCCCTGATAAACGTATACAGATCCTGGTAAGCCTAGTTCCAGAAGAATAGCTGCTCGTGCCCTTTTAGTCCCAAGCGTTCTGTTCTCAAAATATGATTCGCCGTTCCTGAGCACCCAGTCTTTGGCAATTTGATGCTGAGTTCTTGCGGGCACTTGTGGAAGTGCGTATCTGCTGGCATGGCGCACAATATCATGATTACTCATGACCCACGTAGCAGTTGATTTCGATCGGTCGGCTGACATTAGTCCAGCCAATATTGCACGTTTCATCGACTCGGCTGTCCACTCGGCCTTTGCAAATTCGAAATTGAAGACTTGGCCTAGTTCATCTTCAGATGAATACAAGTATTGATGATCCGGGTCCACCCAGGCTTCGCCTACTGCAAACCTTGGAGGAGTATATTCGTTAAAAACTTTCCGCCATTCCTTATATATATCGTGCACTTCCGGTCGGTCCCATAGCGGGTTGGCTCCGTCAGGATTATGTTTATTTTGCAGACTCCATTTGTTTAGATCATTGAGATCCCGAGTCAATACATCTTTGGCCAATCCATGGGCAACATCGATACGGAATCCATCGGTCCCATGATCAGACCAGAACCGTAGAGTCCTAAGGAAGTCCTTATGGACATCTTGATTGAGCCAATTGAGGTCGGGCTGTTCTCTCGCGAAAGAATGCAGATACCACTCACCATCACCAACAAGCTCCCATGCTGAGCCGCCGAATTCTGCAATCCAGTCAGTCGGCGGTATCTCACCATTCTTGCCGCGGCCATGGCGGAATATGTATCTATCTCTGGCTGATGAACCCTTTGGAGAAGCCAGTGCTTCCTTAAACCAAGGATGTTGATTGGAGGTGTGGTTTGGGACGATGTCTACGATCACACGGATGTCAGCTTTATGCGCGGCGGTGATCATGTTATCGAAATCCGCTATTGTGCCTAAACGCGGGTCAACATCACGGTAATTGATGACATCATAACCGCCGTCTGCTAAAGCCGATGGGTAAAAAGGGGAAAGCCAGATGGCATCAATGCCCAAATCTACGAGATAATCGATTTTTGAGGTGATTCCTGGAATGTCGCCGATACCGTCATTGTTTGAATCTTTGAAACTGCGTGGATAAATCTGATATACGACAGCCTGTTTCCACCAATCGCTGCTGCCTTGACATGAATGCATGTTCTTCCTTTTGCTCGCTGCGCTTTAGAAGCGTCGTCGTTGACTCGTGTATGTGATTTTTCCTGTATCCAGTGCTAATGCAAAACGCATTGGTCCGCACTCGTTTTTTATCATATGAAGCATGGATGACAACGTTTGCAAATGCTTACTATGCTGCGTCTCAAGTCTTGTCTGGTGAGTAGCGAAAACAGCATATTGGGGGTCAAGCCGTTGTGGGATATGAAACGGCTGACATGACTGGAGTCAGGATTGTTGTGAAACAGGGAATAATATTTGCCAGAAGAAGTTGAGTGATGTAGGCTCAAGTTTCGGAGTGGTCATGATGGCTGCTTGCCCGGGCCGACGGAAGCCGGCCATCGGGACCACGAACGAAGCGCGAGCGGAGAACGTGAACGATGAGGTGCAGGGCCAGACCCTGCGCCCCAATTTCATCAGGAGGTAATGAGTATGGCACGTGCAGTTGGCATTGATCTGGGAACCACCAATTCCTGCATTGCAACCCTGGAGGGCGGCGAGCCCACCGTAATCGTCAACGCTGAGGGCGCGCGGACCACGCCATCGGTGGTGGCGTTCAGCAAGTCCGGCGAGATTCTGGTCGGCGAAGTGGCCAAGCGCCAGGCGGTCACCAACGTGGACCGGACCATCAGCTCGGTCAAGCGTCACATGGGCACCGACTGGTCCGTCGAGATCGACGGCAAGAAGTGGACCCCGCAGGAGATTTCGGCCCAGATCCTCATGAAGCTCAAGAGGGATGCCGAGTCCTACCTGGGCGAACCCGTCACCGACGCGGTCATCACCTGCCCTGCATACTTCAACGACGCTCAGCGCCAGGCCACCAAGGATGCCGGCAAGATCGCCGGTCTGAACGTCCTGCGCATCATCAACGAGCCCACCGCCGCGGCCCTGGCCTACGGCCTGGAGAAGGGCAAGGAGGATGAGCGCATCCTGGTCTTCGATCTGGGCGGCGGCACCTTCGACGTCTCCCTGCTGGAGATCGGCAAGGACGACGACGGCTTCTCCACCATTCAGGTTCAGGCCACCAACGGCGACAACAAGCTGGGCGGCGATGACTGGGATCAGAAGATCATCGACTGGCTGGTCAGCGAGGTCAAGAACAAGTACAACGTGGATCTGTCCAAGGACAAGATCGCCCTGCAGCGGCTCAAGGAAGCTGCTGAGCAGGCCAAGAAGGAGCTGAGCTCCTCCTCGTCCACCAGCATCTCCATGCAGTACCTGGCCATGACCCCCGACGGGACTCCAGTCCACCTGGACGAGACCCTGACCCGGGCGCACTTCGAAGAGATGACCTCTGACCTGCTGGGCCGCTGCCGCACGCCTTTCAACAACGTGCTGCACGATGCCGGCATTTCGGTTCAGGACATCGATCACGTGGTGCTGGTCGGCGGCTCCACCCGTATGCCCGCCGTCAAGGACCTGGTCAAGGAACTGACCGGCGGCAAGGAAGCCAACCAGACCGTCAACCCTGATGAGGTCGTGGCTGTCGGCGCTGCCGTGCAGTCCGGCGTCATCAAGGGCGACCGCAAGGACGTGCTGCTGATCGACGTGACCCCGCTCTCCCTGGGCATCGAGACCAAGGGCGGCATCATGACCAAGCTGATTGACCGCAACACCGCCATCCCGACCAAGCGCTCCGAGGTGTTCTCGACCGCTGAGGACAACCAGCCTTCCGTGCTGATCCAGGTCTACCAGGGCGAGCGCGAATTCGCACGTGACAACAAGCCCCTGGGCACCTTCGAGCTGACGGGCATCGCTCCGGCTCCGCGCGGCGTTCCTCAGATCGAGGTCACCTTCGACATCGACGCCAACGGCATCGTGCACGTCTCCGCCAAGGACAAGGGCACCGGCAAGGAGCAGTCCATGACCATCACCGGCGGTTCCGCCCTGCCCAAGGACGAGATCGACCGCATGGTCAAGGAGGCCGAGGCTCACGAGGCCGAGGACAAGCAGCGTCGTGAGGACGCAGACACCCGCAATGCCGCCGAGTCCGCCGCCTACCAGACCGAGAAGCTGGTCAACGACAACAAGGACAAGATCTCCGACGAGGTGGCCAAGGAGGTCACCGACAAGGTCAACGCTCTGAAAGAGGCTCTGAAGGGCGAGGACATGGACAAGATCAAGAACGCCCAGAGCGAGCTGATGACCTCTGCCCAGAAGATCGGCCAGGCCCTCTACGCCCAGCAAGGCTCCGCTGACGGTGCAGGCGCCCAGGGCGCTGCAGGTGCCGCCGGTGCTGCCTCGGGTGCAGGCTCCTCCTCGTCCGCCGATGACGACGTGGTGGATGCCGAGGTCGTGGACGACGACGACAAGAAGAAGGACGGCGAGTGACATGTCGGCCTTCGACAAGGATGATGCCGGGCCGCTGAAGGGCGACCCGGCCGCCGCCGGCGAACCGGACGGGAACGAGGCCAAGGCCTCCGACGCCGCTTCGACACCTGATCAGGAAGCGGCTCGCGGCCGTCATGCCGGCGAGAGCGCTGCAGACGAGAGCCAGGCGGCTAGCCAGTCCTCGTCGGATTCCTCCGTCAAGGACGCGTCGTCAGCGGATGCTCAGGCTGATGACAAGACTGATGCTGACTCGGCCAAGGAGGACGGTGCCGACAAGGGATCAGATGGGCTGACTCCTCTGGGCCAGGCCAAGAAGGAGGCCGCCGATTACCTGGAGGCTCTCCAGCGCGAGCGGGCCGAGTTCGTCAACTTCCGCAACCGCGCCAAGAAAGAGCAGGACATCTTCCGCCAGCACGGCATCGTGGATGTGCTGACCGCCCTTCTTCCGGCCCTTGATGACATTGACCGGATCAAGGAGCACGGGCAGATGGACGACTCCTTCCAGGCCGTGGCCAAGAAGATCGACAAGACCTTCGAGAAATTCGGCGTCGAGAAGTTCGGTGAGAAAGGCGAGGACTTCGACCCCACCAAGCATGAGGCCATCCTGCACAAGCCGGACCCCGATGCCAAGAAAGAGACCGTTGACACGGTCGTTGAGGCAGGCTATCGGATCGGCGACCGGGTGATCCGGGCTGCCAGGGTAGTGGTGACTTCGCCCGGGCAGTAGCAGGGACGGTGATTGCGGACCTTCCGCAGGCTGAATCGACGCCTTCGCATGCGGCGGCTGGTGGGTTATGGCCCTGCCCGCCGCCGCACGCGAAAGGGCGGATTCCAATTCGATATATTCGTAGCTTATGAGGAAAGGAGACATGGATGGCTGAGAATGAATGGCTGAGCAAGGACTATTACAAGGTCCTTGGTGTCTCCAAGGACGCCAGCGAAGCGGAGATCACCAAGGCCTACCGCAAGCTTGCCCGCAAATACCATCCCGATCTCAATAAGACCAAGGAGGCTGAGGAGAAGTTCAAGGACATCTCCGAGGCCTACGACGTGCTCAGCAACAAGGAGCAACGTCAGAAGTACGACGCCATCCGCCAGTTCGGCATGGGGGGAGCCCGGTTCGCCGGGGGTTCCGGCCAGGGTGGCTTCAACACCGATGCATTCTCGGACATCTTCGGCTCCATGTTCGGCGGGGCCGGGGCGCCGGGAGGCACCCGCATCCGGTTCGGTGACGGTTCAGGACAGCCCGATTTCGCTGACATCTTCTCCTCCTTCGGCGGGGGTGCCGGTGGTGGCGGTCGGACCGCCTATCGGGAGAGCAGGCCCAATCCTGTCAAGGGCGAGGATCGCAATTCGCGCATCGGCCTGTCCTTCCGTCAGGCGGTCAAGGGTGCCACGGTCTCCCTGAGTGTGGGTGGCAAGCGCTTCAAGACGCATATCCCCGCTGGGGTTCACAACGGTCAGCGGATCAGGCTGGCTGGCAAGGGTCGGCCTGGCAGGGACGGGGGCGCCAATGGCGACCTCTACCTGCAGATCAGCGTTCAGCCCAGCCAGCGGTTCACCATGGAGGACAGGGATCTGGTCATGGCCCTGCCGGTGACGGTATCCGAGGCAGCCCTGGGGGCCAAGGTCCAGGCCCGGGACATCGACGACCAGGTCGTCACCTTCAAAATCCCGGCTGGCTCCTCCAGCGGCGACGAGATTCGCATCGCCGGCAAGGGGGTACAAGACCGGCGTGGCAAGGGCGACCTGGTGGGGCGGCTTGAGATCCGCATGCCCGGTCGGTTGGGCATGGCCCAGAAGAAGGCCATGCGTGACTTTGCCAAGTCCAGTGGCGACTTCGACGAGCAGATCGCCGGGGAACGCATGAAGATATGACGATCCTGATGGAGGATCAGGTTGGAACGAACAGCGGAGAGGAGTGATGATCATGGTCAGGGTGGATCCCGAGACCAGGCGGATCTATCTGGCCTGCGCTCGCGGTTTGGTGGCCGGGCGCATCAGTCTGGATGCTGCTGACGATGCCGGCTTGGACATCGAGTTGCCGGTCTTCAGCGTCGGTCAGGTCGGGCAGTTGGCCAACATCCATCCGCAGACCCTGCGCCAATATGACCGGCTGGGTCTGATCGTGCCGGAACGGACCGAGGGGGGTGCGCGCCGCTACTCCCTGCGGGATCTGGATCGGCTGGGTCAGGCCCAGCATCTGAGCCAGGACGAGTCCATCAACCTGGCCGGGGTGACGAGGATCCTGGCCCTGGCCGAGGAGAATCGCCAGCTGAGGCGCCAGCTGCGTCGCTCCCACCAGTCACAAGGATCCAGTATGTTTGCCGCCGCTGCCGACGGCCGGGTCGTCGAGGTCAGGCGATCCAGCAGGGCCCGGCTCTGGCGGCAGGACACGACGCATGACGAGGCCGATCCGACCGAGTCCAAATCGCTGATCGTCTGGAGCGTACGCTCCTGAGGCAGGTGCGGGCCCTGTGCTATGGTGTACAGGTTGGCCGCTCGCCCAAGAGCTGCGGCTGATCGTCGCCTGAATGCTTTGAGTACGGGGAAACCGCTTGCGCGAAATTCGTCATTCTCTGCTTTGCACGCGGCCTGCGAACTGTCGACCGACAGTACCGTTTTCTTCCCTGTTGTGAAAGGTCATTGTGACTGCTTCATCCATGCCCGATTCCAATTCGTCCAATTCCGACCATTCTGCTGCAGAACCTATGGCTGCAGAACCTATGACTTTTGACCAGCTAGGGGTGCCTGAACCCTTGGTTCGTGTCCTGCGCAAGGACGGCAAGACCAGCGCCTTCCCCATCCAACGCGACACCCTGCCTGATGCTCTGGCTGGCCGCGACATCCTGGGTCGGGGCCGGACGGGTTCCGGCAAGACCCTGGCCTTCAGCATCCCTCTGGTGGCTCGACTGGCTGCCGACGATGGAGGACGTGCTCGCCATGGCCGCGGGGATGCCGCCAGATCAGGCAGTCTGCCCCGCCCGCGCGGTCTTGTCCTGGCTCCTACCCGCGAGCTGGCCAATCAAATCGACGAGGTTCTCAATCCGCTGGCTCAGGCTTACGGCATGCGGACCTGCACCGTCTACGGCGGCGTTGGCCAGGGCCGTCAGGTCGATGCTCTTCGGCGCGGGGCCAAGATTGTGGTGGCCTGCCCGGGTCGCTTGGAGGATCTGCTCCGTCAGCACAAGCTCAGCCTGGAGGACGTGGAGATCGCCGTGCTGGACGAGGCCGACGAGATGGCCGACATGGGCTTCCTGCTTGCCGTGGAGCGGATACTGGCCCAGGTTCGTCCGGGTGGTCAGCGCATGCTTTTCTCGGCCACTCTGGATCATGGAGTGGATGCCGTGGTCAAGCGCTTCCTCAAGGATCCCAAGATTCACGAGGTGGACTCAGCTACCCAGCATGTGGATCTGATGACCCACCACATCTTCCGCACCACCCAGGCCGCCAAGCATGATCTCGTGCGCAAGCTGGCCTCGGGCACCGGACGGCGCATTCTCTTCACCCGGACCAAATTCCAGGCCAAGAAGCTGGCCAAGAATCTGATCGACAACGGCATCCCGGCCGCACAGCTGCATGGCAACCTTTCGCAGAATCAGCGCGATCGCAATCTGGGGGCGTTCTCCCGGGGCGAGGTGAAGGTCCTGGTGGCTACCGACGTGGCCGCCCGCGGTGTGGACATCAGTGACGTAGACCTCGTGGTTCAGGTGGATCCACCAGCCGATCCCAAGTCCTTTCTGCATCGGTCAGGGCGTACGGCCCGGGCCGGCCGTTCCGGCGACGTGGTCACCTTGGTCCTGCCCGACCAGTGGCGCGACACCAGGCGGATGCTGCGCCTGGCCCATATCGATGCCAAGCCGGTTCAGGTGACCGCCGATTCGCCCGAGGTCACCGAACTCGTAGGGCCCGTGGCCAAGCCGGTGCACGGCTGGTCCTTGCAGGCCGAGCAGCCGCAGGCCTCGGGCGGCCGGTCTGCCCATGGAGGCCGTGGCGGCCGAAGCGGACATCGGGATCGTCGGCCTTACCGTTCCCGGAGGTCAAGTGACCGACCGGCACTCGATCGTGAGGATGGTCCCTTGGACGGCCGGACCCGAGGCCATCGTCATTCCGGCAGCAGCGAGCGGACCCGTGGTCACGACCAGGGCCGTGGCAGCGGCCGCGCTGGCTCTCGTTTTGACGCGGACCGTCGTGGGTTCCGCCGCGGTCATCGTCGTCATCGTCGCGATGGCAACCCCTTCCGCTCTGCCTCCAAGCGTTGATCCGCTGATGTGCGTATTGCAGTAATGCGCCCATCGTGGTTGTCGGTTTCGCTGAAGCTTTTCTCTGAGCGTTTGACGAGGAATCGCAATCCAATCCGGCCCTGGCTACGTGCCAGGGTTCTTGCTTATAAAGCTGCCTGATGCCGCTATGCATCGACCTGCCTGATTGATCCTGGCAGAAGAGCGATAGCGATGCAGTGAAAAACGGCATAGGAAAAGAAGAAAAAGTATCTCGACACTGTGGAGCTGAGGGTAGTCGAAACCCCGACCTCTTCGATGCGAACGAAGCGCTCTACCAACTGAGCTACAGCCCCATTCGTTGCCCGACCGTAGCCGAACAACAGAAGCTTACTTTAGCGCGTACCCCGGCCAAACGCAATTTTCCGGGTTGCCAATAAGGTGCTATTCGGGCTGGCGCTAGATTCAGCTGTAAAGTGGCCGCTCTTCCCTAGGCCTCTTCTCTTCCGCAAAGGATATCGGGCGTAGCTTCCCGGATTGTTTAGGGTTCTGTACCCTAGTGCAGCTTTTCTAGGTCAAGTGCACTTCTGCGCTTCTTGTACAGACCGCTACATCTATGTCGTACTTGAGATGAGTTTATATCGGATATGACCTTTCAGGCTTGGTCCCAAGGCGGCAGTATCCGGGACGTTTTTGGTCCGGTTACTCTTCTGGATATAGCGGTAGCCCCGGCTTTAATAAGTGGCACATAACGTTCCAAACTAGTACTTCCAGCTGATAGAACGATGCTGACAGCCGCGATGACAGCGTTGGTTCTTCCAAAAATAGGCGCCGCAACCGAATGAACCGAGGCGCCGGGCGTTTGGAGTACAGCGACACGGCGTTGACGAATCAGAGCCAGCGAGGCCATCAACTCATCTGAAGACGGGCGGGGGATCTGCCAGGTAGGCCAGGTGAAAGTTCCAGTGTTCACGATTTGTCCGATGATGCCTGGTCCGGCATAGGCGAGTAGGGTCCGTCCCGCTGCCGTAGGGGCCAGGGGTAGTCGATCGCCTATATGGTAGTAGACCGGTATGGGATGCTTGCCCTCTCTGCGGTCAAGGATGACCATTTCCGCCCTGTCAAGTGTGCCCAACTGGATGTGCTGGTCTGTGGTTCTGTTCAGATCATCAAGAATCGGCGAGGCCGCCTCCCTGATAGATAGCATTGGGCGAGCAAATTGAGCGATCTCCATGAGCCTTGGACCGATGGAGTATCCTCCGCTTCTTTCGCGTATCAGGGCACCGTGCTCGCACAGGCTCTTCAGAAGTCGGCTGGTGGTGCTGGCAGCCAGTCCAGTCCGACGGGTGATCTGTGTAAGAGTCAGTGTGGGTTCATCAGAGGTAAAGCAGTCGAGGATCGCGAAGGTACGATCCAGCACGCCGGTGCGTCTGCGCGCCCGGTCCTCTGATTCCTGCTGATACGTCATTGTGTATTTGGTCATCTTGCTTACAAGCTACGGCTCAAGGGAGGATAAGGACGACAAAATTTCCACTCAGTGGAAGTCAGTTTCAAGTCTTCGATGAAAAACCGATACAACAAAACCAACCCACAGGAGGCAGATATGACGGATCGCACGAGTCGGAGTGGACAGAGTTCAAGTTCCGTCAGTAATCCTGCCACCTGTGTCTGTCCAAAGTCCCAGATTTATGGGTAGGTCAGTGCGTCGACGGGACTTGGGCGGGAGGTTAACGTTTCAAGGTCGAGTACGTCACGTCGGCCGATGGTAAGAAGTCCAAAGGAGGGCTTGCAATGAGCAATACAGTTGAGCGAGACAGGGATCAGTCCCCGAATGGGCCCAAGGTCGGAGAACCTGTTGCTCCGGTGGATACGGCCGGGCTGCCAGAGCATTCACATGCCAATGTTGAAGATGCCGATAAAGCAGCGCAGCCCAGCCATGATCCCGGATATCTTCCACCTGAATTTCCTAACCCTCGCAAGACGATTGTGCTTGTGCTCATCGCGGCCATTGGCCTCTACATTATGAACATGAGCCTGGGCACGGCGCTGTCGCTGCATATTGCAGCAATCATGCCTGATAGAAAAGATTCAGTCTACAGCCATATAACCTCGGTGAGCACATTCCTTATGCTCTTTATGATGCCACTGGCCGGCGCTCTGTCAGATCGGACGATCAGCCGCTTTGGCCGTCGTAGACCCTGGATTCTGGGCGGGCTGCTCTTTTCCATCGTCTGTGGGGCCGTGGTCGGTCTATCCAGTAACGTCTGGGTGATGGGAGTCTTCTTCATCCTGTCAGCCATGGGCATGCAGTCGGCCTTCAATGCCTATTCGGTGATTGCTGTCGAAGGGCTGCCCGACAACCGCCGCGGCACGGTCATGGGTTTGATGGGTCTGTGCGGAGCTCTCGCTTTCTCGGCCGGCACTTATCTTACAGGTGCTCTGGTAGGCAATGGTCTGTTGCTGATGACAGTTCCGGTGCTGTTGGGCCTGGTCGCATCTCTTCCCCTGCTGCTCTTCTACAAGGATCCCGCCAAGACCAAGAGCGAGGTGCCGCCTATGAACGTCCAGAAGTTCATTGGCACTTTCTTTGTCAACCCACGGAAGTACCCGAATTTCGGCTGGACCTGGCTATCACGGTTCCTGGTCGGTCTGGCCATGGCCGCTATGCAGTCCTATTTCATCTACTACTTGATCTCCGGATTGCATATCCCTCTGAATCAGGTAGGCAGTAAGGCTGGTCTTCTGACCTTGTGCTCGGCACCTATTTCTATCATCTTCTTCACGGGGTCCGGTTTCCTGACAGATCATTTGGGACGCAAGAAGCCCTTTGTGATCTTGGCTTCCATCCTTATGGCGGCAGCCCTTTGCCTTGGTGCGACTTCTCATAATTTCACACAGTTCCTTATAGCATGGTTACTGTTCGCAGTGGGTCAGGCTATGTATCTGACCGTTGATCTGGCGCTGTGTGCAGCCGTTCTGCCTAACAGCGAGGACACTGGCAAGGACATGAGCGTTTTCGGACTGGCAATCAACCTGTCCAGTGTGGTCGTTCTGGCTGCAGCTCCTCTGATCATCAACACCGCCGGTGGACACAACTACGGATTGCTTTGGTTCATCGCGGCGGCTCTGAGCCTCTGCAGCGTTCTTGCCATCCCTCTGATCAAGGGCGTGAAGTAGTAATCGGCTGAAGGGCAGCAAGGAAAGGCATCGATAATGGTTGATTCGGCAAGGCTGGAAGTGTCGTCGGTTCGGTTCGGGCACCGACCCTGGGCCGGCTGCGCATTGGGCTACGACCAACCTTGCCCGTCCTTGTCCTGGCGCTTGTTGAAAGCGCCTGAGGGCTGGAAGCAGGAAGATGCTGAAGTTGAGATCACTGATCATCATGGTCGTGTGAGCGTACATCGCTTGCATGTGGCGGATCAGATCTGTCTGCCCTGGCCCGGTGAGCCATTGGAGTCCCGAGAATCCGCCGCTGTAAGGGTCAGGGTTGCCGGACAAGATGGCATCTGGTCGCCTTGGTCGGTTAAGGCGCGGGTTGAATGCGGTCTTCTTTCTAACCAGGACTGGTCAGGTTGTCCGGTGTCGCCAGGTGATTCAGTCGGAAGAGAGGACCCAGCACCGGTGCTCTCCAGAAGGTTCGTTGTGGAAGGAGCCTGTGCCAAGGCCCGGATTCATTTGACGGCAGGCGGTCTCTTCGTTGCCTATTTGGACGGTCAACGTATCGGTCAGGATCAGCTATGTCCAGGCTGGACCGATTACCGGCACCGAATCAATGCTCTGACCTACGATTTGACTGATGCGCTGACGCCAGGCAGTCACCGGCTGGATGTCCTGCTGGGCAACGGTTGGTACAGAGGGCACCTAGGTTGGCAGCGCATCACTGATTTCTATGGTGATCGTCTGTGGCTCATGGCCCAGCTGGAGTGGCTAGACAGCCGAGGGGAGCAGGTCCTGAGCGGTGATAATCAATGGACCTGGCATCCATCGCCCATAAGCTCGAATGACCTCTACGACGGCGAATGCAGGGATATGAGAATTCCCCTGCTTGAAGCCAAAGGGACTGTATACCATGTACAACTGCTACCCATGCCCCATGCGAGCATCAGGCCCCAGGAGGCCCCTCCGGCACGGATCATCCGTCGTGTGCCGGGTCAGGAAATCATCACTACGCCATCAGGCCGAACAGTCGTCGACTTTGGGCAGAACGTAGCCGGCTGGGTCCGTATGGTGGTCAGAGAGAGCAAGCCTGGCGACCGTCTGCGTCTGCGCCATGCCGAGGTTCTGGATCATGGAGAACCGGCTCTGAAACCCTTGCGCCAGGCAAAGGCCATTGACGAGTACATTCTCTCCGGCACTGCCAACGAGGTGGTCGAGCCCATGTTCACCCAGCATGGGTTCCGCTATGTGCAGGTGGATGGCCTAGAGCCCGATGCCGATGTGAAGGCAGGTGATTTTCAGGCATGCCTTGTCTCGGCCGCCATGGAGCCCACGGCATCCTTTACTTGTTCGGACGATCGGCTCAACCGTTTGTTCGAAAACGTTCGTTGGTCCACCATGGATAATTTCATCACTGTGCCCACCGACTGCCCACAAAGGGATGAGCGTCTGGGATGGACTGGAGACATCGCCATGTTTGCACCATCTGCACTGGAGCTTTTTGATGCCGATGCCTTCCTCTCTTCCTGGCTGACTGACGTGGCCAATAGCCAGGCAGCAGATGGGGGCATTCCACTGGTGGTCCCTGATGTTCTGGACGGGCCACGTCTGACCTGCGGTTGGGGTGATGCGGCTGTGCTCGTGCCCTGGGCCCTATACAGGGCGACTGGCGATGAGGCTGTCCTTCGTCACTTCCTGCCCATGATGGACCGGTTCGTTGATGGAGTCCAGGCTCTGACTCGTCGGGACCTGTGGCAGGGAGGCTTTCAATTCGGTGATTGGCTGGATCCTGATGCACCAGCGGACCAGCCCATGAAATCCAAAGCCGATCCCGACGTGGTGGCCACTGCTTTCGCGGCCCATTCGGCCGCTCTTGTCGCCCAGGCCCATGCCTGCTTAGGACAAAAAGATCAGGAGCAACATTACCGATCCTTGGCTGATGGCATGGTTCAGGGTTTTTGCGACGAATATGTCAGTCCCAACGGGCGTATTCTTTCGGATTGCTCCTCGGTCTACTCTTTTGCTCTGGACTGGAATCTGCTGGAGACCGACAGGCAACGTCAGGGGGCGGGCGAACGCCTGGCTGATTTGGTAAGAGCCAGCGGATTCCGTATTTCCACCGGATTCTTGGGCACGCCGTTCATATGCCAAGCGCTGACCATCAGCGGGCACGCCGACTTGGCTGTCCGGTTGGTCCTTCAGGATCATTGCCCTAGCTGGCTTTACCAAGTGGATATGGGCGCTACTACGGTCTGGGAACGATGGGATTCCATGCTGCCTGACGGGTCAATCAACCCTAATGGCATGACCTCCTTCAACCACTACGCTCTGGGCTCTGTGGTCTCCTGGCTGATTCAGGGACTGGCTGGCCTGCGTATGGATGCAGCCGGTTGGCGGAAGGTGACTGTAGCTCCCCTGATCATCTCGCAGCTTTCCTTTGCTGAACTCCGTCTGGTTACCCCGTACGGGCCGGTAAATCTGTCCTGGCAGCGCCAGGTTTGCAGCGCCACTGTCAGCGTGCATTTGTCCCTGCCGGTGGGCGTCAGCGCTGATCTGGCACTTCCTGAGGGTGTCAGAGGACGATGTGACCATGGCGATTATTCCTGGACACTGCCGGATCCCAATGCCAAACCAAAAGAGCAAACTCTTATTCGCACCATACGTGACCTGATTGATGCCCCTGATCTGCTGGCTGATTTGAGCAGATCTTTGTTGGCCATTCACTCTCCTTCCTACAGAGGAAGTCAGGCCGATCTCAGCTTTTGCACGGTAGCAAAACCCTGGCTGGATGCCCCTATCGACGAACTTCCCCAAGTGGCTTCACAGCAAGGTTTCCTCCCAGATGCTGAAGCCATTGAGAGTGCTGTAGCCGGATTCCTAAAAAGGCAGGGGCTTACTCCAGCACGACAGGCTAAGAGCAAGGATTTTGATCAATGATTGATTTAAAGCAAGAGGAGGGGCATACCGTGGCAAGAGTGTTTCCTAGTCATTTCCTTTGGGGAGCTTCCACTGCTGGGCATCAGGTGGATGGAGGCGACACCACATCCGATATCAGCTTTTTGGAGCATGTACAGCCGACGGTTTTCAAGGAACCAGCAGGGTTGGCTTGCAAGAGCTGGGATCGCTGGCAGGATGATCTGGATCTGGTTTCGAGCATGGGCCTGAATGCCTACAGGTTCTCGGTGGAGTGGGCGCGTATAGAACCCGAGGAAAAGGTCGTAGACCAGTCCGCCCTGGACCATTACGACCGCATGATTGACGGATGTCTGGACCGTGGCATCACTCCACTGATTACTCTCAGTCACTTCGTCTGCCCGCAATGGTTCGGGGCCAAGGCAGGCTGGTTCAATCCCGACGCTCCCTCCCTGTTCGCCGATGAGTGTCTAAGGGTGCTGAAGGTCCTGGGGGATCGCGTGGCCATGGCTGTAACTTTTAATGAACCCAATCTGCCCAGGATTCTCAGCACCGGCGCTCTGTCGCCCCAAGCTGTTGAAGCCCAGCGTCAATGCCTGGAAGCGGCCAGCCGCAAAGCGGGTGTCGAACGCTATCGTGTCGGCAATGTTGTGATTCCCGAGGAAGTCGAACAACTGGAACTAGGCTTCAGGAGAGCGCATGCCTGCGCTGTGGAAGCGATACGTTCCCAATGTCCGGATCTACCGGTCGGCCTGTCTCTGGCAGTCATTGACGAAAGCTATGTCAGTAAGAAAGGCAAGGCCCTGGCTCAGGCCCGAAGGGATGCCTGTTATCGACCCTGGATCCAGGCGGTTCAAGGCGATGACTTCATTGGGGTGCAAAACTATGAACGGGAAACCATGGGCGATCAAGGTCCGCTGGCGGCTCCTGAAGGAGTTGATGTCAGTGAATCCGGTGCGCCGGTCTGCGCTGGCTCCTTGGTCAATGCCTTGGTCTACATACGAGAGCTGACTGGTCTACCCGTCCTAGTGACCGAGCATGGGGTCTGCACCGCCGATGACCAGGTCCGTTCCCGCTTCATCAGCAGATCTCTGCCGCCCCTCGTTGATCTGGCGCGCGATGGTTTCCCGCTCCTGGGATATTTCCACTGGTCGCTGCTGGATAACTTCGAGTGGATCAGCGGATATGACATGCATTACGGCTTGTGTGCTGTGGACCGGCTTGGCGGTACCTATGACCGGACCCCTAAGGGCAGCGCACAGACCTACCGAAAGCTGGTGGCTGAGTCGGTGATTTGAGCAGCCTGTAATCGGGTTCTGACATCTTCAGCTGGGCATCTGTAAAAACTCGATAATGAAGCAAGCAAAGGAGCAAACTATGAAGTTTCTAGATGGTATGTGGATGGTCAAAAAGGGCTTTGACGTTCGTTATGCAGCCAATGTCTACCAGGCCAAGATCGAACCGAGGAAGCTGACCCTTTACTGTCCGTACGGTTGGCCCATTCATGAGGCTGGGCAAACGGTTGATGGTGGCATCATGACCATCGAGATAACGAGCCCCAGGCCCGACATCATCACCACACGTTTGGTCAATTACCGGACGGATCGAAGTCATTGCCCGGTCTTTCGTCTGAACACGACCGATCCGGATGTCACCATCGATGAAGACGATCAGGGCTGGACCTTCACTTCCGGACGCTTGACCCTGAAAGTCGACAAGGGCGATTTCCCCTCGTTCAAATATTTTTTCGATGGCAAGGTTATAACCAGCACCGGCTTCCGCTCCAAGGGCCTGGTGACCGATCCCCAAGGTCAGATCTTTATGTCCGACCAGATGGATCTGGCGGTCGGCGAGAAGATCTATGGCCTGGGCGAGCGTTTCACCAACTTCGTCAGGAACGGCCAGAGCGTTGATATCTGGAATGCCGACGGAGGTACCGATACCGATCAGGCCTATAAAAACATCCCCTTTTACTTAAGCAATAAGAATTATGGACTCTTCGTCGACAGTCCTGATAATGTCTCGTTCGAGGTCGGATCGGAACGCGTCACCAGGGTTCAGTTCTCTGTGCCGGGTCAGGAGATGACCTACAGCGTCATCGGCGGCACGGATCTCAAATCGGTGCTGGACACCTACACTGATTTGACCGGGAAGCCGCCCATGGTTCCCGATTGGAGCTTCGGCTTGTGGCTGTCGACCTCCTTTACCACTGATTACGATGAGAAGACCGTGATGGAGTTCGTGGATGGCATGGCTCAGCGAGACATCCCCTTGAGCGTCTTCCATTTTGATTGCCGGTGGATGAAAGAACTTGAGTGGAGCAACTTCATCTGGGATCCGGACAAGTTCCCTGATCCTGAGGGTATGCTGGCCAAGCTCCACGACCGCGGACTGAAGGTCTGTGTCTGGATCAACCCTTACATAGGTCAGAAGTCGCCGCTCTTCGACGAAGGTGCTGCCAAAGGCTACTTCATCAAGAAAACCGATGGTCAGGTCTGGCAGTGGGACAAGTGGCAGGCGGGCATGGCCATTGTGGACTTCACCAATCCTGAGGCCACCGCTTGGTATCAAGGCAAGCTCAGGCACCTTATGGACCAGGGCGTGGATTGCTTCAAGACTGATTTCGGTGAGCGAATTCCCACTGAAGGTGTCGTTTTCCACGACGGCTCGGATCCGCATATCATGCACAACTATTACAGCTACCTTTACAACAAGGCCGTCTACGATCTGGTTGCCCAGGTCAAGGGCGCCGACCAGGCCATCCTCTTCGCTCGCTCGGCCACGGTGGGATGTCAGCAGTTTCCTGTGCACTGGGGTGGCGATTGCTGGTCCAACTACCCGTCCATGGCTGAATCTCTCCGGGCCGGCTTGTCCTTCGGCATGTCCGGCTTCGGTTACTGGAGCCATGACATTGCAGGATTCGAGGACAAGCCCACCCCTGACCTGTATAAGCGTTGGACCCAGTTCGGTCTTCTTTCCTCCCACTCTCGTTATCATGGATCCCGGGAGTACAAGGTGCCTTGGCTTTACGGTGATGAGGCTGTGGACGTGGCCCGAGAATTCACCAAGCTCAAGCTTAAGTTGGTTCCTTACCTCAAAAAAATGGCCATGGAGACACATGAGACTGGATTGCCCATGATGCGGGCTATGGTTCTTGAATTCCAGAATGATCCCACCTGTGAGGACATTGACACTCAATATATGCTAGGTGATGACATCCTGGTGGCTCCCATCTTTTCTGAAGATGGCAGCGCTCGCTTCTATGTGCCGGATGCCGGCGGTGACCAGTCAGGAAAGCCTTGGACCAATCTTCTTACGCACAAGAGCTATGAGCCAGGCCGTTGGTATGAGGAGACCTACGATTACCACACGCTACCGGTTCTGGTCCGGCCCGGCACGGATCCGTTGGCTGTCTGAGTTCAGTCGCCCGTCGGTTTCTCGCTTTCACTACGAGGGATCGACGGGACCAGCGTTTATTTATGTCACTAGACAAGGGAAGGTCCTATGAATAGAAGGATTGATGGTGGGCTGCGTCGATCTGGTTCCGGAGGAAAGATCCGATCTGTTCTGGCGGTAGCCCTGCCCCTGGTCGTTGGAGCTGGGAACGTCGGTGGAAAACTGTTCGCTAATGTTTTGGACAGTTACCTTGGTCCAGGAAAATTAAGAATTGACAGAGCGTCGGGAACTCATGCCTGGGACGCAAGGTACTATCGGCCTATCACAGATTCTCTCCAGACGGCCAAGGATTCCAGCGACCAGGTCTCCCAGGAGATGGTCAACGAAGGCATCGTGCTTCTGAAGAACAAGGATCTTCTGCCCTTGCAGGAGGGTACCTGTCTTACGCCTTTCGGCAGGGCCTATCTGGATCCAGCCTATGCTGGGACCGGTGCTGCGGCGACGGCTGACCGGGACCGAGTGACTCCGGCCCAGGCCCTTGCCCGGCATTTTTCCATTGATGAGAGCGCCTGCCGTGCCATGCAATCGGCTAAGACCTCCTATCCGAAGGCAGCTGCGGGCACCAGGCCCTTGGACGCTGACAGGAATTCCCTTCAAGCGGTCATGGACAAGGGCCGATCAGCTCAGATCCCCGAATATGATCCAGCCATATATAGAAACTTGGAAGAGCAGGTCACTGGAACAGTGGGACTGGTGATGATAAGGAGGGACGGGTCGGAAGGCATTGACAAACGGACAGAGCCTTATGAGGATGGGACCCGCCACTATCTGGCCCTGACCAAGGCTGAGCTGGGTACTATCGACGCGGCTAAGAGGCTCTGCGGTGCAGTAGTGGTGGCCCTGAACACGGCCAACCCGATAGAGCTCGGTCCGTTAATGGCCGGCACTCATGAAGTCGACGCGATCCTGTGGATTGGGACGGCCGGATCAAGAGGATTCGACTCCTTCAGTGACATTCTGGCCGGAACAGTCAACCCCTCGGGAAGGACGACGGATACCTACCCCACCGATTTCACTGCAGACCCGACTTTTGCTAACTTCGGTGAGTTCCATTACAACAACGCCTCTGTTACCGATCGGACCCTTATCGGCGATTTGGTGCCGCATGGCGGCTTCGGGACCATCGACCGGCCTTTTGTCGAATATAGGGAAGGCATCTACCTGGGATATCGGTATTACGAGACTGCAGCCTTAGAAGACCCGGAGTTCAGCTATGGGCAGCTGGACGGCAAGGGAGCAGTGGAGTCGCCGGGTGCCGTGGCATACCCTTTCGGCTACGGCCTGAGTTATACCAGCTTCAGACAGACACTTGGACGGGTGTATCTGCGCGATGACGGCTTCATTGAAGCAAGAGTTAATGTAACCAACATTGGTTCGCGTCCGGGCAAGGACGTGGTGGAGCTATATTATTCGGCTCCTTATACCGAGCATGACAGAGCGGAGCATATCGAGAAATCGGCCACTGTTCTGGCTGCCTTCGCCAAAACCAGGACACTTGAACCCGGAGTCAGCCAAGAGATTGTTCTCGCCTTTCTGCGTGATGATATGGCTTCATATGACTATCATCATGCCAATGAAGACGGCACAATTGGGGCCTATGTGCTTGAGGCGGGTGATTATGCCATACAGCTGAAGGCCAATGCCCACGATCTGATTGATTCAGCCACCGTGAAAGTTGATCGTACCCTGGTTTTCCAAGGGCAGCATATTCCGGAGGGTGACCGTCTGGCGCAGTCCTCGCTTGATGAGGAGGGGAGACCCGTGGGGAAGCCGGAGTCGGGCGCATGGAGGCCGGTCAGCAACCGCTTCGAGAGCCTGAACGCCTACATGGATGATCCCTCAGTGGTGCAACTAACTCGGAGCGATTGGAGGGGAAGTCAGCCGCGATCCATTCCTGCGCGCACCAAGGCTGCCCCTCAGTCTGCCCTTGAAGAGTTCAGACGATATGAACAATTCGATCCCAGCCGAGATCCGACGCTGGGCAATGGGAAGACCAGCCAAGTCCATTGTGATCAGGAGCCGGTCAGCGGCGCTAAAAACCGTTTGTCGCTGATCGATCTGCGGGCCAAGCCTTACGTTGATCCTGAGTGGCAGCAGCTTCTGGATCAGATTGATTGGAAAAAGGACAGGAGCGACATCCAACAGCTGCTGTTTATGGCCGCCTACCAGACCAAAGATCTCCTCTCCCTGGGCAAGCCTATGACCGTCGACAAGGATGGGGCCATGGGTTGGAGTATCAAGGGAGCTTCCTCCTGGGCTGGAGCCAACGTGATGGGGGCCACTTGGAACACGGATCTTCTTCAGCGAATGGGCTCCTGTCTGGGCGAGGAGGCGCTGCACTCCGGGCTCAATGGATGGTATGCGCCTGGTGTCAACATACATCGATCTCCCTTTGCCGGGCGCGTCTACGAATTCTATTCCGAGGATGGTCTTTTGTCCGGCAAGCTGGCAGCCGCGTGCATTCAGGGAGCTGGGGATAAGGGCGTGTTCAGCTACCTCAAGCACATGGTGCTCAACGACCAGGAAAGTTTCCGCTCAGAGGGGCTGGCCACCTGGGCCAACGAGCAGGCGATTCGGGAGATATACCTTAAGCCCTTCCAGATTGTCTGTCGGGAGGCTATCGCTGACGTGCCCTACCTGGATGCCAAGGGTAAGCGGCATAGAAAAGTTATGCGAGCTGCAACTGGGATCATGTCTGCGCAGAACCTGATTGGAGGGGTCATTGGTTTTGGCCACCATGGCATGCTCACGGATATTCTGCGTGGCGAATGGAACTTTCATGGGGCGGTAATCACTGACCTCTTTCTCTCCAAGTCCCATGCGGAGCGCGACCTGGCATTGCGTGCCGGCAGCGACATGTACATGATCCAGACCCCCGGATTCAACGCCGAGGATTATGACAGTCCAACTGCAAGGTCCGTCATGCGTCAAGCTATCCATCGGATACTCTATATGACGGTTAATTCCAATGCTATGAACGGGGTTCCACCTCGGTCACGACTTAGTGTATCGCCAAGTCCTTGGAGAATCGGCCTGCTTGTGGTGGATGCGGTGGCCGTTCTGGCGGAGGGGATCCTGTTGTCTGGAGGATTTCTTAAGAAATGCCGTCTTCATGGTCGACGCAAAAGGTAAGACCATTCCGGCTCATATCATCTGGAGGAGATCCAACATCGGCGCTTGCACGAGACAAGATTGTCTGGCAAGTGGGCTCATTCAGTCTCTCCCGTTCCCTCCCGCTTCGACGCGCTCTCGCGCTTTTTGCCGAACTTTGCCTTGAGCAGGCCGATGACCGTGGGCAGGACCGAGATGACCAGGATCAGGATGATGACCAGCTCGAAATGCTGCTGGACTGCGGGGATGCCGCCGAAGAAATAGCCCAGGAGGGTGAAGAGGGTGGACCATATCAGGCCTCCCAGGACACTGAAGGGGGTGAAGCGCCGCCAGCGCATTCCGGAGATGCCCGATATGAAGGGCATGAAAGTCCTGATGAAGGGGAGGAAGCGTCCCAGGACCACGGCCAGGGGGCCCCACTTGTCGATCAGGCCCTCGGTCTTGGCGATTCGTTCGGGGGTCAGTGACTTCACGCGTCCCGAACGGACGATGGCCCGGCCGAAGAAGTGTCCGATGAAGTAGTTGCTTTGATCGCCTAGGATAGGGGCCAGCCAGACGACGGGCAGGAGCACGTCCAAGGCCATGCCGCTGGATGGGTCATGGGCGAAGACGCCGGCGGCGAAGAGCAGGGAGTCGCCCGGCAGGAAGGGCATGAAGACCACGCCGGTCTCAATGAAGATGATCAGGAAGATGAACCCATAGGTCGGCACCAGCCCCATGGCGATCCAGCTCGCGATGGCGCTGCGTGGATCCTTGAGCAGGTGTATCAGCCAGTTGACGAACCCCATGAATCGTGTTCCATTCCGTCGATGTGTGCTTTTCCAGAACCGAGACACACTTTAACAAGCTGGCCTTGGTACCCGGTACTCCCCGGTCTGATTCCTTGCGAGGACAACACAACCCATCGATGCCGGACTCATCGGCTGTCGGCCACGGTCCTGTCGTCGGTCCTCCTGTGCGAAGATAGGCAGGAAGGGTCACACAATGGAGGAGTGGACATATGGTCAATGACGAACGGCTCGCCTTCCCTGAGGACTTCACCTGGGGCACGGCAACGGCATCCTTCCAGGTAGAGGGTGCGGCGCACGAGGACGGCAGGGGGGACTCCATCTGGGACGTCTACTGCAGGCAGCCAGGAAGGATAGCGGATGGATCCAATGGCGATGTCGCCTGTGATCAGTACCACCGCTACCCGGAGGACATTGCGCTCATGAAGCAGATGGGGGTGGGGGCCTACCGGCTGTCTGTAGCCTGGCCTCGTATTGTGCCCCAGGCAGGCGGTGCCATCAACCAGGCTGGCTTGGACCACTACCGGCGGGTGCTGGACATGCTGCTGGAAAACGGCATCAAACCTGTCGTCACCCTCTACCACTGGGATCTGCCTCAGTACCTGCAGGAGGCTGGAGGCTGGGCCAACCGCGACACCGCCCAACGGTATGCCGACTATGCAGCCGTCCTGGCCAAGGCTCTGGGCGATCGGGTGCAGACTTGGACCACCCTGAACGAACCCTGGTGCTCGGCCTATCTGGGTTACGGCAATGGCGGCCATGCTCCAGGCATCTGCGACTACGGGCAGGCTCTGGCAGCAGTCCATCATCTGAACCTTGCTCATGGGCTGGGAGCCCAGGCCATTCGTGCCGAACTGGGTGACAGGGCGCGCATATCGGTGACCCTGAACCTGCAGGTCAACCGGGCCAATAGCGACGATCCGGCGGATCTGGCGGCCAAGACCCGGGCTGACCTGTTCGCCAACGAGGTCTGGCTGGGCCCCATGCTGGCCGGCACCTATGACCAACGCATCCATGATGCCGCCGAGGGCCTCACTGACTGGAGCTTTGTTCGTGACGGTGATCTGGAACAGATCCATCAGCCCTTGGACGTGCTGGGCATCAACTACTATTCAACCAACCACGTGCGGGGTCGAAGCGGCGCTGGTTCCGAGCGCAACCCCATGCCCGCCCAGGATATGGTCGAGACTCTGCCTCCTCAGGGGCCGTTGACCGCCATGGGTTGGAACCAGGAGCCTCAGGGGCTGACCGATCTGCTCATGGAGGTCTCCGGCCGTTTTCCCAAGCTGGATCTTATGATCACCGAGAACGGATCTGCCTGGGAGGACCAGGTCAGCCTGGATTCATCCTTCCCTGGCGGCAAAGGGGTGCACGATCCCCAGCGTGTGGCCTATCTGGAGGAGCACCTGCGTGCCGTGGCCCGAGCCATCCATGCAGGTGCCCGGGTGACCGGTTACTTCGCCTGGTCCCTGCTGGATAACTTTGAGTGGGCCCTGGGCTACACCAAGCGCTTTGGGCTGATTAGGGTCGACTATGACACCCAGGAGAGGATCTGGAAGGATTCCGGTCTGCGGTACGCGCAGATCATTCATGATCGTGCAGTCTGAGCACGACGGCATACAAACGTTGCTGCGAGGCGGTCGGGCGTCCCTGTCCGGCCGCCTCCTTTGTCCTAGATCCAGCTGGACAGCCACATGTGCATGCGCCAGAAGTCATAGGGGATGGGCATGGCGGTCCACAGCGGGTAGAAGAAGACTGAGGTCAGGCCTAGCAGGGTCAGGCCCATGATCATGGTCTGCCGGTAGAGGACGCTGTCCGAATTCTGCCGTAGCCAGTTGGCCACATAGCAGATTGCCAGAATCATCCAGGGCAGGATGACGATGGAATAGAAAGTGAAAGTGGTCCGGTTCATGTATTGGATCCAGGGCAGCCAGCCGGCCAGCATGCCTGCCAAGACCCCCCAGATCCGCCAATCTCCGTGCTTGACCACGACGGCGATGACGATGGCGAGAACCATGCAGATGCTGCCCAGCCACCAGGTCAGGGGATTGCCCAAGGATGTGACAGCAGCCACGCAGGGGGAGTCCTTGGCCAGTCCGCACAAGCCGGGAAAGCCTGTGATCTTCTGCCAGTAGAAGCTGGTGGGTCTGATCTGCAGGGGCCACGTCAGGGGATTGGCCATATATGGATGGCGGGTATGCAGGGTGGTGTGGAAGTGCCACATCTGCCGGTGGTATTCAGCCAGGGACCGCAGTCCCTCCGGCAGCCAGGTCAGACCCTGGCCAGGGTGCTGGGCCGCCCAGTTGTGCATGAAGGAATCGCCGTGCAGGAACCATCCCGTCCAGGAGGCCAGATAGGTGCCCGCCCAGACGGGGATCATAAGCAGGGCCGCCGGTAGCCCGTCCCTGAACACGGCGCTCTGCAGCCAGGATCCGTATCCTGCCTGATGGCGTTCCCAACCGTCCCAGAGCACTGAGATCAGGGCGAAGACGGCAAAGAAATAGGCGCCTGACCACTTGGTGCCGGTGGCCAGGCCCAGGAGCAGGGCGGCTCCTGTCCGCCACCAGGACCAGGCGATGAAGGGGCCGGTAGTGGCCACAGGCAGTTCGACACGGCTTTGCTGTCCCTGCTGTCCATGTGACTGAATGACCTTCACCCGGTAGTGCAGACGGAAATCAGCCTGATCCTTGGCCCAGGATTGTCGCAGCCTGATCCGCGCCCAGTCCCGATGGCCCATCAGGCACAGCCAAGCTCCCAGGACGAAGATCATGACGAAGTTGTCCAGCAGGCCGGTACGGCTCATCACGATGCCTAGACCATCGATAGCCATGAGGAAGCCAGCTGTCAGGGCGATGGGCAGGTTATGGAAGAGGCGCAGGGCTACTCGGCAGAGCAGCAGGATGGCGATGGTGCCCGCCAGGGCAGTGGCCACTCGCCAAGCGAAGGGGTTCCCGGCTCCGCCGAACAGTTTGAGACCCAAAGCGATGCACCACTTGCCCACCGGCGGGTGAACCACGTATTCGGCCTGGGGCAGCCAGTCGCCTGTATGCCCCTGGGCAAAGAGCTGGTCGATGGGAAGGTCAAGGGGGCCGGCTTTTTTTGGCCAGTTGCGCGGCTCGCCGGTCATGAGCATAGTCCAGGCGTCTTTGACGTAATATGTCTCGTCGAAGACGATGGCCCGAGGGCTGCCCAGCCGTACAAACCGCAGAAGCCCGCCCAGAAGAGCCATGAGTATGCAGGCCAGCCAGCTGCTCTGCCTACGGGAGAGCCTGGGTATCGTGATCCCTCGTTTGGTGTGGTGACCCTTGGGCGTGCTGAAGATGGACAGCATGGCAGGGCGACCGGACCGGTGGGCGGCGTGCCTGCCGTGTCTGGAGGAGCGATGCTGCGAAGAAAGCCCTGCCAAAGATGTCATCACCCCTAGATTAGGCCATACTGAAGGCATGAGCAGCATGAATGGCCGGAGCGATGGACATATACAGGGTGGAGAAAGCCATGGAGGGTCGATTTCGCCCAGTGTTTCACGTGGAACAGTGGTGCTGGCGGCCACGCCTATAGGCAATGTCGCCGATGCCTCGACACGCTTGGTGGAGCTCCTGCAGTCGGCGGACCTGGTGGCAGCAGAGGACACGCGGCGGCTCTATGATCTGGCCAATCGTTTGGGGGTGCGCGTAGGCGGCAAGGTTATGGCCTATCACGATCATAACGAGCGGCGGATGGCCGATCCCATCCTGGATCAGGTGCGTGACGGAGCTTGCGCGCTGGTGGTCTCAGATGCGGGCATGCCCACCATCAACGATCCGGGCATGGCCATCGTCAGGCGGGCTATTGAGCGAGGCATACCGGTCACCTGTGCCCCAGGCCCCAGCGCCGTGCTGGATGCCCTGGCCCTCTCCGGTCTGCCGACCGACCGATTCTGCTATGAGGGGTTTCTTCCCCGTCGGCATCAGGAGCGGTTGCGGCATCTGCGCACCCTGCGCAGCGAGGAGCGGACCATGGTCTTCTACGAGACGCCCCACCGCATCGATCAGGCTATGCAGGACCTTCAGGAGGTCTTCGGCCCCGACCGGCTCATGGCCCTCTGCCGGGAGCTGACCAAGGAACATGAACAGATTCGGCGGGGCACAGTCGGTGAAATTGTGCGTTCCCTCCAGGAGGATCCTCCCCGGGGAGAGATGGTCCTGGTCGTGGCTGGTGCATCCGCCTTGGAGGCCAGGCGCAATGATCCTGAGGCCATGGATGATCAGCAGCTGGCGGTTCTGGCACGTGATCTGGCTCGAACCGAGGGACTGCGTCTCAAGGAGGCCATCGCGCGGGTAGCTGCCGAGCACCCTCTGGCTGATGGCAGCCTGCCCAATCGCAAGCGGATCTATGCCTTGGCCGTTCAAGAGGATGAAGAGGACTGATTCCCGCTCCCCTCATTCAGTAACACCTCCAGTGCTCTGCGCACACCGGGCCCGCCCAGCTGGGAGATGGTCTCCAGCAGGGCTGGCGAGGCAGCGGGATTGGCTACCAGCCACCGGCGCAGCTGAGGCTCTTCTCGGGCGATGGTCCAGAGGATGCTCGGGTCGGTCGCGGGGTCTGTGGCCATCAGCGCCGTGGGCACCAGGGGAGGTTCTGGTGGTGGGGCGCGCATCTCGGCCATGGGTTGGACGCTGTCGGGTTCGTCTTGGCTTAAATCGTCTTCTGCTGAGGATCGCGACCGGCTGCTGATGGCAGTCATGAGCCGGACCATGCGTTCAGTGGCAGAGGACCCACGATGGCCCCGGACCCTGCCTCGGTGCCGATGATGGCCATGTGCACCTCGGGCGTCCCTCACTGGCAGACTCATAGGATCGCCTTGAGTCTTTTTATGGTCTCCAGCCCTTGAGCGTGGCCAGGCCAGCGGGGGTTGGAGGACAGAAGCGCCTCACAGGATCCGCAGCTGACCTGATATCGCTCCATGAGCTCATGCAAGACCGCTATGGTCTCTTCTCCGTTGCACTGGCCCGAGGGATCGCAGGCCAGATCGCAGGCCGTCCAGAGCGGCGAAGTCACCCAAAGTTTCCCAAGCTTCATCAGATAGCGGGCATCCAGCTGTCGCTGGTGGGGGTGCAGAGGCCTGCCGTGAACCGGCGTGCGGAAGTGGGAGTTGGAGATAATGTCCAGCGTGTCGGGGAAACGGCCGTTGATCCATATCCAAAGCGCCAGTCCGCCGCATGCTGCTGCGCCGTAAGGGACCATGGGCATGACGATGGAGGCGCGACCGTAGAGTCCCTCAGCCTGTTCGTTCAGGTAGCAGCAGGATCGGTCCAGACAGGTTACGATCCCCTCATTCACCAACAGGCTGAGACTGAGCGGGCCGGGCAGATCTCCGGTTTGGATCAGACTGGGCAGCGGTTTGGGATCGGGTGTCAGGGCCCCAAGTTCGGTCGTAGGAGGACGGCCGCGGGTGCGCATCGGCGCTGCTCCGGCTGGTGGTCCGGGCCACTGTTGAGCGGTGTCTGCGTGTGGTGTTCGGCCTGGCGGCTTTGTTGTAGCTCTGAGGGTGTGGCTGGCGCCATAGGCAGTGGTAGGCGTCCACGTCACTCCCCCGAGGACGTGTTCTCGATTCATGGTTCGACTGTAAACGGCTGGTCCCGAATTTGCCTGAGGGAGGGCCAAATTTGTGCACTTGTGGATAATCTGCTTGTTCGACGGCAGTCCTGTGGACGAGCAGGGGGATTGTAGGCCTGAGCCGATAATCTTGCTGGTATGAGTCATATCCTTGTTTCCGTCGCCTGGCCCTACGCGAATGGGCCCCGTCACATCGGCCACGTCGCTGGGTTCGGCGTCCCCTCGGACGTCTACGCACGCTACGAACGCATGAAGGGCAATGATGTCCTTATGGTTTCGGGAACGGACGAGCATGGCACTCCCATCCTGGTGGAGGCTGACGCCGAGGGTGTGGGCCCTCAGGAGATCGCTGACCGTTACAACCGGGTCATTGTCAAGGATCTGTGCGATCTGGGGCTCAGCTATGACCTTTTCACCAGGACCACGACCGGCAATCATGAGAAGGTGGTGCAGGAGCTCTTCCGCCAATGCCGGGCCAACGGCTACATCTATGAAGGCCAGCAGAAGGTGGCCATATCGCCTTCCACGGGCCGGACCCTGCCCGATCGCTATATTGAGGGGACCTGCCCCATTTGCGGTGCTGACGGCGCTCGCGGCGACCAGTGCGACAACTGCGGCAACGAGCTGGATCCGGACGAGCTGATCAACCCCGTATCCAAGATCAACGGGGAGACCCCCCGGTTTGAGGAGTCCAGGCACTTCTTCCTGGATCTGCCCGCTCTGGCTGAGGCCAACCTGGCCTGGCTGAAGACCCGCCAGGGTTGGCGCAGCAACGTGCTCAATTTCTCCCTGGGGCTGTTCAAGGAGGTCAAGCCGCGAGCCATCACCCGCGACATCGACTGGGGCATTCCCGTGCCTGTGGATGGCTGGGTGGATGACCCAAACAAGAAGCTCTACGTTTGGTTCGACGCCGTCATCGGCTACCTGTCGGCATCCATCGAGTGGGCCCGCCGTCAGGGCGACCCCGAGGCCTGGCGCAAGTGGTGGAACGACCCAAAGGCCCTGGGCTACTACTTCATGGGCAAGGACAACATCACCTTCCACTCGCAGATCTGGCCCTCGGAGATTCTGGCCTACAACGGCCAGGGGTCCAAGGGCGGACAGCCGGGATCCTACGGCGAGCTCAACCTGCCCGAGCAGGTGGTGGCCAGCGAGTTCATGACCATGGAGGGCAAGAAGTTCAGCTCCTCGCGGGGCATCGTCATCTACGTCAAGGACATCCTGGCACGCTATCCGGTCGATGCAGTCCGCTACTACATTTCCATCGCTGGGCCGGAGACCTCGGACTCGGACTTCACCTGGGCTGAGTTCGTCCGGCACAACAACGAGGAGCTGGCCGCATCCTGGGGCAACTTGGTCAACCGCGTGGCCAACCTGCTCAACAAGGACTTCGGCAGCATCCCCCGCATCGAGGAGGACTGGCTGACCGAGGAGGATGCTGCCCTGCTGGACCGCAGCCTGCAGGCTTTCGACACCGTGGGCTCTCTGATCGAGCACCATCGGCAGAAGGCCGCCCTGGTCGAAGCCATGGCTCTGGTGGGTGATATCAACAAGTACATCTCCGCCCAGGAGCCCTGGAAGATCAAGGATGACCAGAATCGGTTGGCTGCCGTCCTGCACACCGCAGCCCAGGCCGTACTAGACGCCAACACCATGCTGGCCCCCTTCCTGCCCCATGCCTCGCAGCGGGTCTGGGAGACCATGGGCGGCAAGGGCACCTTCTCGCCCCTGCCCCGTGTCGAGGAGGTTGACGATCTGGATCGGTCCGACTTCCACTATCCCATCATCACCGGCGACTACCGGTTGGGGGAGACGGTCCATCCTTGGGCGCGCGAGCCCCTCATAGACGGCACGCCGATCGATCGGCCCACACCTATCTTTCCGCGCATTCCCAAGGAAGCCGTGCAGGAGGAGCTGGACCGCTTCCAGGAGGAGCTGAACCGCCGCAAGGCCAAAGAGCGCGCCCGATTCGAGGCGGAGCAGGCCAAGCTGGCGGGCGACCAGGGCAAGTGACGGTCGACGCGCCCGGGACGGCATTCCTGATTCACAGAGAACTTTGAGGTTTTCGGGCACTTCCTCCAAGGTAGCGCTGGTTATATTTGTTCTGTCGGTTGAAGTACTGGCCGATGGGGGTCGTGCGGCCCCGATAACTGAACCCCTTCTTCTCTCTCTTCTCGCCCGGCGGTTCTTCGAACCGCCGGGTTCTTTCGTCATGGAAGACCCATAGGATGAGTAACCATGAAGGTTGCCCAATTCGCCTGCGTGCTCTTCGATCTGGATGGTGTACTAGTGCCCACGACCATCCTGCACAAGGCCGCCTGGAAGGCGTTGTTCGATCAGGTCCTGCCCGGGAACGTTCCGGCCTACACGGAGCAGGACTACTACGCCTATGTGGATGGCCGGCCCCGCTATGACGGTGTCGATGCCCTGCTGCGCAGCAGGGGCATCGAGCTGGACTGGGGCAACCCGGATGACGATCCGCAGCTGGACACCGTCTGCGGATACGGCAATCGTAAGAACATGACCTTTGAGCGGATGCTGGAGCAGAAAGGCATCGATCCCTACCCGGACACGGTGGATCTGCTCAGGCACCTGCGCGCTGACAAGAAGCGCCTGGCTGTGGTGTCCAGTTCGCGCAACACGGCTCAGGTCCTCCAGGCCGCAGGAATCGCCGGATACTTCGATACAGTGGTGGACGGCAATCTCAAGGACGAGATGGGCCTTCAGGGCAAGCCGGACCCGGACACTTACGCCTATGCGGCCAAGGTGCTGGGCCTGCGCAATGAGGATGCTGTTGTGGTCGAGGATGCCCTCTCCGGCGTGGCCGCTGGTCATGCGGGCAGGTTTGGCCTGGTCGTGGGCGTGAACAGGGGCGCCGGCCGCGAGCAGCTGCTCAAGGCGGGTGCGGACCTGGTGGTGGATCAGCTGATCGAGCTGATCGACGACGATGCCGGCGAGCGTGGGCAGGGGGAGGATCCCAGTCTGGATGAGGATCGCTTCCCTGTAGAAGAGTGGGGCTTGAGCGAGATCGGGCAGCCCGATGCCGTCAGCGCCACAGTCTTCTCGGTCACCAACGGCTCTGTCGGTGTCAGGGGCGAAGGTGGCGGGGAGCGCTGTCTGGGCAACGGCACCTTCCTGAGCGGCTTCCATGACACCTTCCGAATAGCCCACCCCGAAAGCGCCTACGGATATGCCAAGGTAGGGCAGCTGATTCAGGGAGTGCCCGATGCTTCGGACTTCACCCTCAAGGTGGAAGGGCTGCCCCTGGGCAGGCCGGAAAAGACCACGCAGCGTCTGGACTTCCGAACCGGAATCGCGACCACCACCAATCTGTACGATCTGGGCCACGGCATCCACTTGAAGACCGTGCTCACCCGCATGGTCTGCCTCTATGACCGCAGCCTGAGCGTCTGCACGCTGACCGTTGAGTCGCCCGACAGGGACATGGCTGTGGTGGTCGAGGGCCCGGTCAACGCCGACAACCCCCGCCATGTCAACTCCAGTGACCCCCGCAAGTCGACCTTTGTGGACGGCTGTGGCATCCACGAGGTGCTGGACAATGCGGTCTACGGTGAGCTGAGCGCGGATTGCAGGGTCTTTCGCTGCAATAATTCACGGCTCAGCCTGGCCCTTGGTGTCCGGCAGTTCAGGGATGGCCGGCCTGTCGAGGGCTCCGGATGGCGCATGGACGTGCCCAAGGGCGGTTCCACCCGTCTGGTCCGTTATGCCGTCTACCGCAGCCACCCTATTCTTCCGGCTGGCACCAGCGGCAACGGTCTGGTCGTGCAGACCCGCGGCGAGGGGACCAGGAATCTGGTCGAGGACTGCAGAGATCGGCTGGAGGAGGTCAGCACCCTCTCTGTGGAGGAGCTGGAGCGGCGTCAGCGGGAATGGCTGGATCGGTTCTGGGAGCGTCAGGATATCCGCATCCAGGCCGACGATGGGGGTCGTACCCAGCAGATGGTGCGTTGGGAACTGTTCCAGCTGGCCCAGTCCACGGCCCAGATCGAGAACGGCGTGGGCGCCAAGGGTCTGAGCGGATCCGGCTACAGCGGCCACTACTTCTGGGACACCGAGATCTACATTCTCCCCTTCCTGATTTACTCGGCGCCTGCTCGGGCAAGAGCCGTCCTCCACTACCGTTATCTGATGCTGCCTGCCGCCAGGCGCAGGGCCTGCGCACTCAACCTGAACGGCGCCCTCTTCCCCTGGAGGACCATCGACGGTGAGGAGGCCTCCGCCTACTTCCCCACGGGCACGGCCCAGTACCACATCGATGCCGATATCGCCTACGCGGTGGCCCAGTACGTGCAGGTCACCGGGGATGAAGACTTTCTGCAGGCTGAGGGCATCGACATCCTGGTGGAGACGGCCCGTCTCTGGATGAGCCTGGGGCGTTACAAGGAGGACGGCCGCTTCCACATCCACTGCGTGACCGGCCCAGACGAGTACACGGTCCTGGTTGACGACAACCTCTACACCAACCAGATGGCCCGGTTCAACCTCCTGGCCGCTTACAAGGCCTACCAGCACCTACGCGAGAAGCATCCAGATCTGATCGGCGGCATACGCGAGAGGCTGCACTTCGACGATGGTGAGGCCGACAAATGGTCCAGTGCAGCTCAAGCCATGTTCGTCCCCTTTGATGATCAGGAGGGAGTCCATGCCCAGGACGCTCAATTTATGCAGCGACCCCGTTGGCACTTCGACCAGTTCACGGCCAGGCCCCTGCTGCTGCACTACCATCCGCTGGTCATTTACCGGCACAAGGTGCTCAAGCAGACCGACGTAGTCATGGCTCTCTACCTGCTCAGCTCCTGGTTCACTCCGGAACAGAAGCGGGCCGACTTCGACTACTATGATCCGCTGACCACTGGGGATTCGACCCTGTCAGCAGCCTCCCAGTCCATCCTCGCCGCCGAGGTGGGGCATGACCAGCTGGCCATGCAGTACTTCCGTCGGTCCTTGTTTACGGACGTGGACGATCTGCATGCCAACACGACCGACGGCATCCACCTGGCTGCCTGCGGAGGCGTCTGGTCCAGCCTGGTCTGCGGCTTCGGTGGCCTGCGGGACACCGGCGGAACCGGGCTAAGTATTGACCCCCGCCTGCCCAAGGAGTGGGAATCGCTCACCTATCAGCTACAAGTAAGGGATACTCGCTTTCAAGTGGTGGTGACCAGGGATGAGGTGAGACTTGAACGGCTTTCCGGGCCTCAGATACAGATTAAAGTCCAGGGACATCCACGGGAGGTTTGAGTGCCGAGCAAGTGTCGGATACGAAATCGCTTGGTATCAAATGGCCAATGACAGGATGCAGCAATAAAAGAACTTGGTGAGTAGGGCGTTGAGACCTATGTTCGCTAAGATTTTTGATTTGTATGAGTGTCGCAACCGAAGCGGAATCTTTAACCAATCCGTAAGTCCTGCATTGATAGGTTCATCGGTGCACGATTCTATGGTGAAAATATAACTTAAAAGGCATGCGTCAACAAGTCTAGAATGATGTCTCTGCTGACTGGCTCGCTCCAAGGGCTTCATATGCATACGAACAATATGAGGGCTTTTCCAAAAAAATAGTATACGGTCACCTCCCCCCCCCCCCCCACTAATTAGTTCCGAAACCTGTAGATTTTCCTTGGACATGAAAAAGTCTGATTAGTATAGATACCGCCCATACGGATGGGGCCCTCAAGGATCTCACGTAAGTAAGCGATTATTCTCTTTGTGATCGTGGCCTAGTTGGAAAAGGCATAAAAATCGCTTTGCAGACCACAGTCCAGACTGAAGGGGTCATATGAGTGACTTGAGCAATAGGTCGATTTGATTTGAGCGTCATGGTAAGCGGACCATGGGAGAAGCTACATACGTCGTTCTGACCCCTATACTGTTGAACCGAGGTCTAGGACTTCTGGGGCCGTCTTTTAGGGTATGGATTTTGGGAGTACGCATGGTTAATATACTTGATGTTGCCCGTGAGGCTGGCGTATCAAAGACCACCGTCTCTTACGTTATATCTGGTAACCCGAAAATCAGCAGAAAGACGACTGACAAGGTTCGTAAAGCCATGAGAAAGCTCGGGTATACCGTTAACCATTCCGCTCGCGCTCTTTCTACTTCCCGCACTATGACTCTGGGCGTGGCCACCTCCGATATTGAAGATGTTGTCTCATCTCCCCTCTTAAAGGGAATCTACTTCACTGGACTTTCGAGCCATGCTAGAAAGCTTGGGTATGACCTCCTCCTGATGGTTGATGAGGATGGACGCAAGGAAATTGAAGATGCGGCTCTGGCGCGGAAGATCGACGGGCTCATTCTCATGGATGTCAACAGCCATGATAACCGAGTGGCGACTGCGCTCGCAGCCGGTATCCCCACAGTTCTTTTTGGAATGCCCGAGCAGACCGGCGGCATGGATGTAGTTGATACGAATTTTGAGCAAGCAGCAGCCGACCTGGTCACCCATTTTGCGCTCAATGGACATCGACGTATTCTTTTGATCTCTAGCTTTGATGCGAACGATCCGAACCCCCTGAACTATTCTCTCCGTTTTGCTCGGTCCGCCGACATGGAAGCTGAGCGCAACGGTCTAAGAATCGAACGAGAGTGGTTTGGCGGTCAGTCCGGATGGTCTCTACGGCGGGCCATACAGCGGCATCCTGGCGTTACGGGCGTGATCGTCGAAGATCAGGAGATGGCCGTCGGGGCTCGCATGGAACTGACGCAGGAAGAGGTGGCGGTACCCGGAGGCATATCAGTCGCTGTCCTCTTGGCTGATGTGGTCTATGAAAAGATGAGGATGCCAGTTTCCACAGTAACTATTAATACCAGGGACATTGCATCGGCTGTGGTGGATACTTTGCTCTGGCGGATCGAGCACCCGGATAGTGAGCCACGTACTACCTTAGTAGATACCACCTGGCATGAAGAAGGTTCAATATCTAATCTTTGAACCGATTCACCAAAAGTTGCGAAGTTGTTAGGAACGCATTACTATACTATTTAGTTGAACCGGTTCACTAAATCGGTACCGATTGTGGTTCCTCAAGAATCCAGTCGCAGACGCTGACGTCGGGTCTTGCGCAGTCGGTGCATTGGTAAGCGAAGCGATCAGGAACGATTCCGCCTGTGATAAATGCAGGGGGTTGGTGACAAGGAAGTTCGCGCAGGAAGGGAAGGACGAGCGCATGTTTTCATCATTTACAGTCAGGGGTGGAATCATCAGTTGGAAGGGCGATGGAGAGTGCCTGCAGGTCGAGCCTTGGGGTGACGATAGTGTTCGTGTCAGGGCCTCTAAGTTACAGAGGATCTTCGACACCGATTGGGCTCTGCTGCCCAAAAACCAACTGACTTCCAGTGGACACCCCAAAGTGACCGTCAGCCAGGACGGCTCGGTTGCCGAACTGGTTAATGGCGCCTTGACTGTCAGATTGACCATCGAGCAGGTATTCAACGCAGGTGCCGGCGGTATCCAGAGTCGGTGCTCGTTGACTTTCTTGGATGATGCCGGAAAGACCCTCTTCCGTGAAATGCCTTCGGGTGGTTCCTTGAATCTGAAAGCCCGCCAATACGAGCCAGTCGGCGGCGGTGCTCTATCGGCGGTGGCCTCATTCCTGGCTCCTGATGATGAGTGTTTGTATGGGATGGGTGAGTATCAGCAGGATAGGTTGGATTTGAAGGGGTGTTCGTTTGA
>NZ_JBVPQJ010000008.1:0-58742 GCF_058199535.1 Bifidobacterium sp. VU/mBH4 (B4) | reverse complement strand
ACCGCAACGAACTCCTCTGTTCCTGTGCGCGTGCGCGACCCCGCCAACCCCACAGACACGAGCAAAGGACTGAAAGCCGTACAGATCAGCGGCGGATGGTACCATTCCCTGGCAATCGGCGCGGACGGGAACGCCAAGGCCTGGGGAGGTAACGGCGATGGTCAGCTCGGTGACGGCACCACGAACACCAAACGGACTCCTGTGCCAGTGGTGTTCAATCTGACGCCGGTGATCACCGGCGTCAGGTTCGACCAGGCCCTCGCACCAGGCCTGACGCGCGGCGATGGCAGCAGCGTCAGCGTGCTCACGCCCGCACACCAGCCGGGCACGGTCACGGTCAGCGTGGACTACACGCTGGGCGGCGCACCCCAAACGCCCGACACATCCTTGAGGTACACGTACCTGCCAGCAGGCGTGCTCCCCAAGGCAGGCGGGGAAGGCATCCTGCTCGCCCTGGCCACGGGCATGACCGGCATGGGCGGAGTTCTCGCCTCACGCCGCCACCGGAAAGAACAACACAAGCTATTGCATGCTTCGCACGAGTAAGAAAGGCCGGAGGGCGTATCAATCCCCCCGCCCCTGGCCCATACAGGGGGAGCAGGGAGGAACGTGCCACTTAAGGCTCAAACCCCAAGAGAGCCGACACTTTCCTCCCGCGCCCCCACCACACTTCTGCAGGCAAAAGCACGAGGGCAGGCATGCACGCCCCCGCCTCTGCCTAGGGGAGGAGGAAACACGGCCAGGCCGGCCAAGAGGCTCAACAGCCACCAGCCAGCCCGGCCGCTGTTCATTTGTCTATCTCAAATAATTACTATAAGTAGTCGCTCTTTCCCAACCGCCTGGACTGGTTTTGGCTGATGCCTGCATGTTGCAATGGTATGATTTTTGTGGGGATGTTGAGGGGTCTTTCGTCTTCTGACTGCATCAGCGCAATTGGCGCCAGATCAGCCTTGAATGGCCGAGAGACTCCTCTGAAAGTAAGACGTAGCAGTGGTGTTGGCCGGCCGTTGGGGAATAACAGATGGCAGGCAAGCCTGTTGTTGGGGAAGAGGTTTGTAAGTCATGCGTATAGGCTCCCGATTGCGTTCGCTGACGTTCGCGATTATTCTTATGCTGCTCCTGTCAGGCTTGGGCATGGTCGAAGCCGAAGCTGAAACCGACGCTGGTACTGAATCTATGTTTATCGGGGGGGGGGGGGTCGTCAGACCCCTCGCGTAGCTAAGCAAACCCCCGCCACTCTTCCCAGCAGCACAACCGGCACGCCGCTTCCTTCGCCCTCGCCTCTGACAACTGCCTCGCCCCTGAGCCCCACGACATCAAGCCCAAACACCCCGTCATCGCCGACAGACAGTCCAAGCAGTGCAGACTCCGCTTCAACCAGGCCATCCCGGCAGACAGATGATCAGGCCGCGCACACGGTGCGCTTCGACCCAGCCGACGGGAGCAATCCCACCCAAGCGACAGTGAAAACCGGGAACTTTGCCTCACCTCCGAAGAACAATCCGCAACGTGAGGGCTCCCGGTTCGACGGGTGGACGCGTGACGGCTTTCCCTTCGATTTCCAGACCCCCATCCTGCAAGACACGACGCTGACCGCCCGTTGGGCCAAGGCCACGGACTGGACTCTGAGCCCGAACCACGGACCCTTCTCAGATACACAGCTGACCGTCAGTCCGCCCGACAAGCAGGAACCCTCTTACACGAGCATCCACACGGCAAACAGCCAGTTTGTCGGTCTGACCGGCGACGGCAACATCTACATTTGGACACAAGACGGCACACCAAAACAGGTTCCTCTCCCTGCCCAGGCTCCCGAAGGGTTCCACTACCTGCAAGCCGCCGCCGGCAGCCAGTGGCAGGCGGCCCTCGGATCCGACCAGCACATCTACACCTGGACCAGCCAACGGCCCACGCCCACCATCCTCGACACTGATCGGAACATCAGGTTCACCAGCATCAGCACAAGCGACGACCGGCTGCTGGTCGTGGACCAACAGGGCCGTATCCACATCTTCCAGGTCAGCCAGGCCGACAGCCGGAACATGAAACCCACTGAGCAATCCACGATCAGCCTGCCCGGGCAAGCTCAGGCGATACTCGCCGTCGCCTCCCCCAGCCGGACATTCATCGTGGACGCTGACGGGCAGGCATGGTCATGGAAGCCAGGCCAGGCAGGAAACACGAAGCCATCACCCATCATGCAGGACCAGGATGTGCGCATCATCCAAACTGCAGCCCTCAACCAGGGGCTGCTCCTGCTGAACGCTGACGGGCAGACCCGGTACCTGGCCGACAGCACGACCAGCGCCAAAGCCGTCAACCTGCCAGAAAGCACGAAAGCAAATCGGATCAGCGCCAGCAATGACCAAGCCATCATCACAGACAAGGACGGCCGCCTCTGGTTCTGGAAGTCAGGCGAGGCACCCACGCGCGCAGAGAACGGGAACCAGCACTATCTGCAGGCAGGCCGCATCGGCAACGAAATCGCCGCCCTAGACAGGCAGGGCAGCCTATATCAGTGGAGCATCGATGCCCAAGGCCTGCCCGGCAAGCCGGCAAAAATCGACTCCACCACAGCGCCCACCCTGGAATCAGCCAGCCTGGACGGCCAAGCCTTGACACTCAGTAAAACCGGCGATGCCTGGCAGGCAGATGTCCCCGCCCGCAATCCCGGACCGGCCATCATCACCATCACCGGCAGGCAGGACGATAAGCCCTTCAGCAGGAGCCTTGACTACACGGTCGACCAGACCTTGACCAGAGCCGTCCAGCCTGGCTCCACCTACAAGGTCAGCTTCAACACATCAGGAGGAAGCCAGGCACCCCAACCCCAGCAGGTCACCTATCCATTCGGAAGGGTGCAGCGCCCCTACCCAGACCCGACGCGCAGCGGCTACCTATTCGGCGGGTGGTTCATCGGCAAGATCGCCTACGACTTCAGCAAACCCGTCACCAACAACCTCACCATCAGCGCCAAATGGACCTACAAAGACCCCAACAACACCTGGAAGATCAACCCCGACAACGGCAGCCAGCTCGGCGGGCAACAAACCACCATTACCCCGCCGACTGACGCCAGCGGCGTCAAATTCAACCAGGTCAACTGCTCACAGAGTCCCGATAGCTTTTCTCTAGCTGTTGGCAGCGATGGAAACGCCTACTCCTGGGGAGGCAACAGCTATGGTCAGCTCGGAGACGGGACGACCACCAATAGGACTACGCCGGTCAAAGTGAGCAAGCCTGCAGGCGTGCCGACTGATTTCAACTACGTGCAGGTCAGTGCCGGATGGCAACATTCGCTGGGCCTAGGCAGCGACGGATACGTGTACGCCTGGGGATACAACAACTATGGCCAACTCGGCAACAACACCAGCGGGGGCTATTCGGCTGTTCCCGTGCGCGTGCGCGACCCTGCCAGCCCCACTGACGCGAACAAAGGACTGAAGGCCATACAAGTGAGCGCCGGATACTACCATTCGCTGGCCGTCGACAAGGATGGAAACATTTGGGCATGGGGACTCAACAAAAACGGTCAGCTCGGCAACAACACCAACAACTTCACTGAAAAGGCAAATCCTTTTCCCAAATGGGTTCAGCTTGATCCCACCGGTGCTAACACAGGGCTGAAAGCCAAACAGGTCAGCGGCGGAGGCTATCACTCTCTGGCAATCGACGAGGATGGAAACACCTGGGCGTGGGGGTACAACTACTGTGGCCAACTCGGCAACAACACCAACAGCGAAATAAATGACAAGGCAAATCCTAATCCCCAAAAAGTGCTGCTTAATCCCACTGATGCAAACACTGTGCTAAAAGCCGTACAGGTCAGCGGCGGAGACTCTCATTCGCTGGCAATCGACGAGAAAGGGAATGTTTGGGCATGGGGATGGAACCGCTACGCCCAACTTGGCACTGGCAACGTCACCGGCCAGTTTGTTGCGAATCCTGTTCCTAAACAGGTGCTACTTGATCCCAAGGATGCGAACACAGGGCTGAAAGTTGTACAGGTCAGCGCCGGAAGCTCTCATTCGCTGGCAATCGACGAGAAAGGGACCACTTGGGCATGGGGAAACAACGGCGATGGCCGACTCGGTGACAATACTACGAATCTCCGTCTTTCTCCCGTGAAGGTGGCTGCCTCCGCGCAACACACGAACTCAGCCGACCCTTGGCTGAACACCGTGCAAGTCAGAGCAGGATGGCAGCATTCGTTAGCAATCGACATGGACGGAAACGCCAAAGGATGGGGAGATAACAGCAATGGCCAGATCGGCAATACCGATGCGGGAAGCCTGAGTTTGGTTCCTATGCCAGTGATGTTCCCTCTGCAACCGGTGATCACTGCAGCCAGATTCGACACCAGCCCCGGCACAAACCTGACCCATGTCAGCAACAGCAGCAACGTCACCGTGGTGACTCCTGCGCATGAGCCGGGACCAGTCACAGTCAGCGTCGACTACAAGCTTGGCGACAAAGTCCAGAAGCCAGACACCTCACTTACTTACACGTACACGCCCCTAGGCGTGCTGCCAAAGGCCGGCGGTGAGGGCATTCTACTCGCCCTGGCCACCGGCATGACGAGCATGGGCGCAGTGCTGGCCTCACGCCGCCACCGGAGAGAAACGCAACGGTTCCTACACACTTCACTCGAGTAAGAAGGCAGGCAGATGGGTAAACTCCCGTCCACCCGCCTCAACAGGGCGCATGGAGGAAAGTGTCATACAAGGCTCAATCCCCAAGAAGCCGACACTCCTCCTGCGCCCCCACCACACTTCTGCAATCAGCGATCTGGGAAAGCCGCTCTCATTCCCGCCTGAGACAGATATTGACGTGGCCAGACTCGCCAAGGTCACATGATACGAAGTCAGATTGGTTTTCCGTGCTTGCCTCACGACTTGGCATAATTGCTTTGAACAACAGCATTCCACCAACCCAGGATGATTATTGTCACGGGACTGCTGAGCTGGTTTATGTGTATTGTTTGCCGGATGGGTGGTATGGTGAAAAACAGGGGTAACGGAAAGACGGCTGGCTTCCGCCATGGTTCCTGCGATCCGGTACAGATCCGGCGTTGAAAGACAGGGCAGCTTTCCGGCAAAGACGACATTTATCAGCGAGCTGTTGGCTTCGCTTGGTGTTTGGTGAAGGGGTTTACAAGTCATGCACCTGGTTTCCCAACTGCGTCGCATCATGGCGATGATGATCGTCCTGCTGGGCCTGCTGGCAGGCTTGGGCGTCGCATCCGCCCAGTCGGACGCTCCTATCCTCACAGGGGGACTTCAGACCCCTCGGGTAGCTGAGCAAACCCCCGGCACTATCCCCAGCAACGCAACCAACACCCCACTACCCACACCATCACCGCTGACACCTTCCTCACCATTAAGCACCACGACACCAAGCCCAAACACCCCGTCATCGCCGACCGGAACGCCTGACACCACAGGATCCGCTTCAACCAAGCCATCCGATAGCGATGATCAGGCTTCGCATACGGTGCGCTTCGACCCGGCCGACGGCAGCAAGCCGACACAGTCAACCGTGAAGACCGGCGCCCTCGCCGCTCCCCCACAACAGAATCCCCAACGTCAAGGCTTCCGGTTCGACGGGTGGACACTCGACGGCCAACCCTTCGACTTCCAGACCCCCATCCTCCAGGACACCACCCTGAAAGCCCAATGGACCAAGGTCACGGACTGGGCGCTGAGCCCGGACCACGGGCCCGCCACCGGCGCGCGGCTGACCATCAGCCCACCCAACCGGCAGGAGCCTCAATTCGCCAGCATTCACACTGCAGGCGAGCAGACTCTCGGCCTGACTGGCGACGGCCGCATCTACACCTGGACAAAGGACCACACTCCCAACCAGGTTCCCACCCCCGCGCAGGCCGCCGACGGGTTCCGCTACCTGCAGGCCGCGGCAGGCAGCCTCCGGCAGGCGGCACTCGGATCCGACCAGCGGATCTACACCTGGGACAGCCGACAGTCCACGCCCATGATCCTCGACACCGGACAGGATGCCAGGTTCACCAGTATCAGCATCAACGGCGGCCGGCTGCTGGCCGTGGACCGGCAGGGACAGGTCCACGCCTATCAGGCCAGCCAAACCGACGGTCCGAACATGAAACCCACAGAACACGCCACAGTCGACCTGCCCGGTCAGGCTCAGGCAGTACTCTCGGCCGCCACCAGCAGCCGGACCCTCACCCTGGACGCGGACGGGCAGGCCTGGACCTGGGATGCGAGCAACACCGGCAACGTCGAACCCGAACGCATCAGGCAGGACCCGGGCATGCGCATTCTCCAGGCCCAGGCCCTCGACCAGGGGTTCCTCCTCCTGGACGCGGAAAGGCAGATCCATTACCTGGCCGACAACACGACCAGCCCCACAACGGTCAGCCTGCCGGAACGCATGAAAGCCAACTCGATCAGCGCCAACGACAGACAGGCCGTCATCACCGACACGAACGGCCACCTCTGGGCCTGGAAGCCCGGCCAGACACCCACCCGAGCGGACGACGGGAACCAGCACTACATGCAAGCCGCCAAGACAGGCAGCAGGATCACCGCCATCAGCACGAAGGGCAACATGCTCACGTGGAGCCTGGACGGGCAGGGCAAGCCCGGCCAGCCGGCAAGACCCGACACCGCACAGGCACCCACACTGGAATCAGCCGGCATGGACAGCCAGCCGCTCAACCTCACCAAGAACAACGACACCTGGCAGACAGACATACCCGCCCACAAGCCGGGACAAGCCACCATCACACTCGCCGGCAGACAGGACGGCCAGCCCTTCACCAAAAACCTCAACTACACCGTCGACCAGACGCTGACCAGAGGCACCGAGCAAAAATCCACGTTTACGGTCCACTTCGACACGGACGGAGGAAAACCCGAACCAGCAGACCAGGAATTCCCAACCCCGAACGGCAGGGCGAAGCGGCCCTCCCCCGACCCTGCGCGTGAGGGCTACCAGTTCGACGGATGGTTCACCGGCGAAGTCGCCTACGACTTCAGCAAACCCGTCACCAAGGACCTCACCCTCACCGCCAAATGGACCTTCAAAGACCCCAACAACACATGGAAAATCAACCCCGACCAGGGCAGCCGGCTCGGCAACGAAACCACCATCCTCACCCCTCCAGACACCAGCCGAGGCATCAGGTTCAGCCAGGTCAGCGGATCATCATACGACGGTAGGAGATCCTATGGTTTTTCCTTGGCTGTGGGCAGCGACGGGAACGCCTACGCATGGGGAGACAACTGGCATGGCCAACTCGGCGACGGGACAACCACTCAAAGGACTACACCGGTCAAGGTGAGCAAGCCTGAAGGCACACCCGCGGATTTCACCTATGTGCAAGTCAGCGCCGGAAGTCGGCATTCGCTGGCCCTGGGCAGCGACGGCAACGCCTACGCCTGGGGATGGAACGACAATGGTCAGCTCGGCGACGGGACAACCATCCAAAAGACTACGCCGGTCAGAGTGGGGAAGCCTACAGGCACGCCGACGGATTTCACCTACACACAGGTCAGCGCCGGGCAATATCATTCGCTGGCCCTGGGCAGCGACGGCAACGCCTACGCCTGGGGAAAAAACGCCAGTGGCCAGATCGGCGACGGGACGACCACCGACCGGAATACGCCGGTCAAGGTGGGGAAGCCTACAGACGCACCCGCGGATCTCACCTACACACAGGTCAGCGCCGGAGGCTTTCATTCGCTGGCCGTGGGCAGCGACGGCAACGCCTACGCCTGGGGAGACAACGGCAATAGCCAGCTCGGCGACGGGACGGAAACCAGGCGGACTACGCCAGCCAAGGTGGGGAAGCCTACAGACGCGACCGCAGACTTCACTTACACACAGGTCAGCGCCGGACGATTTTATTCGCTGGCCCTGGGCAGCGACGGCAACGCCTACGCCTGGGGAGACAACGGCAATGGCCAGATCGGCGACGGGACGACCACCGACCGGAATACGCCGGTCAAGGTGGGGAAGCCTACAGACACGCCCGCAGATCTCACCTACACACAGGTCAGCGCCGGGAACGATCATTCGCTGGCCGTGGGCAGCGACGGAAACGCCTGGGCATGGGGATGCAACCAGGATGGCCCGCTCGGCAACAACACCGCCAACTGGCACGGTGACGCGAATCCTGTTCCTGCGCGCGTACGCGACCCCGCCAACCCCACCGACAAGAGCATAGGACTGAAAGCCACACAGGTGAGCGGCGGATTCCATCATTCGTTGGCTCTGGGCAGCGACGGGAACGCCTACGCCTGGGGATGGAACGACAATGGTCAGCTCGGCGACGACACCACAAACACCAAGTCGGCTCCTGTGCCGGTGGCGTTAAACCTACAGCTGGTAATCACCGGCGTCAGGTTCGACCAGACCCCCGTATCAGGATTGACGCGCGGCGATGGTAGCAGCGTGACCGTGACAACGCCTGCACACCAACCGGGCATGGTCACGATCAGCGTGGACTATACGCTGGGCGGCGCACCCCAAAAACCGGACACCTCCCTCAGGTACACGTACCTGCCCGCAGGCGTGCTCCCCAAGGCCGGAGAAGAAGGCGTCCTGCTGGCCCTGGCCACCGGCATGACCAGCATGGGCGGGGTCCTGGCCTCACGCCGCCACAGAAGGGAACAACGCCAACTGCTTCACGCTTCACACGAGTAAGACAGGCAGGAGGCGGATCAATCCCCCCCCCGCCCCGGCTTACAAAGGGCGCACGGAGGAATGTCACATTCAAGGCTTATCCCCAGAGGAGCCGGCACTCCTCTTGCACCCCCACCACACTACCGTCGACTGCTACTGACAGGAATTGAAAGCAGGCATGCACGCCCCGCCTCTGCCCTTGAAAGGGTAAACTCGGGCATACCGATTAAAGAGCACAGAACCCCAAGTCAGCTCGGCCTTCGCCCGTGCTCCCAGTTTCGGATAATTGCTGGAAACAAACGCTTTTCCTCAACCAAAAGTTTCATTGTCGTCGATGACTGACCCGGCTTGTGTGTTGTTGGCGGGCTGGGTGGTAGGGTGAAAAGCGGGGGACATCGAAAAGACGACTGGCTTACGCCATGGCTCCTGCAATCCGATGCAGGGCTGGCATTGACAGACAGCGCGGCTTTCCGACAGGTAGAACTTTACATAGACAGGCGGTGTTTGCTCCGCTTGGTGTTTGGTGAAGGGGTTTTGGTTTCATGCATCTGGTTTCCCGTCTGCGTCGCATCATGGCGATGATGACCGTCCTGATCAGCCTGCTGGCAGGCCTGGGCGTCGCATCCGCCAACGCGGCGGATACTCCTGTCCTCGCCGGGGGGGGGGGGGTCGTCAGACCCCTCGCGTAGCTAAGCAAAACCCCGGCACCCTCCCCAGCAACGCAACAGACACCGCACTACCCACACCATCATCAATACAAACCACCACACCATTAAACTCCACGCCAGAAGCCCCGTCATCGACGACGGAAACACCCGGCAGCACAGGCTCCGCTCCCGCCAAACCAGCAGAGAACACGGATGATCAGGCTTCGCACATAGTGCGCTTCGACCCGAACAACAGCAGCAAGCCCACCCAAACGAGCGTGAAAACCGGCACGCTCGCCTTCCCTCCGCAGCAGAATCCTCAACGTGAGGGCTTCCGGTTCGACGGATGGACGCGTGACGGACAGCCCTTTGACTTCCAGACCCCCATACTCCAGGACACGACCCTGAAAGCCCAATGGTCGAAAACCACGGACTGGACACTGAGCCCAGATCATGGCCCCGCCTTCGGCGCACGGCTGACCATCAAACCGCCCAGCCCTCAGGAACCCTGCTATGTCAACGTCCACGCCGCTGGAAACCAGTTCCTCGGCCTGACCGGCGACGGCCGCATCTACACATGGGCGCAAAACGGCACACCCAAGCAGGTTCCTTTCCCCGCCCAGGCTCCCCATGGGTTCCGCTACCTGCAGGTTGCATCCGGCAGCCATCGGCAAGCCGCAGTGGGCTCCGACCAGCAGACATACACTTGGTCTGGCCGACAAGAGACGCCCACGATTCTCGATACCAGCAAGAACACCAGGTTCAGCAGCATCAGCATCACCGACAAGCAACTCCTCACCTTAGATTGGCAGGGACAGATCCACGCTCTCCAATACAGCCAAACCAACAGCCAGAATCAGAATCCGAAACTGATACAGCAGACCACAACCAGCCTGCCCGGGCAGAGACAGGCTGTCATCGCCGTGGCCTCAGACAGCCGTGTCCTCATCGTGGATGCGGACGGGCAGGCCTGGACCTGGGATGCGAGCAACACTGTAAAAGTCAAGCCTGAACGCATCAGGCAGGAACCGAATATACGCATTATCCAGGTCCAAGCCCTCAACCAGGGGTTCCTCCTCCTGGACTCGAATGGACAAGCCTATTATCTGGCCGATGGTGAGAACAGCCTCACAGCTGTCAGTCTGCCCGACAGCGAGCAGATCGGCAGAATCAACAGTAGCGGCGATCAGGCCACGATCATCGACAAAGACAGTCACGTATGGGTCTGGAAGCCCGGCGAAGCCCCCAATCGCGTGGACGACGGGAGCCGGCAGTACATGCAGGCCGTCAAGGCCGGCACCAGGATCACCGCCATCAGCAGGCAGGGCAGCCTGTACAGGTGGAGCCTGGACGGGCATGGCCAGCCCGGCAAACCCGACAGGCTCGACACCACGCAGGCGCCCACCTTGGCATCAGCCAGCCTGGACAGCCAGCCGCTCAACCTCAGCAAGACCGGCAGCACCTGGCGGGCGGACATGCCCGCCCGCAATCCGGGACGAGCCGCTATCCTTATCACGGGCAGGCAGGACGGGCAGCCTTTCGCCAGGAGCCTTGCGTACACGGTCGACCAGCCGCCGGCACGAGCTGCTGAACCAGGATCCGCGTTCACGGTCCGCTTCGACACGGGAGGCGGAAGTCCGAAACCAGCGGACCAGACTGTCCCCGCCCCGTACGGGAGGGCGAAGCGCCCCTCACCCGACCCGTCGCGCCAAGGCTTCCTGTTCGACGGCTGGTTCATTGGCGAGGTCGCCTACGATTTCAGCAGGCCCGTCGGCAAGGACCTGACCCTGACCGCCCACTGGACGCCGGCAGGCCGGAACAGCGGGTGGAGCATCAGCCCTGATAAGGGCAGCCAGCTGGGCAGGGAACCCGCCACCATCACCCCGCCAGACAGAGCCAGCCGTGGCATCAGATTCAGCCAGATCAGCGCATCAGCAAACGGTAGTTTTTCCCTTGCGATGGGCAGCGACGGGAACGCCTACGCCTGGGGATCCAACCAGTATGGCCAGCTCGGCGATGGGACGAGAGACGACAAGCATGCGCCGGTCATGGTGAGGACGCCCGACCGCAGCACGTATCCGGATCTGCCAGCGGATTTCACCTACGTGCAGGTCAGCGCCGGACGCGATCATTCCTTGGCCCTGGGCAGCGACGGCAACGCCTACGCCTGGGGAGCCAACAACGCTGGCCAGCTCGGCGACGGGACAAGCGGCAACCGGTACACGCCGGTCAGGGTGAAGACACCCGACCGGAAGACCTACCCGGACCTGCCAGCGGATTTCACCTACCTGCAGGTCAGCGCCGGAGACGCTCATTCCCTGGCCGTGGGCAGCGACGGCAACGCCTACGCCTGGGGAGTCAACTACAATGGCCAGCTCGGCGACGGGACGAGAGACGACAAGCATGCGCCGGTCATGGTAAGGACGCCCGACCGGAAGACCTACTCGGACCTGCCAGCGGACTTCACCTACCTGCAGGTCAGCGCCGGAGGCTATCATTCCCTGGCCATGGGCAGCGACGGCAACGCCTACGCCTGGGGAGCCAACAACGCTGGCCAGCTCGGCGACGGGACGAGCAGCGGCCAGTCTACGCCGGTCAGGGTGAAGACACCCGACCGGAAGACGTACCCGGACCTGCCAGCGGACTTCACCTACCTGCAGGTCAGCGCCGGATACTGGCATTCCTTGGCCCTGGGCAGCGACGGCAACGCCTACGCCTGGGGATACAACTATAATGGCCAGCTCGGCAACGGGACAAGCAGCAGCCAGTACACGCCGGTCAGGGTGAAGACGCCCGACCGCAAGACGTACCCGGACCTGCCAGCGGACTTCACCTACCTGCAGGTCAGCGCCGGACGCGATCATTCCCTAGCCCTGGGCAGCGACGGCAACGCCTGGGCATGGGGATGCAATTCGTCTGGTAACCTCGGCAACAACAGCAGCGGCAGCTCTTCGTCTGTTCCTGCGCGCGTGCGCGACCCCGCCAGCCCCACCGACACGAGCAAAGGGCTCAAAGCCGCACAGGTCAGCGCCGGATACCATCATTCCCTGGCCGTGGGCAGCGACGGCAACGCCTACGCATGGGGAAACAACAGCAGTGGCCAGCTCGGCGACAACAGCACAAACAGCAAGTCGGCTCCTGTGCCGGTGTCGTTCAACCTGGCTCTGGTGATCACCGGCGTCAAATTCGACCAGAACCCCGTACCAGGGCTGACGCGCGGCGACGCCGGCAGCGTCAGCGTGACAACTCCCGCACACCAGCCGGGCATGGTCACCGTCAGCGTGGACTACACGCTGGGCGGCGCACCCCAAACGCCGGACACTTCTCTCCGATACACGTACCTGCCTGCAGGCGTGCTCCCCAAGGCCGGCGGGGAAGGCATCCTGCTCGCCCTGGCCACCGGCATGACCGGCATGGGCGGGGTCCTCGCCTCGCGCCGCCACCGGAAGGAAACACGCCGACTATTGCACGCTTCACGCGAGTAAGAGCGGCCGGGCGGCGTATCAATCCCCCCGCCCCCGGCCCATCAAGGGGGAGCAGGCAGGAAACGTGTCAATCAAGGCTCAAACCCCAAGAGAGCCCGACACTTCCCTCCCGCGCCCCCACCACACTTCTGCGGGCGGGAAGCCGAGGGGCAGGCATGCACGCCCCCGCCCCCGCCTGGGAGAGGAGGAAACACGGCCAGGCCGGCCAAGAGACTCAACAGCCTTCAGCCGGCCCGGCCGCTGTCCATCTCCCTATCCCAGCATAATCGCACAAGCAGTAACCTTTCCCCGAGTACTCAGCCTCGATTACCTTCACTCACAGCCAACCCTCGACGGGCCATGCTGTGAAAGTTGCGGTATCGTTACCGCACTGATATAACTGAAGGCTGTCAGAACCGTTCGCCTGCCCATGGCGGCGGTCAGGCAACCGCCGAGGTCGGCAGTCCGGCCCGGCGGCCGACCACTTCGACGAAAGGCCATGATGGCGTACGCGACGATCAGGGATGTGGCCCAGCGGGCCGGTGTCTCCGTATCGACGGTCTCCCGAGCCCTCAATGACTCCGGGCGCATCTCCCCCGCCACACGACAGCGCATCAACCAGGTCATCCACGACCTGCACTATGTGCCGGACTCCCGGGCCCGATCCATGCACTCCGCCCACTCGCGCACCATCGGCCTGCTCATCCCCGACATCCGCAACTCCTACTTCGCGGACCTGGCCTATCTGATCCAGGGCCAGCTGCTCAACCACGGCTTCCAGACGCTGATCTGCACCTCCACCCAGGGCGACCCCGGCGAGGACCGGGCCCAGGTGCGCAACCTGCTGGGCCAGCACATCGACGGAGCCATCATCGTGCCCGGGCCGCGTTCCTCGCACACCCTGGAGGAGCTGACCAGACGCGGACTGCCCCTGGTCTGCGTGGACCGTGCCGCCGAGGGTGCCGCCGGACGCGACGGGCGGGCCATCCCCTGCGTGGACGCCGACCCCGAGCCTGGCCTGCGGCAGGCCCTTGAGGATCTGCACGCCCAGGGCCACCGACACATCACCCTGGTGCCCGGGCCCCTCAAGGAATCGGCCACCTTCCGCGAACGCCTGGACGTCTACCGGAACCTGCTGGCAGGCATCGAGGGCATGGACGACCCCCTGGCCGACCAGGTGGAGCTCGGCACCTTCGACCCCGACATGATCGACCTCTGGGCCCGGCAGGGCATCACCGGCGTGCTCTTCGGATCCTCCCTGGATGCCATACGCGCCATCAAAACGGCACAGTCCCGCGGAATCAGCATCGGCGAGGACCTGTCCATGATCACCTTCGACGACCTGCCCGTCTTCCGCATCCTGACCCCGGCCGTGTCGACCATCTCCCAGCAGATCGACACCATGGGTACCCGCTGCGTGGACATGCTCCTGGCTCTGATGGCAGGCTCGCCCGTGCGGTCGGTCCGGCTGCAGACCAGCTACCGCCACTGCGCCTCGGTGGGTCGCCCGCCCGCGCACACCGGCCAGGATCCCTGAATCTGTCACAGCGTGATCATCAAGGCGGACAAGCTCATCAAGGAACGGAGAAACATGATTCAAGATATGGCGGCGGCACCCGACCAGGTGCTCAAGGGACTGGATACCATCACGGGATCCATCTCGGTGGTCGGGTCCATGAATGCGGACTACACGGTCAACACCGACCGGTTGCCCAAGCCCGGCGAGACCATCAACGGGGGTCCCCTGCAGGTGCTGCCCGGGGGCAAGTCGGCCAACCAAGCGGCGACCGCGGCCCGGATCGGCGCCCAGGTCAGGCTCTTCGGGGCCGTAGGATCCGACTCCAACGCCGACTTCCTGCTGGGGCAGCTGGGCAACGCCGGGGTGGACGTCTCCCATGTGATGACCGTGCCCGGAGCCAGCGGAACCACAGTCATCACCGTGGATGCGCGCGGCGAGAACACCATCGTCTACTCCCCCGGCTCCAACGGCAAGGTGGATGTGGACTACGCCCACCGTTCCCGCCAGGCCCTGACCTCCGCCAAGGTGCTGGGCCTGTGCCTGGAGAGCCCCATCGAGACGGTCACCGAGGTCGCGCGCATGGGCCACGAGGCCGGCATGACCGTGCTGCTCAACGACTCCCCCTTCCGCGCCGACCTGCCCGCCGACCTGATCGCCAACTCGGACCTGATCCTGGTCAACGAGCATGAGATGGCCCAGCTGCTGGGCATCAACGAGCCCGAGGACGGCGACTGGTTGGGGGCCGACTGGGACCGGATCAACCAGACCATGCAAGACTTCGGCTTCCACCGGGCCATCGTCACCTTGGGCGGCGAGGGATCCATGGTGCTGGACCAGGGCCAGACCTACCGGATTCACGCCGTGCATGTGGACGCCGTGGACACCACCGGCTGCGGAGACGCCTTCATGGGCACCGTGCTGGCCGGCCTGGCCTCCGACATGACCCTGGTGCAGGCCGCCCAGCTGGCCTCCTACGTCTCCGCATACGCCGCCACCGGGCAGGGGGCGCAGGCCTCCTACGGCACGGCCGAGCAGATTCGGCTGCGCTTCTCCTGAGACTGGGCGCCCTCCCCTGCGTTGTCAGGCCGACGAACCGTTGCGGAATGCACGACGATTCGTCGGCCTGACTGGTATCTGTGGAATACAGGCTGGATGGATGGATATGGGATGCATACTTGTTGCCGGTTGCCGGTTGCCGGTTGCCGGTTGAGCACAAATGTGGAATCTATATGGAATCCAAACCTATTGCCGACTGATCGCAAGTCTGCGATCCGCTCTTACTTCATGCTGAATCCAAGCACGGAATCCGAGCTTGTTGCCAGTTAAAGCCATCCGAGGATTGGGATGTGCATTTGGGCACGCATATGTCTCGGCCGTGTATGCTATGCAGAAAGCCATTCCATCTAAGAATGCGTGTACAGCACCACGGCAAGAAACGGTACTAGGCCTCCCAAAGCCAAAGCGGCCAGACCGATAAACGGCAATCGCCATCTGCAAAGCCGCCATCTTCCGGCTCACTATCTTCCAACTCGCCATCCTCCGACTCGCCATTCAGCACCCATTCCCGATCACGACTGCTCCGACTTATCCACTTTGGGAGAGCCTGGGACCACATTTGACCACATCATCCCTCGGACTGATGGCACCTCCCTCCGCCCCCGAATAGTGTTGATTCCATGAGCACAGTCAGTCGAACAACGCAGCGACCAATCACCAGGTCCAATAATCGAATGCTGCTGACTGACGCTCTCTTCGCCATCCTTCTGTTGCTTCTATTGAGTGGCTCCACCGCCAATCTCAAAGATGGGGCCCTGATCCCCTTGCAGGAAAACCTAATCCTGATGTGGACGGTCCTGCTCATAGCTCCTGTCGTTATCCGTCGTCGATTCCCCGACCTGGCAGCCTGGCTCTTCGTCACTGTGGCTCTGGCTCAGCTTTTCTTGGGACCAGCTATCATGCCCGCCGATGCAGTCTGCCTGGTTATGGTCTATTCATGTCTGCTCTATGGACGCCCATCCTTGCGTCGACTCTACCTGACCTTGGCCTGGGTCATGACGCCCTTATCCTGCCTTATCTTCACATTGGTTGATTTGGGGTTTCTGCCTCCGGGCAGAGCACAACCGGACCGCACCTCAATGTGGCCGATCTCATTCAGAGAACTGGCGACCACCTTCCTATCGAATTTTCTGATCGAAGCGCTCTTACTGCTCGTAGCCATCGTCGCAGCCTACTGGACGCGGACCAGGCGAGATGCCCTTGACGAGGCCCGGCGACGCAATCACGCCCTGGCCCTGCAGGCAGAACAGAGCGCCGCCCTGTCCGCCAGCGCTGAGCGGGCCCGCATAGCGCGTGACATGCACGATGTCGTCGCCCACACACTGTCCATCGTCATCGTGCAGGCCGATGCCGGCAGATACGCAGCCACTGCCAATACGAGCCTGGCCCTCAAGACCATGCGCACCATCGATCAAGAGAGCCGTCGCGCCCTACGCGAGCTGCGTTCCCTCTTCGGCAAACTCAAATCACCGACCAATCCAGCGGCCGCAACCAGCCAAAAAACATCGGATTCTCCTCCCGGCCAGCACCCGTCTTCCCCACCACCAACGGATCCTGCCGACATCCATATCCTTGACCAATCTCAAGCAACTGCCCAAACGAATTCCCCTCGTCAATCCGCGAACGCTCATGATCCGGATCCAGCCGGAACAGATCGCACTCAGCCAAGCCAAGCCAGCGACTATCTTCACACAAGCAAAGAAACTCCAGCTGCTAACATTGCCAAGGCCAACGTTGATACGGCCGGCAATGCATGTATTTGGCCCTCAGGTGCCACCTCTTCAAGCAATCCGCCGACCAGCTACGGATCATGGACAAACTTGATAGATGCCGCCCAACTTGCTCAGCCAGAATCTCAATTCAACCGACGCCTCGAAGGCCGACCCCACCCAGAAAAGTTGGATCGCAGCCGCGCCATAACTGCTTATCGGATCCTTCAAGAAGCCTTGACCAATGTTCGCAAGCATGCCGCTCCGGCTTCGGATGTGCTGATTGAAGAACAGTGGCTCACAGACGGTCTGTGCCTCACCATTGACGACCACCCGCTCGACCACGCCACTACCAATTCAGATTCTCCGCCGCAGATGGATCAACCTGAGCATTCAGGTTTCGGCCTTTTGGGAATGCGCGAACGACTGACTTCCCTGGGAGGCAGCCTTCAAGCTGATCCCAAGCCAGAGGGCGGTTACCACCTCCAGGCGCGGATTCCTTTTGCTGCTCCGCCAAAATCCGACCCTGAAGGAGTAATACATGCCAACCGACAAACGCAATGGTCCTTGCGTTCGATTGTCTCCACGCTCTTCGTTTGGTTCCAACGCCATCCGTTGACGGCCGACCTGGGTCTGGTAATCGGAATCCTATTGGTAGAAAATCCAGGCCCAGCTCTCGCCATAGCACCTGTCACTCCCCAATATGATCCAGGCCGGCCAGCAAGAATCATTGCCACACTAGCTATCGCTTTGCCTCTGATTGTGCGCAGGGTCCGTCCAGGCATTTGCGCCGCCATAGTGGCTGCTGTCGCCGCCCTGCTGCTGCTCTTCTCGCCCTGGCTGCCGGAAGCTGCAGTCTTGTCCCCAATTGCCGTCTATTCGTCGATGGTTTACGGTAAAAACTCCACCAGGCACTGGGTTCCGTTCGCGGTCATCACGGATATGGTTTTGTGGGCTGTCAGATGTGCAGTCAATAACCAAGGGTGTCCCGCCATTTTGTCCTACATGACAGAAGGACCAGCAGAAGCCTCTTTTTCTGCATCCCATTTAGCGCTTTTTATAGTGATGGCCACACCGGCCTTGATCTGCCTGCTGACCATTCTAATTGCCTCACGCCGACGCACTCGTGGTTCAGTCCTGCTTCTCCAGCAGGAACGCGAGCGCGCGCTAAACCAGACCTTGCAGGAAAGCCAGGCTCTGGCAGCCAATCAAGAGCGGGAACTCATCGGCGCCACCATGCAGGTAGAGGTGGCCGCCACACTGAATACAGTCATTGCATCCACCGGCAAGGCCATCGCCGAGTTGAACGATTACCAAGTCAAGGAGGTGGATCCTCCCTCAGAGCAGGTAGCACGAGCCTTCGGCGACATTGCAACCCAAGGACGCCAGGCCCTGGCTCGTATGCGACAACTACTCACAGTCCTGCGTCACAGTTCCAGCACTGATTCGCACTCAAACACTGACACCGCCAATTCCTCAGACGAGAGCCCCAATTCAGACAGGAACCATATGGTCGAGCCCACCAACAAAACCGCACCTTCGCCGGCTCTTCACCCAGCCAAACCCCTGCCAGTAGATCTTGACGATCAGCCTGACAGCCCTCCGCAACAGTCACAACAGGACAAGGAATCAAAGCGCGTCCAATCGGACCAACCGGACTCCAGACATGAGCGTTCTTGATGATGTGCACCTCCTATGGCGAGCACACAGGAAATGGATACACAGGAAACGAACACAACAGGCAATCAGTCCATCAGAAGAATCGAGCTTTCTATGAATCGCAGACCTGAAGATCAGCCCAGGCCAGGAGTCAGTAACCGAAGCGGCTCACCTCACCATTTGGTAGTGGCTCCGTCAACAGTTATTTCGGTAACAATCACTCAGACAACCATCGCTTAGACAACACTCAATCAGACAACGATTACCTTGGCTACAAATTGAAACCAGTCGCAATTCCCAGCAACACTCAACTCAGATAAAATCGGATGGTGGCGCTGGCCATCATCTAGCGGAAAGAAGCAGGCTCTCATGGAACGGACCGAACCCATCAGCGTTGCCGTCGTGGACGACCAGGATCTGGTCCGAGCCGGTTTTGCCATGGTCATCGGCTCCCAGGATGACATGACCGTGGTTGGCCAAGGCGCGGACGGCGAGCAAGCAGTGGATCTGGCCTCACGCCTGCGTCCTGACGTGATCCTCATGGATGTCCGCATGCCCGGCATGGATGGTTTGACAGCCACCCGCCTGATCACTGCTTTGTCACCCGACCGTCCGGAGCCCAGGGTCATTGTGCTGACCACCTTTGATCTTGACGAATACGTCATGGCTGCCATAAAAGCCGGTGCATCAGGATTTCTGCTCAAGGATACCGAGCCTGAAACCCTCCTGTCCTCCATCCGTACAGTTCACCGGGGCAATGCGATCATCGCTCCTTCGGCTACAAAACGCCTAATCGAGCATATGGCCCATGACATGCCTGAGGCCGAATCCATGCCTTCGGGATCGACCTATCGCGATCCCGAAGCAGACCTACTCACTGACCGCGAGCTTCAGGTTCTTGTTCACATAGCCCAAGGCCTGAGCAACCAGGAGATTGCCGACAATCTGGGAATCTCACTGCCCACGGTGAAAACCCATGTCACTCACATTCTCCAGAAAATCAATGCCCGCGACCGTGTCCAAGCAGTGGTCTTCGCTTACGAAAACCATCTGGTATGAACCAAGCCATCAGCCAGCATCAATCGTCACTGAGCGCCTCAATGGGTGAAACCTTGACTGCCTCCCTGGCTGGCAGCACACTGGCTGCCACCGCAGCCAGCAAGGCCACTGGCAGTATCAGCGCAAAAGTCGACCATGGCACGGTGAAGGTCACGGATCCTAAGGGCACAAAGACCTGGTAGGCTCCTATCCATCCGAAGAGCGTTCCTAGAACGATTCCAGCCAGACTGGCTCCCAGGGCTATCATGCAGGCCTCGACTCCCAAGGATCGACGAATCTGGACGCTGCTCATGCCGATTGCTCTGAGCGTGGCGGTCTCACGACGGCGTTCCAGCACCGACATCATCAAAGTGTTGGAGACCCCTATGAGGGCAATGATGACGGCAACGCCCAGCAATGCCACCATGATCGCCAACAAGGAATCGATTCTTTCGCCCCATAGCCTCTTTTGCGTCAGCCCTCCGCTGATGGCCATGTCGTCATGCTCTCCTACAGCCTGACGTATGTCATCCAAGAGCAGTGCAGCATCGCGATCTCCCTGCGTCCTAATCCAGATTTCATGCGTCTTGGTGTCAATCCCAGCGACATTCCGGGAGTCCGTGATTGCATAGACGCCACTGTTATCCAGCCCTCCGAATCCGGCGAAGACCCCGGTCAATGTTCTTCTTGCATCTGCCTCCTTTTCACGTTCGTCGTCCGCCTGAGGATCAGCTATCGACAACTTCAGCTGACTTCCATCCCGGTAACCGGAATGCTTGGAAATCGTTCTGGTCGACACCAGTAGCGCATCCGACCTTTGCATACCTGGACCCAGATCGGCATGAAGCACTCGCCTGATCCGTGAAGCATCCAAGGCATAGACAGTCATGGAAGCTTGTGAGGGGCCTCCTGACTCGACCTTGGCATTAAATCGCTGCACCAGCTCTGCATCTGCAACACCTTCGACACGCTCAATGGCCCGCACATTTCTCTTGTTCAGCCCCTGACCAGATATTTCAATATCCACGGAATAACGCTGATCAATATCCTTGAACAAAGTACGTTTAGCGGTTACCGCACCCGTAGCCAAAGTGGAGACCAGAGTTACGCCAATCAGCAGAGCAACACCTGTGGCAGCGACTCGTGAGGGATTTCGAGCGATATTCGCCACTCCGACCCTGCAAGATGGTCCAATCTTGGACACAAGTCTACCCAGGCAACGCAGAAGAGCCGGAATCCATCGACGAGCCCCTATCAACGCACCCAGAAAAATCAGCAAAACACCCAATACCGCGAGACCTAGCAAGAGTTCCTGCTGATTACTGGCCTGGACTGTATTGCCAGAGTTTGTCCTGACTAGCTCGGTGACGCGCCAAGAGGACCAGATCACCAATGCCAGACCAACGGCAGCCAGCAGGATACTGATTCGTAAACCGGCCCGCTTCCTGCTGCCTGGGTCCTGATGATCCACTGGCTGCAGGGCTTCAAGCGGTCTGACCCTGATAGCCGTACGAGTAGACCCAAAGGCAGCCACCAAGGTTGCCAAAACACCGAGCGCAAACGGAACCAGGAGGGCAGCAGGGGTAAGCAAGAGTTCAAGCTTCATTGTGCCCGAATGCAAACCAAAGCAACCGGCAAGGCCCATCAATCCCATGGCCAGCAGGATGCCAATAAAGGACGATATGACGCCAAGGAGCAAAGCCTGTTGCAGCACACTTACCCTGATTTGCCGTCGATCAGCACCAATAATCCTCAGCAGGGCCAGATACCTGCGCTGTCGGGCCACCATGATCTGGAAGGTGTTGGCAATCACCAAGGCAGCAACCACGATGGCCAGCACACCGAAAGTCATGAGGAAGACGGTCATGAAGTCCACACCATTGCCCGTCTGCTCACTGAGCAGTCTGTCCTCCATGGCACCACGGTCCTCCAGCCGGTATCCATCGGGAACGTATCGACTGATGTTTTGCAGAGTGTTTTGGAGTTCCTTGCCTTGGCCGTCAACCAGCAGATAGATGTTTTCCACAGAGGGAGACTCAGGTCCAACCATTCCCGCCATAGTCAGCAGGCGATCAATCCGAGAACCCGTCAGCACCACAGCTCCGCCGAAGTCGTCGTACTGTCCGCCACGGCTCGCGCTGATGCCTGAGACGGTCAAGTCCACAGTGCCCTGATCGACAAGGCGTTCTGTACTCGAAGAATCCTGAGCACTATCGCTATCACTACCTGGCAGCATCATCGGGGACAGATGAAGGCGCACCTTATCGCCCAGACCCACACGGAGCCTGTCGGAAACGGAATGCGGCAACACAACCTGATCATCTGAATCCGGCCATTGCCCCCGGTCCAGATCAACAGGCATGAGTTCCTGCCTGGCACCCGCAATGGCAAGAATCCCCTTGCTGGACTGACCGTTTGCTTCCATATCCATCATGAGGCTGACATCAGGGCGCAGACCACGAACCCCCTGCAATTTCGACAGTCCTTTGCTGTCAAACTTGTCGAACAGGATTGGCTTGTCCTGATCCTTTCTGGAGGTCACAGCATAGTTGGCTCGACCGGCATCCAGGCTAATCTCACGACGCATGGAGGCATTCGCCACGTTGCCAAAAAGGAGCGTCAGACACATAAAGAGGGCGCCGATCACGATGGCCAGGACAGCCGGCATCATCATACGTGCATCGCGCTTCATCATCGTACGGGTTATCCGCCACACAGTGCACCCCCTAGTCCCGTACCTGGGAATCGCCAGCAGTGCCAGCCGACACTTGTTCAGACAGAAGGTCATTCATGGCCTTCACCGTCGGATCCTGTCGGTCCGCAACGATCTGTCCGTCTGCAAAGACCAGCGCACGGTCGGCATAGGATGCGGCATAGGCATCATGAGTGACCATGATGACGGTCTGCCCCAGCTCGCGGACCGAATCCCGAAGGAAGCTGAGCACCTCGGTCGAGGAAACCGTGTCCAGGTTTCCCGTAGGCTCGTCCGCAAAGACGATTGAAGGCTTGGTGATGAGGGCCCTGGCAATGGCCACACGCTGCTGCTGGCCACCCGAGAGCTCGCTGGGCCGATGGTCCAACCTCTCCGACAATCCCAGAGTCTCTACCAGCTGCTCCATCCATGAGGTGTCGGGCCGAACATCGTCCAGTACCAGCGGCATGAGGATGTTCTGTTTGGCAGTGAACATAGGCAATAGGTTGAAGCTCTGGAAGATGAATCCCAGATGCCGTCTCCTGATAAGGGTCAGCTGACGGTCGTCCATTCGTGTCAGGTCGACTCGGCCGGCCTGATCAATCGATGGATGGTGACGATCTCCGCTCTTCGAATGCAGAAGATCAGCGGCCATATAGACATGGCCTGAGGTGACAGTATCCAGACCAGCCAAAACGTGCATGAGCGTTGACTTGCCCGAACCTGAAGGACCCATGATGGCGGTGAACCGGCCACGCTCGAAATTCACGTCAATTCCGCGCAGGGCATGGACGGCGTTAGATCCTTGCCCATAATCCTTGGTCAGCTGCCTGGCGCTGACGGCCGGCTGACCCACGATGCCTGGACCTGCTCTGTCGATCAACCCTTGTGAAGACGAAGTATCCGCTTTGTTCTGCATGGTGCTCCTTATCCGCGAGGAAACCTTTCTCCCGTCAGCTTCCGACCCTATGCTGCAATCGGCTGCCGCGATATGCTCCCTAGGAGCGATAAAAACAGTCATCCTTACGGATGAGTGCACTGAAGAACTCTTCCTGTTAGGCTGGCACCATCCAACTCAACGCGGGGCTGCGGGAATGGACATTTGCGGAGATGAAGCAAATCATGCCAAGCATCTTGCTCAACACAAAAGACACGAGTCACAAGACATGCAACCATAGGACCAAGGGATTGAAACAGTTGCCTAGATTCCCGTGATTGACTACAGGAACACCCAAGCAGCGTCAAGGAAAACATCACCTGGCACAATGAGTCATTCATTCCCGGCGCCGACCAAGGCATGCCAGAATGAAGGTTGGCTTGCCATCATTCCTCTGCAAGAGCCACGACCGGCGGAGTCCGGTTGACGCGTCTTGCAGGCAGAACGCTTGCCAGGATCGCCGCTACAAGCGCCACCACCAGAATCACCAGTCCAGTGGACCAGGGAATGGGGAAAGCCACAGTCCCCAGAGAGGAGAAGATCTCATAGGCTGCAGCCCAGCCGAAGAGCAGACCCAGGACCATGCCAGACAAGGACGACCCCAGGGCTATCAGCCCGGATTCCACAGCCAGGGACCGTCTGATCTGCTTGCGAGTCATCCCAATGGCCCGCAGGGTGGCCGACTCTCGCCGGCGTTCCAGCACCGAAAGGGAAAGCGTGTTGGCCACGCCGATCAAGGCGATGGCCACCGCCACCGCCAGCAGTGCGAGGATAATCATGAGCAGGTTGTCGATGGTCCGGTCCCACTGTCGCTTCTCAGCCAGCCCGCCCTTCACGGAAACAGCCGAATACCCAGAAAGTGCACTCTTCACCTTGTCTATGAACGCCGAGACTGTTGGCGAGCCATCGACCTTGGCCCAGATCTGCACGGTCTGAGGCTGAACGCCATTGAGCGAGGATGAGTCGGTCAGGCCATATAAATCGCTGGCATCAATCCCCTGGAAGGGCGCGTAGACACTGGTCACGAAGAGTCTTTGAGCCACCGATGCGGATCCGCCTTGAGCGTCGCCTTGAATCGGGTTGAGTACATTGAGTCCCAGATTTCCGCCGTCATGAAAATCCTTCTGTTTATCCATGAGGTTTTTAGGAAGCAGAAGGGCATCGTGTCCGGAAAGATCCTTGCCGACCTTGGCATTCAGGAGGTGATCGATCTTGTTTGAATCCAGGGCGAAAATAGTCATTCCTGCACCGTTCTCGCCGCCTGATTTGACCATGGCAGCATACTGGGGCACCAGCTCGGCCTGAGCGACCCCGTCGATTCGCCGAATGGCATTCAGAGCCTTGTCATCCAGGCCATCGGCGCTGATCTGCAGATCGACGGAGTAGTGCTCGTCCAGCATGTCGGCCATGGTCTGCTTGGCGCTGGCGGCGCCCGTGGCCAGGGTGGCGACCAGTGTCACGCCAATCAGGAGGGCGGTACCCGTAGCCGCCACACGGGAGCGGTTCCGAGCGATGTTGGCCACAGCGATTGTGGACGAGGGCCCGATCCGAGAAACCAGGGACCCGACTCCCCTGAGCATGAAGGGAATCCAACGATTGGCACTGAACAAAATGCCCAGGAATGCAAGAACAATGCCGATGACGGCCATGGCAGCAACAATGTTCGGCCCGTCTCCGGATGTCTTGCTGGCCTTGTCTGCCGTGACACTGAGCCTGACCTGCCAGAGGGACCAGACCGTCATGGTGATGCCCAGCAGAATCATGACCACGCTGACAAACAGACGCATCCTGCTCGTCCGCTTGTTCTCCAGAAGATCGGCAGGCCTCAGCGCCTCCAAAGGACTGACCCTGGTGGCGGCCCACGAGGAGCCCAGGGAGGCCAGGACCGTGACAATGATGCCGAAAACAAGAGGCACCAGGAAGACTGCCGGAGTCAGCTTCAATTGGAAGTAGAGGGAACTCGTATGAGCTTTGGCTGCACCCAGAACTGCCATGATGCCGATGGCGACGCCAACCCCGATCAGGGAAGCCACAGCACCCAGGATGATGGAACGCATCAGGACGCTGGCCCTGACCTGGCTCTTATTGGCGCCAATCGTCCTCAGGAGGGCCAGGTAGCGACGTTGCCGAGCGACCATAACCTGGAAAGTGTTGGCTATGACGGTGGCAGCCACAAACATGGCCAACGTGCCAAAGACCAGAAGGAAGGTGGTCACGGGGTTTTGGGAACCGCCGAGCGCGGTCTTGACCAGTCGGTCCTCCATAGTGTGACGGTCTTCAAGGGAATAGCCGGAAGGCATGAGCTTGCGCAAAGAGGCCAGACTCCCATCGAGGTCGCTGCCCTGCCCGCCAACATTCAGGTAGATGTTCTGGGCATACAGGTTACCCATGTTGCCAAGACCTGCTGTAGCCATCAAAGCATCTATGGTCTTGGGGGTCAGCACGATTGCGCCGCCCGATTCGCCAAACCTGTCGCCCTCGTTGCCCTGGTTCGCACTGATACCCGACAAGGTCAGCGGCCTCGATACGAACCTACCTGCAACCTGGTCAGCGCTGGCTTGCCCTTTCGGCCCAAGGTCCTCAGAAATATGCAGCATGTTAGGCGACAGGTTCAGATTCACCTTGTCACCCAGGGAAAGCTTGAGCCTAGACACAGTCGGCCCGGGTAGGAGCACCTGGTCATCAGCATTGGGCCAGGATCCCTTGGCAAGACCGACCGGCATCAGCGATGAATCCGCCATAGGAATGGCAATCACGCTCTCGCTCTTGACCTTGCCGGCGCGGACATCCGCCATGAGCTGGGCGTCTGATCTGACTGCGTGAACGCCTGAGACTTTTGCCAGCTCCTCTGTTTTGAAGTCCTTCACCCTTTTCTGCTCTGAATGGTTGCCTTCTGCTGGGATGATGGCGTAGTTGGCCTGGGCAGCATCGGATGAGACCATACGCCGCATGGAAACATCCATAGTGTTGCCGAAGAGGAAGGTCATGGCAATAAACAGTGTTCCGACGACAATGGCGATGCCGGCGGGAACCATCATGCCCAGGTCATACCGCATCATTTTTCTGGCGACGAACCACATGAGCATTCCCCTCAGCGATGAGCCGCTGAGCCAGCTGTAGCTGCGGATGCCATGACTTCCTCGGAGAGCAGGGAGTTCATGGAATCCACAGTGGGTCTGTCCTGGTCTGCCACGATCCGCCCATCCGCAAATACCAAAGCCCGGTCCGCAAAGGAGGCCGCAAAGACATCATGCGTGACCATGATGATGGTCTGCCCCAGCTCGCGGACCGAATCCCGCAGGAAGCTGAGCACTTCGGTCGATGAGGCCGTGTCCAGGTTTCCGGTGGGTTCGTCAGCAAAGACAATGGAAGGCTTGGTGATGAGGGCCCTGGCGATGGCCACACGTTGCTGCTGACCACCCGAAAGCTCGCTGGGTCGGTGGCTCAGCCTCTCCTCCAAGCCCAGGGTCTTGGCCAGAACATCCAGCCAGGCTGTGTCTGGCTTGGCTCCATCCAGGATCAGAGGCATGAGGATGTTCTGCTTGGCCGTAAACATGGGCAGGAGGTTGAAACTCTGGAAAATGAAGCCCAGGCTCTGGCGCCTCAAGAGGGTCAGCTGATTATCGTTGAGCTTGGTCAGGTCGACCACTCCCCTCCGCCCTCCTTGACGACGGGCCCGCCTGCCCTTCACACCGGCGGCATCGGTCCCGTTCAGGTAGACATGTCCGGAGGTAACGGTGTCCAAGCCCGCCAAGGTATGCATGAGGGTGGACTTGCCCGACCCGGAGGGACCCATGATGATCGTGAACCTGCCCTGTTCGAATTCGACATCAACGCCCCGCAGGGCATGGACCAGGTTCTCCCCACTGCCATAGTCCTTGGTCAGTCCCTTGGCCTTGATGGCCACCTGAGCTATCTGCCTCGGTTTCCCCGCACAGGACGACGGATCGGAAGACGCCCTCGTCTTTGCTCCATGTTTCATGCTTCCATCTTACCTACCGCAATATTGCCACCTCACTGGTCAGGTGCTGTCTGCCACTGGAGAAGGAAGGGGAGGCATATGCAAAGGCGCCCATCGAAACGTAATGAGGTTTCGACAGGCACCTTCTGCTTCTTCGCCTTCTCAGTCATATATCGCGCAGATATGGCACCAAGAAGGAAGTTTAATTGCCGGCTACTTGGCCAGTCCGGACTCCTTCAATGCCTGGAAGGCACCCTTGAGGTCGTCCAGAATGTCCTCGATGTTCTCTGTGCCGATGGAGAGCCTGATGGTACCGGGATGGATGGCCTGATCCTCCAGCTCCTCCGGTGTCTCCTGAGAGTGGGTGGTCGATGCCGGGTGGATGGCCAGCGACTTCACATCAGCCACGTTGGCCAGGAGGGAGAAGAGATGCAGGTTGTTGATGAAGACCCTGGCCGCATCCTTGCCGCCCTTCAGATCGAAGGTGAAGATGGACCCGGCGCCGTTGGGGAAGTAGCGCTTGTAGAGTTCGTGGTCGGGGCGCCCCTCGATGGCCGGATGGCTGACCGACTCCACCTCCGGCACGGTCTGCAGGTAGTCCACCACCTTCAGGGCGTTCTCAACGTGGCGCTCAACCCTCAGCGAGAGCGTCTCGGTCCCCTGCAGGAGGAGGAAGGCTGCAAAGGGCGAGATGACGGCGCCGGTGTCACGCAGGAGGATGGCGCGGATACGGGTGACGAAGGCCGCAGCCCCCAGATCCTGGTAGAAGCGCAGACCGTGGTAGCTGGGGTCGGGTTCGGTCAAGGTGGGGAACTTGCCGGGCACTGCCGCCCAGTCGAACTTGCCGCCTTCCACGACGACCCCGCCCAGGGTGGTGCCATGGCCGCCGATGAACTTGGTCGCCGATTCCACGACGATGTCAGCACCGTGCTCCAGCGGACGGAACAGGTAAGGGGTGGCAAAAGTGTTGTCGACGATCACCGGCAGGTTGTGGTCATGGGCGATCTTGGAGATGGCCTCGAAGTCGGGCAGGTCGGCGTTGGGGTTGCCGAAGGTCTCGAAGAAGACCAGCTTGGTGTTGTCCTGGATGGCCGACTCGAAGTTGGACGGGTCCGAAGGATCCACGAAGGTGGTCTCGACACCATCGCGGGGCAGAGTGTGCTTGAGGAGGTTGAAGGTGCCGCCGTAGATGTTCTTGGAAGATACGATATGGTCCCCGGTCTGGGTGATGTTCCGGAAGGCATACTCCACCGCTGCCGCTCCCGAAGCCACAGCCAAACCAGCGGTGCCGTTCTCCAGGGCGGCGATCCTGTCCTCGAAGACCCCCTGGGTGGAGTTGGTCAGACGACCGTAGATGTTGCCCGGGTCCTTTAGCGCGAATCGGGCCTCGGCATGGTCGAAGTCGTGGAAGACGTAGCTGGTTGTGGCGTAGATGGGCACGGCCCGGGAATCAGTGGCTGGGTCGGCCTGCTCCTGGCCCACGTGGAGCTGAAGCGTCTCGAAATGGTACTTGTGCGGGTTCTGGTCGGTCATGTCGATTCCTATCTGTTGGTGACGTGCGTCCTCGTCCATGTTCTTGAATGTGACCATAAGCGGCACAAGCCCACCTGTTCAAGCCAGAACGGACTTTTCGGTATCGTCCTTTTTTATAACAGCTTCCAAAAGGTTGAAAACGCGCCCTTTTCCATCTCGCCATTCCACACGCGGCGGTGCTCGTTCAATCCCTCCGCTGTAGAGTCGAGTAAGCAACGGAGAAGGCTCCGCTGCGAACAGCCTCAGCAGGCATGAAGGAGTTCAAGAGATGGCCGGACAGACGGACGATCAGAACAGGCTCTACCAGCGCGACAGCAAGTACATTCCCCGAGTCGCCGCTGTGCATGACATGTGCGGGTATGGCAAGTGCTCGCTGACGGCCGCCATCCCCATCCTTTCGGCAGCCGGATGCGACGTTTGCCCGGTACCCACAGCCCTGTTCAGCGCGCATACCATGTTCAAGGATTACACCTTCCACGACACCACTGAAATGCTGCCGGGATACCTGGATGCCTGGCAGAAGGAGGGCGTCGAACTGGACGGGATCTACAGCGGGTTCCTGGGCAGCGCCGAGCAGGTCGACATCATTCAGCGCATGTATCGGGAATACCCCAAGGCCCTGCGGCTCGTCGACCCGGTCATGGGCGACGGCGGATCCATGTACCCCACCTACACCGAGGAGATGTGCCGGGCCGTGACCAATCTGGTCGATGGAGCCGACCTGCTCATGCCCAACCTTACCGAGGTCAGCCTGCTGACCGGCATCGACTACGAAGGCCAAAACCTTGACGATGCCCAGGTTGGCGAGCGCCTGGGTCATCTGCTGGACATGGGCGCGAAAAACGTCATCATCAAGGGCATCGACCGGAAGGACGGCAAGTTGCGCAACTTCGTGGCCTCGGCAGATCATGGCGGAGTCAGCGAGCGCACCGAGCTGGTCCACGACAAGCTGCCTTTCATGATCCACGGAACCGGCGATGCCTTTGCATCCAGCCTCTGCGGGGCGCTCTTTGCAGGACGAGGCCTGGCCGATGCCGCCCGGATCGCCGGCGAATTCGTCCGCTCAGCCATGCAGCACACACGCAATCAGCCCGACTATCAGCAGCGCGGTGTCAGCTTCGAGCTGGATCTGGGACAGATGACCGCTCTGATGCAGGAGCAGTGAGCCCAAGGTCGGTGAAGCAGTCTAGAAGTCCGGGCATTCGTCAAGTTTGGAAAACCAAGGTGGATGAATGGAATCCAGACCACCTCAATCGCCTTATTTTGTTGCCGACCAAATAACCGGTCGACAAGCTGACAAATCAGTCATAGAGATGGGTTGACCACAGCAGACCGGAAGGCGTTGCCAGCGAATTCGCCGGCGGTGTCTTCCGGTCTTTTTATCTGCCTGTTGCCCTGCTCCCTTCGCTTATTTGCTTTACTTGGTGTCACTCGTTTCTGCTTCCTTGGTTCTGCTTTTCTTGATTCCGCTTTGCTTGGTTTCTGTCTCAGTCCTTCTTGCTTCTGCCGCCCCTACTGATGCAGAGATAAGCGCAATAGGTACAGCGTCTGCATCGTCAATCCACTCGTTCATCCACTTTCGTGCGTGCGCAGGTTCATTCGACCACATGCCCGGTTCTACTAGTCGCCGACCTCCTTCCAGTGGTCTCCTAGAAATATGGATACACAAGCACTGACTAGACCAACCAATCTCCGCACAGTCTTCAACGACAGGGACGACAGAACCGATGCCGACGCTATGTTCGCAGACCCATCGGTCACACAGCCCATAAGCGCTATGCCTGATTCCATGAGCTCCACCAGCGACGCGGAAATCATACGACCCGAGAAAACCAGATTAGGTACGAGCAGCCATGAATCTTGCGACATGGAGCTGGCAGATCTTGAGCGACAGATCAGAGCCGAAGGCGTAAGCAGCCGAGAGCTCGGACGTTTGGGCGAAGACTACGCCTGCCAGTGGCTGAGACAACGAAACTGGAGAATCCTGGCCCGGAATTGGAGAAGCAGATTCGGCGAGCTGGACATCATCGCCCTGGATCCTGAGGCGACTCTGGTCTTCGTAGAGGTCAAGACCAGACGCACCGGTCGGTTCGGGTCCCCGGAACAGGCAGTCGGCCCGCGCAAACAGACCCATCTGCGTCGAGCAGCTGTCCAATGGCTGATCAGCCATGACCGAGATCCAAACGCACGGCATCGCGGCACCCGTTTTGATGTCATCAGCCTGTCAGTCAAGTCCGACCCTGCCAGAAGCATGCATTCCGAGGGCTCCCATCCCCCGGCTTCCTGTCAGGCATCCGCCGAGGCCGTCAGGGGATCCAACCGTTCGGGCAGGGGCGGCTGGAATCCGGGATCGGTCTTCCTCAGACACACCAGGGAGGCCTTCTGATGCGTCTCGGATCCGCCGAATCCGTGGGACTGATAGGCCTCAAGGCCTTTCTCATCCACGTGCAGTCCTTCATCTCGCCAGGGCTGCCCTACTTTTCCATCATCGGTCTGCCGGATGCCTCCTTGTCGGAGTCGCGGGAACGGGTCAAATCCGCCTGCTCGGCCTGCGGATTCCGGTGGCCGCAGACCAGGGTCACCGTCAACATGTCCCCTGCTTCAAAACCCAAGCATGGCTCCTCACACGATCTGGCCATCGCGACCAGCGTTCTGGAAGCCGGCGGAGCGCTGCCGACGGAGGGCCTGGACCATACCGTCATCCTGGGCGAACTCAACCTGGACGGCACTATTCTGCCCATCAACGGTCTGCTCCCCATTCTCACTCAGGCCAGAGCTCAGGGAATCACGCATGCTTTCGTCCCTGCAGACAACCTTGATGAGGCCCGTCTGGTTCCCGATATCGAGGTCGTGGGGCTGCGCCACCTGGGCCAGCTCATCCAGGCCTTGGGTGGGCAAAGCAGGATTGTCGCCCCCGAAGCAGACACTCGCCGGGACTCTGACAAATCGACCGCCATAGCGAGTGTGCACCTCAGGAACTCAGGTCATGAAGACAACTCACCCGCCAATGCCGACCCGTCTCCGCCCAAGCCGGACATGGCTGACGTGATCGGCCAGGAGGAGACCAAGTGGGCGATGATGGTGGCTGCAGCCGGCGGCCATCACATGCTCATGGTCGGTCCCCCGGGAGCCGGCAAAAGCATGCTGGCTGCACGGCTTCCCAGCATCATGCCCGCCCTGGATGCTGTTCAACAGCTGGAGGTGGCTTCCATCCGATCCCTGTGTGGCACGCTGAGCCAGTATGGGATCACCGATGTGCCGCCCTTCGAGGCCCCTCATCATACGATCTCCATGGCGGCCATGGTCGGGGGCGGTGCAGGACTGGCCACGCCTGGCGCCATCACCCGTGCCCATCGCGGAGTCCTCTTCATGGATGAAGCCCCGGAATTCTCACCAAGGGTGATCCAATCCCTGCGCGAGCCCCTGGAGATCGGGCGAATCTTCCTGTCCCGCGCCAAGGGCAGCACCACCTTCCCGGCTCGTTTCCAGCTGGTCATGGCTGCCAACCCCTGCCCCTGCGGATACGGATACGGCACTGGTGAGCGCTGCACCTGCACGCCCCGCGAGCGCCTCCGCTACTGGAACAGGCTGTCCGGACCCATCATGGACCGCATCGACATCCAGACCACAGTCCCTCCTGTGACCGACCCGGGATTCGACGACCACCGTCCGCGCCAGCACAGCGCTCAGATCCGCCAGCGTGTGACCCGCGCCCGCCAGACAGCAAAAGAGCGTTTCCGCAAGGAAGGCTGGACCTGCAACGCCCAGATCAGCGGCGAATGGCTGCGCCGGAATACATCAGCCAAGGCCCGTTCGGTCGTGGATCAGGCCCTGCGCAGGCAACGGATCAGTCTGCGAGGTGCCGACAGGACCATGCGCCTGGCATGGACTCTGGCAGACCTGGACGGGCGGACCAGCCCGGGTGCCGACGACGTGACCACCGGCATCCTGCTCAGGACAAGGGCCGTCTGAGATGTCCAAACCCTTGATAAAGACCATGCCTGCCGGCCGACCGCGACCGATGACCATGGTCGAGAGCGACTGGCTTGCCAGAGCTGTGCTGACCTTGGCGGCAGATGGCCCCGATGCTTTTATGATTGCTTGTCTTCTGGGCTCGGACCAGGCGGCCGATCTTTGTCGAAATCTGATCGAACTAAGAGCGCCAAACCAGGCAGGGACTGACAGCCATCATGATGCTGCTCGCACGAGACTGGATGAACGCTTTCTGAAGGGGACGGCTCGGTGGGGACGACAAACGAGCCCCGAGGATCTCACCCGGTTCCACAAGATCAGCAACTCCTGGCGAAGACGCCTGACACCCTTGCTTGCCATGGACACCGACCAGGTGCGGACCATAATGACTGGCGGTGGACGATTCTGGGTGTTGACCCCAAGCGATCCCTGCTGGCCAGGCCAGGTGGATGACCTGGCACGCCGCTCCGACTGGGCCCCTCCCCTCTGCCTGTGGGGACGAGGCAATCCTGAAGCATTGATCTGCTGTGACCACCCCTTGGCCGTTGTCGGATCCAGAGCCTGTGACGAGTATGGCCGGTCCATCGCCCATCAAATAGCCAGACAGGCTGCCGGCCAAGGCCACCTGGTCGTCTCCGGCGGGGCCATGGGCACGGATGCCGCCGCCCACTGGGGAGCCCTGGCCGCTGACGGCGGACGCACGGTCGCCGTTTTTGCTGGAGGCTTGCTGCATATGGGGCCCAAACGCAACAGCCGTCTGTTCGAGAACATAGAGGCAGATGGCGGCGCGCTGATCAGCGAGCTGCCGCCTGGCACCATCCCTGAGGCGCGTCGGTTCCTGCTGCGCAACCGGATTATCGCCGCCCTGGCCTCCGACATTGTGGTTGCACAGGCCCGTCATCGATCCGGTGCGCTAAACACCGCCAATTGGGGTGTGGAATTGGGCCGTCGCGTACTGGCTGCCCCCGGCAGAATCGACCAGCCGGAAAACACCGGCTGCAACCGGCTCATCCATGAGGGCAAGGCGGAGCTGCTCTTGTCGGCATCCGACATCCAAGACATCTGCCATCCCGCCCATGGACCTATCCACCCTGACGAGCCTGTTCGACAAGGGACCGACGGTTCAGTCAAAACCGCCGAAGATCATGAGCATCAAGGAAGTAGGCAGCCCACGCAGCGCGTACCGTCGCTTGACTGTGATCATCCTATCCAAACCACTCACGGCAATCAGCCGCTCCCGATCACGCTCAAACAATCCGGTACTAATAAAGGCAGGCTTTTGACCCACTCTCAGCACAAAGAGCATCCTTCAACCCCGCCATCAAATCCAGGCATGACCCATGAACACGAAAAAGCCGACGACGATCGCCTAACCAAGGAGGAGGCAACCGTGCTGGCGGCTATCCGTACTTGCCAGCGCCGGGGCGGTCCGCCCATGATGGGACAGCTTCGCACTGAGCTGGCCAATCAGGGACATGAACTCTCAGTCAGGCATCTGATGCAACTGCTGGGATCCCTGGAGATTCGTGGTTCGATCAACCTGCAGAATGGATGCGTGGTAGCTGAAGACCAGAAGAATCAGGCCTTCCAGCGACAACGATCCAAATCCACCACCCAGCCGTCCGCACCAGCCGATTCATCGCTGCGGGGAGGAACAAAATGAACGCCTTCATCCTCCAGCAGCTGACGCTGACGTTCAGGCCCGCCAAAGGCGAATCCCGGGGCCAGCGATCCATCGCGGAAGACCACGCGATGACAGGGAATCACCCCGGGTTCGGGGTTGTCATGAAGCGCATAACCTACGAACCTGGCGTTGCGCGGGTGACCAGTCAGGGAGGCGACCTGACCGTAGGTGGCTACCTTGCCGCGAGGGATCCGCCTAACGACCTGATACACCTGCTGGGAGAAGGAAAGTTCGGTCATAAGACCCATTCTGCCCGCGTAAGCAGACATGGACCCGAAGGGCCACCACTATCAACGGGTTGTGACAGTATCAATGGTATGAATCCGCAGAAGGTCAGAAGCCGCTATGATGCCGTCATCGTCGGAGCCGGAGCGGCCGGGTTGTCAACCGCCCTGGGACTGTACAGGGCTCTGGAGAGCAACCGGAGCGAAAGCAGCTTATCGCCGAAGGTCCTGGTCGTCTCCAAGCTGCAACCCCTGCGCTCCCACACCGGATCAGCGGAGGGCGGCATCGCGGCCAGTCTGGGCAATCAGGAAAAGGACGACTGGCATTGGCACTACTACGACACCATCAAGGGCAGCGACTGGCTGGCTGACCAGGATGCGGTACGGATTCTGGCCGAGCAGGCCCCGGGGATTGTCATCGAGCTGGAGCATGACGGGGTGGCCTTCTCAAGAACCGAAGACGGGCACATCGCCCAGCGGAAGTTTGGCGGCCATACCGCCGATTATGGCGGCCATCCAGTCCGGAGAGCAGCCTATGCAGCCGACCGTATCGGCCATCAGATCCTGCACGCCCTTTGGCAGGAGTGCCTGCACCTGGGAGTCGAGTTCGCCGAGGAATGGTACGTGACCGATCTGGTCGTCGACCCGCCCACTAATGAGGAATCCGGCGGCCAGGCCCGTGGACTGATCGTCCTGGACACCCACGCCGGCAAACTGCAGGCCATCCAAGCCGACAATATCGTCCTGTGCACGGGCGGGGCCGGCCGACTCTTCCATACGACCTCCAACTCCTGGGATCTGACCGGTGACGGCATGGCGCTCGCCCTGCAGGCCGGCCTGCAGCTGGAGGATGTGGAGTTCATCCAATTCCATCCCACCGGCCTGGGCCACACGGGCATCCTGCTGTCGGAGGCCTCCCGCGCAGAAGGCGGCGTGCTCAGGAACAGTCAGGAACGGGCCTTCATGCAGGACTACGCGCCGGGACACGGCGACCTGGCCGCCAGAGATGTGGTCAGCCGTTCCATCATGGCCGAGATTGATGCAGGTCGCGGGGTGGCTGATCCATCGGACCCGGACGGGCCTCATGATTGCGTCTGGCTGGACATGACCGGCATTGACGGCCAGCGCATGACCGCCCTGCTCCCCCAAGTCACCGAGACCATCCATCGCTACGCCCACCTGGATCCCACTGTGGACATGGTTCCGGTCAAACCCACCGCCCACTACACCATGGGAGGCATCCCCATCACGGATCGCGGCCGTGTCTATCGCTGGCAGGATGGACGCCGTCGAGTCGTCGACGGACTGTTCGCCGCCGGGGAATGCTCCTGTGTCAGCGTTCACGGGGCCAACCGACTGGGCGGCAACTCCCTGCTGGATGCCTGCCTCTTTGGTACCAGAACCGGACAGACCATCGCCGCCGCCATGTCCAATGCCGACGAGCCAAACGACATGACCGACACGTCTCCGCTGGCACAAGCTCTGCAAAGGCGTCAGGTCTTCCTGGACGAGTTGCTGGCTGGCGCAAGCAACGCCGAGCCCTCGGAACCAGCATTGGCCGACAACCAAGGCGAAGAACCCGACACCGGTGACGATGCCAGCCTGAACAACCCTTACGCACTGATGGGCCGACTGGGACGGCTGATGGAGGAGGCCGTTGCCGTCCGATGCGATCAGAGCAGCATCGAAAGGGGTTTGCGCGGCCTGGATCACCTGGATGCTGATGCCAGACAGCTGCGTGCGCACAGTGGGACAGCAGTGCTCAACCAGGAGGTGACTGCCATCATGGAGGTGGACAACCTGCTGACCTTGGCCCGGGCCGTCCTGAACGCCAGCCTGCAGCGTCGGGAGTCCCGCGGTGCCCTGTATCGGAGCGATTATCCGCAGCGCGATGACGAACACTACCTGGCTCACACCATGATCGATGCCAAGGAAAACGTCTCCTGGCAGCCCGTTCATATCGTCGACATGCCTCCCAAGGGCCGCAACTACTGATGGGCTCTGATGATGGACTCTGAGCCCAATCTATTCAGACAGGCAACCGCTCGACACCTATCCAGGTCAGGCAGGGATTAGGATGGAGTCCGCGCATATCAGTGGGCATCGGGCCGTTTCCCGAACAAGGACAGGAGCAACCGTGACATCACAGTCCACGGAATCAGACGGATCCAAGGCATCCGGATCGGACCGCGATCCCCGCCCGGTGACCTTCCGAATAGCCCGGTTTACCCCACGACCTCAATCAGAGCTTCCGGCACGAACCAACCCATTCGCCAAAAGCAATCCTTTCGCCACAACAGGCAGTCGACGGGCCCGCGGACGTCGTTGGACGCAGGAGTACACGATTCGAATCGCCCCACAGCGCACCGTTCTGGATGCCCTTCTGCAGATCAAGCGAGAGGTGGATCCCACACTGAACTTCCGGTACTCCTGTGGCCATGGCATGTGCGGATCGGATGCCGTGCTTATCAACGGCCGTCCGGATCTGCTCTGCACAGCCACTATCGCCGACTGCCTGTCTGCGTCCAAGACCATGCCGAACGCATACACCTCACCCGGTGTAGTTAATGGAACTCCGCAGGTCCAACCGTCTCCAGCCTTCCGTCGCACCGGCACAGCGACACCCAAAACGGCCATACCCCCGTCGGCATCGCATCCGGATTCGGTCTCAGACTCAACGGTCTCAGACTTCTCGGCTACGGATCCTGTAGGCACAGCAGGCCCTGCAAAACTTTCAGAAGCTACAGGCCTTATAGATGCCACGCACCTTACAAAAACTTCAAACATTGCAGAATCTTCAGCAGTGGAGATCCGCCCGCTTCCCGGCTTCACCCCGCTCAGAGACCTGATAGTGGACACCGATGCCATGTTTGAGCAGATTCGACGCTTCAAGCCGTATCTGCTCCATGATGATTCCTCGGCTGATAGCAACCAAGCGGCCCAGGCAAAGGCGGCCGACACAAAGCCATCGTCGGAATACCGGCAAACCCCGGAAGAGCTGGCCAGGTATGAGCTGCTCAGCACCTGCATCGCCTGCGGACTGTGCCAGGGGGCCTGTCCTATTTATGCGGGCGGTGAGGCCTTTGCCGGCCCGGCAGCCATGATCGCAGCGGCTCGATTCATCAACGATTCCCGCGACAGCCATCGGCAGGAACGACTTGAGGCCATTGACCAGGCGGACGGAATCCAGGCATGCCAGTCCATACGGGCCTGCACCCGACCCTGCCCCAGAGGGATCGACGTGGGTGAAGAGATGTGGAAGCTGGTCGAAGCCGTTAAGGAGTAGTCAGACTCCTGCGCACACTAGGCAGCAAGAGCTTGCGACAGGCTTGTGCCCTCTAGTCGTTACCATGGTTAGCATGGACAAAACCTCGTACAACAACATCGCCAGAGGATGGGAATTCGCCGAGGCAAGCGCTCTGAACGTCGAATCCGACAAGTTGCAGACCTTGCGAGACAAGGCTTCGGAAGCCGGCTTCACCCAATGTTCCCGGTCTCAAGGCGCCTTCCTGCAGTTCTTGGCTGGCCGGAACGCTCCGGCTTCCATCATTTTGGTCGGCAACGGCTCCGTGGTCGAAGCCCTGCGCCTGATGACAGGCCTGCATGGTCATGGCCAGTTCACCGCCGTTGACTCCACAGCCCAAGGCACCTCTCTGGTCAAAAAAATATTCGCGGGCATGGAGAAAGCCCACCCAGGCATGAGGCTGCGGGCGGTCAACGCTGCTGCCCGAACCTACTTCCCCAGACTCAACCCCAGCGACTACGACCTTATCGTCGTCTCGGGCAATGGGGAGAACTACCAACAGGTTATGGACCAGGCTCCGCGCCTGCTCAAGGACCGAGGACAACTGATCTTCACGGATGCCTTCGATCTGCTGGACGATCCTGACAAGGGCGGCGTGCTCAACCCGGCCAATAGATCCGAGAAAACGACCACCTTACGCACCATCATGGAAGACATAAGCAAAGACAATGCCTGGGAATCCTGCCTGCTGCCCATCGGCACGGGCATGATCATGGCCACCCGCGCCCGCTGACCGCCGCTCGCCTAATTTTCAGGCACGTTGACGCAGGATAGTCTGGACAGCCTCATCGGGATCATCAGTGCGGATGACCAGATCGGGGTCCAGATCAGAGATCATGCCCCGCTGCCTCACCGTGTCTGAGATCCAATCGAAGAGCCCCTGCCAGTAGGCCCTGTCGAAGAGGACGATGGGCATGCTGGGTGCCTTATGGGTTTGAACCAGGGTCAGCACTTCAAACATCTCATCCAGTGTGCCGAACCCGCCGGGGCAGACGATGATGCCCGAGGAGTATTTCATGAACATCATCTTGCGTACGAAGAAGTAGCGGAAGGTGATGCCCAGATTCACCCAGCGGTTTAGTCCCTGCTCCATGGGCAATTCGATGCCCAGGCCGACGGACTTGCCACCGACCTCAGCAGCGCCCTTGTTGGCCGCCTCCATGATGCCAGGCCCTCCCCCGGTGATGACCGCCATACCGGCCTTGGCCAGGTCGCCGCCCATCTTGCGCGCAGCAGCGTAGTTGGGATCATCACGGCCGGTCCGGGCTGATCCAAAGATTGCAGCAGCTGGCCCCAGCTCCGCCAGCGCGCCGAACCCGTCGACGAACTCAGCCTGGATGCGCAGCACCCGCCAGGGGTCCATGTGCAGCCAGTCCGTGTCACCGCCCGATGAGAGCAAACCAGCGTTGGCGTCCGCCTCGGGAATCATGGGCCCGCGCATGATGACCGGACCGCTGTGGTAGGTCCTGCCCAGGTCCGGGCCTTCGTCGTCATTGTTATTGTCAACCATATCCGCCATACACGCATTCCTTCATCGGGCCCCGATCCGAAGGACCCGCTCGATCCTGTTCCGGCTCTCATGATAGCGGCCCCCGCCGCCCGGCTGACGGCAAGATCAGATTCATATCAGGAGAAATAACCGCAGGAGCTGAGGGTAGCGTGGACGAGCTAAATCAAATCAACAGAGTATGGTGTTGCAGTCCCAGACATGGACAAACAACTAAGAGAAAAACCGAGTTTGGCCCTCCAACCGTCCTATGGCTGGTGGCACGAATTACTTACAACTTGCTTGAATATTTCAACTTTCAAACATGTTTAATCAATGACACTTCGGGTTCCAAACTCACTCCACATCCCATTTGAAACCACGAACTGCCAAAAACACAAGCACTGCAGTAACAGCAAGCACGATGGAAGTTGAAAGCATAGCGCCCGTTTGCTGCAGAGGGTTTTTTGATGCCCAGAAAATGAGATCTCCAAAGAGAGTCGACGGAATCCATCTGATAACATTCGTCAACCAATCCGGAAGGATGGCGAAGGGGATGGCCAGGCCACTCAAAAACAACGCCAACAGTTGCACGAGAGCTCCCAAGTTGGTTGCCAACTGCGGTGACGAAAGCCAGCCACCCATTAAATATCCCAAGGCAAGAAACATGATCAGGCCCAATAAGGACACGACAAAAACTCGACCTACATCCTTAAACGGAAGCAGATTCAGCAATACCGAAGCACCTACTATGACAAGGATCTGCAGGGTCGCCATAATGAGCCTTACCGCCAGATACGTCATCAAATAGTCTGCTTTTCGAATAGGCGTTGTTGAAAGTACCCGGAGAGCTCCTGATTGCCTGACCTCGGCCAAAGGACCTGCGGTCATGGTCAAAGCTGTACCTGTCACTGCCAGAAAGAGCGCCATGGGCATAACGAATGGGCTGAAGTCTGGAGCATCAGCCTGCCCTTTCATCATCTCGGACATGAGAAGAAACATTCCCGCCATGCCGAAAGGGAAAATTATGACAAAAATAAAATACGAAGTGTTCCTGACTAGTTCACGAGTCTGCAACGCCAACAAGGGACGAAGGTGCCTTTTTTCTATCATCTGGAGTCCTAACAAAAATGAGCATCAACAATTATTCAAAATCATGCCCAGTCAACTTCACGAAGGCATCATAAAGGCTTGGTTCGTTCATACGTAATTGGGAAACCGCAGGATTGCTCGACAGCACAGCAATAACAGGATCCGTATCGTCGGCACGTATTAAGACGGTTGTCTTATCAACGACTTCCGGTTCGCCAAAAGTCCGAAGCTTGCTCACAAGATCCGTTATTCCATCTGGCGTTACTTGGCAGGATATCAACGTCCTCTTAGCATGTTTCCTTATGAGTTCCTCTGGGCTGCCTTGGGCTACAGACCGACCATGATCTATCACTGCTACTTCGTGGCACAGAACTCGCGCTTCATCTAGATCATGTGTCGATAGGACAATCGTCGTACCTTCTTCAGCCAGAAACCTAAGCACCTTCCAAAGGTCGTCTCGAGCCATTACATCAAGGCCAGTGGACGGTTCGTCAAGTATGGCTAATTTCGTCCGCCCGATGATGGATAAACCGACATTCAGGCGCTGTTTTTGTCCACCTGATAATTTCGCCACCTTGCGGAGCAGCAATTCGTCCAAGCCCATCCATTTTGCAACTTGATCCACGTCGCGCGGGTGATCATAAAGACTGGCCCAAAATGACAGTATCTCGCCCACTCTTTCCTGGGGAAAGATAGTGGACTCCTGGGGTTGAATACTCACCCGCTGATGAATCCACCGCGAATCAGTCTGCGGATTCCTGCCAAATATGCTCACAGTTCCGAAAGTCGGTTTTCTCAAGCCGACGGCTATTTCGAGCGTTGTTGATTTTCCGGCACCGTTAGGGCCCAACAGACCAAAGATGCCCCCTTCAGGGACAATCAGATCAAGGTGATCCAGCGCCTTGATAACCCCTGCCGGCGTTTCATACTCTTTAACCAGATTGCCAAGTTCTATAGCAGCATTCATTGGTGCCACCCTTTATGGTAGGTACAGCGGTTCGTTAAAGTTTCATTGCATTGAGCGGCCAAACCTGCCAGACACTCTTCAAAAACAATAGCACCAATGGTGATTGAAATATATCAGCATCAGAACCACTAGCAGTTATGACCTAATGTTCAAGTACCTGTCCACAAATCTAAAAGGGAAAAGGTAACTCAACGCATTGACAAATCGAGCGAACCACCAGTATCTGCCAAACATTCAGAGAAAGAAGAAAAAACTCACTTATTAATTCGATCAGCCATCGGCAATACGGAATCTCTGCGGTTCCCCTAATAAGACATCTGCAGCCCCCCCCCCCTGCAGCCTCTCTGGCAAAACAAAACACTATCTCCCTGAACCTGGTTTCCTCATCCATGGCTTCAGCAAGCGATTTGCTCAAATGCCGGAGTTCCCCGAGCGGAAACAATGTGTCTCGCAGGTTGTTGGGCGTTGCTTTTGCCGCAACGAGAACCGTTATCCGACTTTTACATATGGAAGAGGCCATGTCAGACTCTTTTTATACTGGGAAGGATCGATCCCTCCCACGAAGCACCCCAGGCAGAACTACAAGTTGCTTGAACCTATCAGGTTCCCCCCATGCGCAGTATGTCCAGCCACATAATGGGCACACTCAATCCCACCCGACAGCGATCTGTACTCATACTTACCTGATGCTGGCGGTCGGCATTGTTTCACCGGGTGCTCATATAGCAAGCCAAACGGCGAATGCCAGGCTTGCTGCGCCCAATATGCACAGCACGAACCAGCGCTTGTCCTTCTTGCCCAATACGAATCCCCGAACCATCAGCTCCAAGCCAAGCAAAGCCGCGAATACCATAATCCAGAAACCCATGTTCTAGACCTTTCGTTGAAGTTTGATGATTCGATCATGCTGGTCAGCCAATGAGGCGTCATGCGCAACGGTGACGATTGTGGATCCCGAATCGTGGTTCAGGGCAAAGAGCAGAGCGATGATCCTCGAACTGTTCGCTGAATCGAGAGCTGCAGCAGGCTCATCAGCAAAAACAGCCTTCGAATTCATAATGACGGCCCGTGCGAAGACTGCTCTTGCTTTCCCCCACCGGAATATTCAAGCGATTTTTGCCCAGTATAAACCCAATGCCCAGAGAGTCCACCACCTGGCCGAATCTTCTCGAATGCCCCTTGCCTGGCGTCCCTGCCTAGAGCAGGTACAGCTTGATGTTGTTTGCGATGCTCAAAGAGCTGATGAGCCTTGATTCCTGCAGAACGAACCTGATTTCCTAGCTCCTCCATGCAGCCGATTCAAGCTCTTTCTATAAGGACCAGCCTGCGCTCTCTCCCTGCAAGCGAACCATCCGCGCGAACTCACCATTTGCGGCCATAAGCTTCTGCGGAGAACCCTGCTCGACCACACGCCCATGGTCAAGAACGACAATCTTGTCTGCCTGTTCGACAGTGCGCATCCGGTGGGCGATGACCATGACGGTCTTCCCCACCAGTAATTGCGACAGGGCTTCCTGCACCTGCGTCTCGTTCTCCACATCCAGGGAGGCAGTGGCCTCGTCAAGCAGGACAATCGGGGCGTCCTTGAGAATGGCTCTGGCAATGGAGATTCGTTGCCGCTCACCTCCGGAAAGCCTAGAACCGTTTTCACCAATCATCGTCTCGTACCCCTGTGGCAGGCGTGAGACGAACTGGTCGCAGTTGGCGGCCCTGGCCGCAGCCAACACCTCCTCGTCACTGGCACCGCACCGCCCCATTCGAATATTGCCCATGACCGTGTCGTCAAAGAGCATCACGTCCTGGAAAACCACGGCATAGTCTCGCAGGAGAACCTCCGGATCCACATTACTTACATCCACCCCGCCTACGGTGATGGAACCTGCAGTAGCATCCCAGAAGCGAGCCGCCAGCCGAGCACAGGTCGACTTCCCGGACCCCGAGGGGCCCACCAGGGCTGTAATCTCCCCCTCCCTGGCAGTAAAACCGACATCTTCCAGAACCGGCTCACCTGCCGCCTTACCCGCAAGGCCAGGATAGGAGAAGGCAACATGGTCGAAGACGATATCGTGCCCATCGGGATGGAATTCCGTACTCCCCTCGGCTACAGGTTCCTCGTTGATGGAGCGAATCCGTCGGGCCGAACCCTGGGACTGGAAGAGCTCCGAAACCAGCATCAGCGCCTGATCAAAGGGCGAGTAAATCCGTGAGACTATCAGGAGGAAAAGGAACATGACCATGAAGTCGATTCTGCCCTGAATGATCAATCCGGCAGCCACCAGGAAGGTCGTCGCCACACCCAACCTCAAAACCACCATGGCGGAGTTCAATATGAGACCATTAGTCATCTCGGTTCGGACTGTAATGGCTTCCGTGTCATCGATGGTCGAGGAGAGCCTCTCCAGATACCTCTCTTCCTGGTTGGTGGCGTGAATCTCCCGAACGCAGTCAAGCGCCTCCTGAATGCCGTCACTGACCCGAATCTGGGCCTGCCTCGTACGCCGTGACGAAGCTTCAACGAATCGTCGAGTGGCAAAGATGATGGTGAAAGCCACCGGCACGCTCCAGAATGCAGCCAAATCAAGTGCCCAATTGATGGGCAGAAGCGACAGGAATATCAGGACGGATGAAACGACTGCGCCATAGAGCTGGCTCAGCGCATGGGCGTAGGCATGTTCCATGGTGGCCACGTCACCCAGAATTGTATCGGTCAGATCAGCCAGGTCACGCCGCCCGAAAAATGAGAGCGGCAGTTTGCGCAGTCTCTCGGCCAGGTCGATCCGCTGGGTTCCGGTCTGGCTGAAGACCGCACCGTAGGAATAACTGTACTGGAACCAGGAGGTGCCGAAGAGAATAAGCGCAAAGACCAGGAGACCGGCCAGATAGGGCAGGACTTTCGGCAGAGGCGCCCCTGCCGTCAGGTGCTCAACAAAAGCGTTCATGACCAGCAGAAGGGAGGCCGTTCCCGCCATGATAATCAGATTGGTCAGTGTGGTCCACAGCGTTCCCAAAACCACGATCTTCATGCCTCGGTCGGACAGGGCGTACTTCTTCTTGAATGAGGCGAACACTTATGCCTCACCTCCTTTCCTCTGGATGTCGGAATCACCGGTAGACGAGTCCGTAGCGAATGGCCCGACACCGGGAACGACGTGCTTCTCACCCGCAATGGGGCCTGCGGGATTTTGACCCGTTCCGGCGGCAGCCTTCGGAGAGTTGTCGACCTTCCAGGAGACCGCCCGTTCGTAATCAGACCAGATACGGGCATAGGTACCCTGCGCGTCAAGAAGCTGGCGATGAGTGCCCTGCTCTACCAGGTGGCCCCCATCCAATACCAGGATTCGATCGACATGAGTCACAGTCGATAGACGGTGGGCAATCATGAGAACGGTTCGCCGTCGGCCCCCTTCGGCCCGTGTCAATTCGGCCAGCGCCTTCTGTATCAAGAATTCATTCTCGGGATCGGCAAAAGCAGTCGCCTCATCCAGGACCACAATGGGAGACTTCTTGAGGATTGCCCTGGCCAGGGCCACACGCTGGACCTCTCCCCCGGAAAGGTAGATTCCACCTGAACCGAGCATGGTGTCAAGCCCATCGGGAAACTTGTCAACGATGTCCATGCACTGAGCCGCTCTCAACGCGTCCATGACCTGCTCAGGAGTGGCTTCCGGTCTGGCTGCGCGAACGTTCTCCAGGAGGGTGGTCGAAAAGAGCCTGTTGGTCTGAAAGACAAAGGCGACCTGCCCCATCAGATCGTGTGGATCGATGGATCTGACATCAATGCCACCCACAGCGACCCTGCCCGAATCCACATCCCAAAAACGTGGCAACAGACTGGCACAGGTCGATTTGCCGCCTCCCGAGGGACCGACCAGAGCGACCATTCCACCCTCCGGCACCTTGAAGTCAATCCGATCCAGTGCCGGGAGATCAGCACCTGGATAGGTATATGACGCCTGTTCCAGGGAAGCATCTGCTGACTTCGGGCGTTCCGGTTCGTCAGCTACCGTCAGAGGATCACTGCTGAGCACGCCGGCAATCCTGTCCAAGGCATCGTCGGCCTTGCTGAAGGACTCACTGGAGAACTGCAGACGGGTCATGGCCGTGGGGACCATGCCCGAGAAGACGGCGTAGAAGGCGAAATCGGCCACAAAAGAGGTGAAGTCACTCTGCCCCGAAGCCAGCAGGATGGCCACAGGAATCAGGAAGATCACGGTCCCGTTCAGGGCCGTCATCTGAATGGTCTGGGGCAGGTGGCAGATTTGCATGGCATAGTTCCTGGCTATTCGGCTGTAATGCTCGATGGCCTCATGGAACGCCTTGAAAGAGTACACCGTCTGTTGGAAGACCTTGACGACCGGAATACCACGGACATATTCTGTCCCGGTCTTCGACATCCGCACCAGCGCATCCTGGTATTCCGTCATAAAGGACTGCCCCTGATCGTTCATCATGGCACGGATGCAGACCAGGGCTATCAGAATAGGAAAAAGGCAGGCCAGGCCCATACGCCAGTCGAAGACCAGCATCAGTATCGGCATGCCTAGAATCATGGCGAAGGAGCCAGCCACGTCGGGGAGGATATGGGCGAGCAGATTCTCGGTATCGCCCGCCGAGCCATCAATGGTGCGACGCAGCTCGCCGGAGGCATGGAGGTCGAAATACCCCAAGGGAAGGCTCAGCAAGTGGCCTATGGCCGCTTTGCGCATGTTGGATGCGCTCCGGAAAGCCGCTAGATGCGTCATCAGCAGCCCTGCACAGTACAGAACGACGGAAGCCGCCGCAAACCCGAATCCCAGCCATCCATAAATGGCGATTTCCGTAGCCTGAGACCACCTCGGAGCAACGGCGAGGAGGTCTTTTACCGCCAGCCATATGCAGATGTAGGGTCCAAGGCCAGCAATCGTGGAGAGGGCGGACAGACCGCAGCCGAGATAGGAGAACACCTTACGAGGGCCGGCGAAATCAAGCAGCCGCCTGAGGGAACTACGCCCATGCGACCTCTCACGATTAGGCGCATCTCCCCCGCCCTGTGCTTTACCTTCTGCAGGATCCGGTTTGCTTCTCGAATCCGCCTGATCTGTGGTCATCTCTTTCCTCCAGGTTCATCCAAAACTCTTGTCCTTCGTTGCCATCGAACGTAATCTGAGAAGTCAATGCCCGGAAGACCGTCACAGAGCGACGGATGAATCCATAAAAGGTGCGAACGAAAACGAAAGTCCGCCGAGATCGCCATAAAGCCGGCAGGATGAAACCAGGTGAGCCATGACAGACCACACGATATACTCCGAATCCCGCGAGATTCAGACCCTCTATCGCCCCCAGGCGGAGCAACTCGGCATGGAACTCCATCACCGATCGGGAGGATTGGAAGGGCAGGTCAATGGCGACATCTGTCAGGGAAGATTCCAAGCCAATCCAGCGGGTCCTCATTGCCTGGTCATATGGCACGACATCACCTTCCTGCGCGAGATGGATTTCAGCGAGTACGCCATGACCGACTACGCCTGCCTGACCCTGGATGAAAGCCCGGCATCCAACCACGCTCCCTATGGGTTGCAGCCATGTACGAAGCAGGAGGGCAATATGGTCTCCTTGGTACAGCAGGCGGGAACAGTCACCAACCATATGCCGGCAGGCTTCCGCTCGCGGACCCGGAGCATCTGCATCCTCCCCGACTATTTCATGGAGCTGGAAAACCAATGGCCCGGCCAGGTCAAGGGACTCTCTGACGCCTTCTGCCAACCCTGGCCATCCGATATTGCACTGGCCGCTTCAACCGCCCTGTCAAAGTTTGCCCCAGGGAGGCAGGGCCAGACAGAGTTCCTCATCAAAGCACACATCGACCTACTCCTTGCAAGGCTGGCCCAATCTTCCTCTGCCTTTGTACAGAGCCACGAACCGTCACACGACCGCGACCTGGTCCAGCAGGTCAAAGCCCACATCCGATCCCACTTGGGCGGCGACCTCTCCATTGATCGGATAGCCCAATCCCTGTATGTGGGACGCACACGTCTATGCCTGGCATTCAAGCGTGAGACCGGCACAAGTCTGGCCAGGTACATCAGAGAGCAAAGAATGGACCGGGCCCGTCATTTTCTCTCGTCCACCGAGGAGGACGTTGCCTGGATTGGCCGGCAGGTCGGATACATGCGCCCCAGCTCATTCAGCGCCGCTTTTACCAGAAAAACCAGGATCTCTCCAATCGCTTGGCGTGGGCAGTGCGACAGTGCAGGTTAGTCTCGCCTCAATTGACACATCCGTAGTTTCGAAAGGCAAGCAGACCGTCGCTGACCCCAAGACTAACTCTGTAACAACGTTCCCTAACTGAGACCCTTTCCTGGTTTTGATTCGGAGGCCAACGGGCTGTACTGAATGATGGCGATGTTCCCGACCCAACAGTGGAGAACCGTCTCACGTACCTTCTCCCTGTAGAGCTGGTCCATCTGAGGCTTGCAGCTATGGGACAGACGTTCTCGAACTGCAAGGTGTACATGCCGTTTGCGCCAAGGTAGCGTATTTTATATCCGCTGAGCATAGTCTTGCAGAACAAACGTGGAATTACGTGTAAATAAAATAAATCAAAGAAGACGATCTACCTCTTCACGTATCTGATCAGCACATGAATAAATGTCATCAACTTTTTCGATTGCCATTCGATTGCATTGCTTATTTTCATCAAAAAGGCCGATATGTTTCTGCTTTCTATTGAAATTGAGGCGTGCAATAGGTTTCCTATTGTTATCATCAAGAAAATGGCACAATACTCTTTGGCATCACGCATAGTTACACGTTCCGGGTCGACATTCGAGCATGCTATAGCTTCTACAATTAAATAGGCAGTCCACTCTTCATCGGTAGTGACAATGTCACTTTCGAGCTCCATCGACCTATTTTCGGCGGTTGCGTCATCACCTGTTCCTTGAACATTCTGACTCGCTTCGCCAGGTTGAACAGGCAGTGTGGTTTTGACATCATCAGCGCCTAAAGCAGTTTTAAGACGATCGTTAACCTGTTCTGATAGAAACTGCTTCAATGCTTTACCAACTAAAGGTTCGAATTTCTCCTTTATATATGAACTAAAGCGACCATCATAAACATGCCTCGTAAGAAGCTTTGCAAACTCTGCAGAAGGTTCTTTGTATTCATTGCCAATGGCCCTTTTCAGCGAACCGACATACTTGAGTTCCTCTGCGCTACTAGCTATAGAATCGGTATCGAAATTAGGTTTAGTTAGTTTTCCAGAGCTTGCAACATCGTAGGAACGATATTTAATAGATCCAATACTAGAAAAGGTTTGGAATCCATAATATTGGGCTGGTCTATGTCCATATAGAAGTTCCAAACCTGTCCGTTAGTAAGATCCCTATACGCGCCTTAGTTGTGGCAAAATACCTGAATAGCTGGCTAGCATTGTCTATACTTAAAGGACAGCCAATTTTTGCATTCAACAAGAATTTGCACTTGTTCATCATGGACTAATGCATAGTCGACCTTTTCACCCTTCTTCAGGCCAACGTCTGCTGTAAATTCTGGTATAACCTCTCGAGGATTAAAAACATCGTACCCAAGTACTTGTCCTATGAAAGGTAATACAAAAGCAGTCTTTGTCGCTTCTTCAGTATCGATGATACTTTTCTGCTCCTGAACTTTAGCCGCTACCTGATTCAAACTCTCCTCAAAATCCATAATTGCCCTTCCCCATTGACCATCTGTATAACCGCATAAAATCAAAGCTTGTGTATAAAACAGACATACAAAAGGGTTTTAGACAAGTAAAGCTCAACCAGAGAATTCCGAAAAAGCCAATGATAAGTTGTTAATCTTATTGAAATGGGATTCAATCCTACAACTTTTATAGCTATGGACTAATCCATAACTGGTTGTTCCATCAGTGAAATTTTCGATAACAGTCATCATCCCCTGCTTCATTAGGACACAAAATACAAGGAAAAGAAATCCCTCGGTAAAGCAAAAATCTATTTAAATTTTTTATGGATACTGTTCAAATAACAAGAAGCAGCCATCTATCTATCTCTACCAAGTCAAACTCAGCTAGTCACCTATGTCTATCTAATGCCTATGCGCATCTACGCCCATGATTAAAGGCAAATACTTCACTGCGTTGCATAAACGAGTCATTCCCATCTAAGAGCTGAGAAATAAACTTATAAGCCACTTGCAACAACAGTACAGAGGGATTTGTCCGGCATAAATCCTTGACAGATAAGCTATCAAAACTGCGCTAAGCTGTTATGACTATAGTCGCAAAGCCATCTAATGAGTGAAGTTACCCATTTGAGTCAAAAGCGATAACTACGTTCATGCAAGCGAGATTGCATTGCAACCATCATGCAAATATAGCAACAGCCACTCAGCTGATTTAACTTTTCAACCCGGACTGCTTATATTTCAGCAGCTCATAATTTCCCTTCACATAAGCAAATGTAAATCATCATCCTCGCCATGAGCAACCTGCTTGATTTGACTCAGTTCTATTTCAGAATGGGCATAAGGGAATGAGACCCGCAACTGGCGGGTTCCTCTTTTGGATCTAGCGCCGAAATGCGCGTATGATACGCCGCCTTCAGGCGGAACCTGACGGTAATGGCGTGATGTCTGCAATACGGTGAGGCATCCGGCATATTCTCCGTCAAGCCAGACTTGGATCGTCGGCCAGCCTTTGTACTTACCTGTTTTGATGAATCCATGCAGCAATCTCACCCAGGCCTCGTCGCTGGAGGAGAATCGGTTAAACAGCTCTTGGTGCTTTGCCGCACCCGACACACCGACGGTCTGCCACTTATCTATACCCTCTACAATGCACTGACCGTCAGGACGCTTATTGCATGGGCAATGGACGCCCCTCCCTTTGAAGTGCTTGGATCTCCTATGTTGCAACGCCGTCGAAGCGCTGGATGAAGAATCTGACGCATTGAAGACGGTAGTGAACCCGCCGCTTCGTTCGCTCATATACCGACGCATCCATTCAAAGCACTCCTGCGTCTGCGCGGCATCAGACAACGCACGATGCTCCTCGTTCTCTGCGATGCCGAATCTGCGAATAAGATCCTGCAGCCGATGGTGCTTCTCCTGCGGAAACAAAGCTCGGCTCATTTGCAAGGTATCCATGCACACAGGGCCGGGCATGGTATACCCGACTCGTGCACTCTCAGCTTCGAAAAACCTCATATCGAAACGCAAATTATGACCTACAACAGGGTCGTCTCCTACCCAGGACCAGAACAAAGGCAACACATCGCCGATTTTCGGTTGACCCTCCAGCATGGCATCAGTAATGCCGGTCAATTCGACAATCCTGCTGTCCAACCTCCTGCCAGGATCAACCAGGGTATCGAAACTGTCGACAATGTTCCGGCCTCGAACCTTCACTGCCCCGATCTCGATGATCTGATCCATCTGTGCACGCAGACCCGTCGTCTCGGTATCAAGCACCACATAATCCGCAGGCAAGCCGTCATCGTTGCCGGCAGGTTTCGCATTATCGTTTGAAGCAACCAGCTCGTCAGCAGGCCGTTTTGCATGTTTTCCTCTCGGACCATGCTTTTTCTTAGCGTTCGGGCTTATATGCTCATTTCCAAGGTCTTTGGTCTGCTGCTTATTCGCCACCGCGTACAATACTGCCAACAGAACGATAACCGCAATAATGATTCCTGAGATCACCGGATGCATGATGATCACGCCGAGCAATGCAAGAATGACAATGCCCAGCAACGAGCCCTTGTCATTCTTCCTTTTTCTCACGATTGTTAAGCTACACCGCAGCCTGGAAACCCACCAACGTCATTCTGATTCCCTTTATGAGGACGTGCAAACATCAGCGGGTACCTTAACGTGGAACGAAGAGCATGACTTATGCAGGATCCGATGCGGATATATCACTTTCTGCATAAGCTCGCTCATTTACAACATGCCCGAATCAAGGAACTGGGCAAAAAGCGATACTGAACATCGACCGGCAGTAACTGATACGATGCTTATATGCTTGTGCTATGACTGCTGAAAACAAACTAACCTTTCTCGCTTAGACATGCGTGATATTCTATTGCCGTTCACTGAAGACGCGAGGAAGCGCAAATGCGCAAGGGCATCGCGGCTATAGCAGCCACAATAGTCATGTCAATGGGCTTGTCATCGTGCTGAGGAAATTCTTCAACAACCTCGGATGCACGAAAGCAAACGACCAGTTTACAAGAGAAGCCCAAGAAAACGAACAAAGCCCTACAGCCCGCTGATCTGACAGGGACATGGAAGCAGACAAACGGTTCCGATAAGAACCCTGCCAGCAAGCAACGTTAACCGCCGATAGCATAGAAATCGGTTGGGTGAGCCCCGACACCACCAGCCTATACTGGTCCGGCAGCTTCACTCCGCCCACCACCGCCGGTGACTACTCTTGGACCAGCCAGGGCAACAAGGACAAAATGTCGCAGAGCTTGCTCGCATCACAGGACGACACCAAAGATTTCAAGTACGAAAACGGCGAAATCACCTACAAGGCCAGCGCGATGGGCACCACGACCACCGTTCATCTCAAGAAGCAGTAAAAATCATCCGTATAATCCCCCCCCCCCTCAACTTCTACCCAAGAAATGTCATACAAAAGCGTATTTCTGAGGTGCGATCTGCTTTCCCTATGCAGGTCAGATCATGCCAAAGATATGAATCAGAGTCCAGACGATACCTGCACCCAGAGAGAATCCAACGGCAGAAGTCACACAGAAATTGATGACCGGCCCCACAATCGGATGGGACTTGAACGCCTGGCTGTAGTATCGATTTCCGGGCATGAGCCACTTCCGTTCAAAGCGGATTCGTTTACTACGGTCCACTTCCTCGCCAGACAGAAAGGCCTTGATCTCCCGATAGGTCTGCACGTCATTGCGGGCTTTAATCTGCTCGATGTACGCGGCAGCTATGATACCCAAAATGCCCGTTATCAGAGCCAAGGCAAGCGTGGCATACAGAATCACATTTGACTTATTCAACTTCATATAGAGAGCAAACCCGACGATAAGGGTCAAAAACATGAAGACCGTGAGAATTCCACAGACCAAGCCGAGTCGGCGAAGGTTTTTGGTTTCCGAATCAATGCTCTTATCCATGATGTCGAGATCTCCTCTGATCAGCTGGTCGATGGTCACATCGAAGAGGTTGGACAGGAGGAGCAGGTTCTGCACGTCCGGATAGGTACGGTCGTTCTCCCAGTTGGATATGGTCTGGCGGGACACAAATATCTTCCCCGCAAGATCATCCTGGGACATGCCCCACTCCGAGCGATACCGGCGAATCTGATTGCCCAGTTCCATACCCCTGCCACTCGCTTTCCCTGACCATCGTTCACTGACTGATTGTTGGTCGATGACTATGTGCTTGCATCATCGTGACCTGCGCAAGTCCGACCCCCTCAAGCTATCAACCCAACCCTCGCCCACCAAAAATTCCCCTGCCAAAAGTCTTTGACACCCTCCTTTTCAAGGATTATCAGCATGGCTCAACCAGAATGCAGGCAGGAGAAGCACCTCAGACAGGTTATCAACGCCGTACCAATCACACTCGCCACCCGTGGCCCATTGCTAAGCCCTATGTATTGTCATGCAATTAGGCCATCCAAAGATAAGAAGGTGTAGCCAGTAGGACAAGACCCGGTCATACTCCCCATGATCCACGAGTGACATCGAAGGATTAAGTCAACTGATGTGCTTCACGATTGGAAATCGGCCATCGCCTCCGCGGCAAGACTCGACGGATCCGGTCCGTAGATACTCATCGGCATGGATTAGGGCCCTATCCTGAAAATGGCAGCCACTTGCCAAGGCGACTCTAAGAGGGCAACTTGGGTAAGTGGCTTACATACCACGCCATGACACCGGCATCAGACAATGCTATAAGAGAGTTCAGAACAACTATGAATTGACCAAGGAACAGACGGGAATCAACAGCTGTATCGAAGTAAGCAACCAGATGCTCAACACCACCGAGACCTGGTCCAGCAGGTCAAAGCTCACATCCAATTCCACTTAGGCGGTGACCTCTCCATCGATCAGATAGCCCAGTTCCTGTATGTGGGAAGCACCCGTTTAAGCGTCGCCTTCAAGCGTCAGACCGGCACAACTCTGGCCAGGTACATAAGAGAGCAAAGAATGGGACGGGCCCGCCATCTTCTCTCACCAACTGGGGAGGACATTGCCTGGATCGACAGGCAGGTCGGATATATGCGCACTAGTTCATTCAGCACGGCTATCACCAGAGAAACTGAGGTTGCACCAATCGTTTGGCACGAGCAGAGCAACCGTGTCAGATAAGCTCGCTGCAATCGAGGCGTCAGCAGTTGAGAAAGCCAGGCAGCTGGAACAGCACCCCGGCTGATCCACGCTGCGTGTAGCGGCAGGACGAACAATATCTGCCCCCCTACCTATCGCTAGCAACAAGTATCAACCCATGGCCTGCTTTCTGACATACTCCTGACTAACAGAGATCACGCCCATGCAATGCTGCGGGGGAAGATGTGCAAAAATACGAGACACAGGCATCAAGCCTGCTGACTACCCCTCCCCCATCAGCCATTCACAAGTCTTGCAAAGCCAAACCCTTCTTATTATTGATTTCACGGAATGTTGAAACATATTATGAGCGAGTAGCCGGCATGCCGCAGTGCCGAGCATGATGTGGATGCGTAACACTTCGACAGCCAGGTAGGGGCAATGATGAACCAGAACCGCACCCGTAACCACAGCGATTCACAGACCTTCAGAAACCAAAGTTGATCCTTGACATGCTCGGGAGGTCGGTCTCGTTCCCGATTATGTTCATCTTGCCCTTCTCCTTCCTTGATCCAAGTGCATTCATGCAGAACCTCAAGCGCGTGGACTATTGGACTGCGGCCTTACTTCTTACGGCAACGGCCGTGGCGGACGACCTTATCGTGGAATATGGCCCGGTAGACCGAGCCAGGGAGCGGCGGCACGTGCAAAAAAGGCCTGAACTGAAAGCCGAAACATGTCCATCATCGCATGGACCATCCACACCGAAGCCAGGATAGGCACGAAGGAACCTCAGTGAAAAAATGAGTGCCTGTCACGAGACAACCCGACGGAAGGCCAGCTAGTCGCGCCAAGCAGTGCTGGTTTGAGCCAACGTGCGGCATCTCACGAGCATGCTCTTAGTTCAATACGCTGCATATTCTTTTGCAGGAGTAATTATAGGCATCCATCTCCTTTTTTAATATGACCACGACTCTGCCCCGCAAATTGCCCTTTTTGAGAAACGCATCAAACAAAATGAAAGAAACTAGTCGATGGTCACGGAACAATGACTTACGAGAAAATTTACGATGACTTTTAATACCAAGAGTGTCCAACAGACGATAACTGAGTTTACGTGACCTAATCAGGTTCTTCTGGCCGATCCTCTTGGGATAGGTGACGTCCTTTGCTATTGTCATCAACCTAGTAGACATGTCTTGTCGTTTCCCAGCCCACGAGCCCCGAGACTTACTATTTTGTGAATTACTGTCATTCTTGGTTTCTGCTTCCCCAGAAATAAAAGAAACCCTACGTTGTCATCTGCCACGGGAACCTGGGTCTTGCGCATAATGACAGAACCTCTGCAGTAATTTTCCCGATTGTGGACACTCATCATCGATGTGATTATCGATCATAACCGTCAGTGTGTAATACCTCATTAAGTGCCAATCTGACGAAACCGCTCAATCATGTTCTGTCCATCGTGATAGCCGCCCTCATCTCTTAACAGAAGGCAAGACTACATATAAAAGTATGTGAATTTCTCATCCGTATGGATTTATTTCAGAAATAGATTTAAGATGATATAGTAGATTTGGCTGGCTAGACACTCACATACTAAATATATTCGAACAATAATTCTCTATTTCTTAGAAATAGTTTAAGCCTTGGGCTCAACATCATCGCTTTAAACGCTCAGCATTAACTGTATCTATATATTTGAAGATGACTATTCCTGCCATAGATGCACAAATAGTTACCAGTGTATCTATTTGAGATTCATTACTGGCGTTATCTACTACCAGAGACAAGAAAGACAATATTGGAGAAATAACAATACCTGATAAGACGTATGTGAAAGTAGTGCGGTACCAATTGTTTTCATTTCTCCTTAAAACATCAGATAAATATAATATATCAACATATGTTTCCGCTGCTAGCATTAACAGAAGCATTGTATAGAGAAGGCCTAAATAAATATTCTTTCCCTCAGACATTTGATTCAGCATTTCCACGTAATCTTTGGTCGCCATTTTCATGTCAATCATTGTTTCAACCACAGCCATCGTGATTGAAGCATAGAGTAGATGTATTACCATACAATTTAAGTTATATCCTGAATTATAAAGTAATTTAACTCTACTAAGTTTAATAGCGACTGGTGCAACCACTATCAGTAGATCGACAATGCCCCATATAAAAATAATTCCATGCAGAGTGAATTGTAAAATTACTGTCCTATATACAGCAACGGCCGAGAGTACAATAATAACAACAACCGCAATAAATAGCGCAATCCAAGCAGCAATACATAGAGATTTACGCAGTTTTGAAGGTTCTGCTGATTTAGAAGCTTTTGCTTTATTACATATATTCACACTTTAACAATATTGATTTTTTGAGCAATAGAATCAGCGCGGTTAAAAAAACACACTCTTTCCACATTCTTTTCGAGTTCCAACAATGGAGGTATTTTTCAGAAAATCATCCCAGTCGATATTCTATAGGATTAGATCAGGAACATAGAAAAATCACTAGCTAGTTGATTGAAATCTTTGCAAACAGGACTTATACCGTTCTAGACAACAGACTATAATAAAAAATGCTCACATCCTGAAAACGTGTATAATTCAAATTGTATTGCTTACTACTAACCAGCCAGCGCATATATAAGTACATTAGGTTAAACCACAATACACTATGGCCACTATGCGAAAACACAGTTGAAGATTTCGTCTATATGCATGAAAAACCTATAAATAGTCGGCAGCTCGCCGTTAGTTCCGTCCCGCTTAGTTTTTTAGTGGCATTAATAATAGATCAGAAAGGCCATTCCTAGAAAACTAAACAGACAAATTCTACATAGATAATTGAAAATATAAGGTATAAACTTACTTTTAATGAAAAACGAAAAAACTTCAGAATATTGAAGCCCCGATGGCGGACAAGTGAAGTATCATGTATAAATTATCTACTTTGTGAGTGAATGAACCCCCGTCTACCTTGCTTATCATACAGCACACGCGGCTCTCAAGTCGGATCAAACAACCTACACAAAATCATGTGCTCTTGTGTCATTTATTAGACCGCGCTATTCCTACATATTCATGGATGAAGTGGAGGAGAGAAAGAGCATGGCAAATCAAATAATAACGGCACAGTAAATAGCATCAGGCAAATTTAAGAATAACAAAATTAGTTTAACTCCTGACAATTAATTCATATGTTTCAAATATAATAGCGCAAGCAGAACTTAAACAATATACTAACTGTCTGCGAATCGGATCCTCAACCCCCCCCCCATCTCCTATCCGTCACTTGCTAGATCCATGATCATAGTAGTGTTTTGGCGTGCCGTTTGCTTCAATGCTGGTGGTCGCGTCAACGAAGAGATTGAAATCGGTGGTGACGGTTCTTGCGTTGATGAATACTTACTAGGTTGTGGATGCCGCTAGGGCTGACAGGACTGTTGATGAAGATGCCATCAACTCCAGAGTGATTGCGCGCTGCATGCTGACAGCGATGTCCGTGTGGCTCCAGCATAGGGACTGGCACCGCAGAGTCTGTGTTACCCAGTAATGATGGGAACCTCAGTGAGACCGTGTTTGTGACGGTCTTATTTATGGTTTTCTTCGACAAACTAGACATTGGGGTCGGTCTCCAAATAAAGGACACACACTTACGGCACATCGCCATCGGCGCTCCGATAATGGTAACGATCTGGGAATAATGGGGGTGGCCGAAATAATGCTTCGTGGCGGGATGCTCTGGTCGGGGTAAAGCACCTTGACCTGGATTGTGGCTTCTATGGTTGAAGCCATGATAATGTCTCTAAGAAAAGTGACTTACCACGCGCAAGATTCAAAACTAAAGCTTATTTTGTCAATTCTGTACCTGACACCATGGCCGAGTCTTTTCTCGTGTTAACGACCTGTTTGACATGTACGTCAGCGAAACCGCTTCGCGGTATATCCGATAAGATAAGACAGATATGTCCAAAATTATGGCCTCGTATTCTAGAGGATTCACGCCTTGAGCCTGGTCTCGGATATGCTGTAGTTCAATCGAACGTGGACACCGACTTTCCCAGCTAAGCATATAAATCGGTAGACATTTACTGCCAGTTAGCAATATCGGCCGAATGATTCAATTGCTATGAAATTGTGCAATGTCGCCCATTTGTGGAAACAATATATAGCGAAGTGAACAATTTCTATTTAGGGCCCACACCTGCCAAACAACTCAAAAGTCTTGTTGGAAAAGATAGGACTGTTCCAAGCGTAGTTTTTGATAAATACCTATCAAGTCTTTTAGAATGCTTCTTAACTAATTTGTTCGACGCTTAAGATGCAGCAGAAAACTTATTACTTAGACCTCTTACGAGAGCTCTCTTCGGCTGGTGAGGATAATATGTTGCGTTTTGTGTTTAATTCTGACAACAATGTTGTCATTCAAAGTAACTCCCGGCGAGTCCGGTACAATAAGTTCCTGAGTAATATAGAACCTAATTAACTAGATCAAAGGGTATAAGGACTTCATCATAGCCATACGTGAATTTAGATAGAAGCTGGAAGAGCTATGAGGGATAGCGCGATCAACCGGTTTGCAGCACAGTAAATAGCACTTCACACACTGTACATGGACTGTGACCTATCGATTTAAATCCGGGCACCACCTCAATGAGGCTTGTTTTGAGAAGACTTTCGTCTAACAGAGGCCAAGAAAAAATAGGGCTCATGTCGAACAGCGAAGAAATAAAGAAAAAGCCTCTAAACTTTAGAAGCTTCAACATAAGTGCGCCAGACAGGATTCGAACCTGCAACCTGCTGATCCGTAGCCAGCTGTATAATAAGAACTGATTTAGGAACAGT
>NZ_JBVPQJ010000007.1:0-113155 GCF_058199535.1 Bifidobacterium sp. VU/mBH4 (B4) | reverse complement strand
GACAGACTATGTTGTTCCCTCCGGTGGCGGCGTGAGGCCAGGATCCCGCCCATGCCGGTCATGCCGGTGGCCAGGGCCAGCAGGATGCCTTCCCCGCCTGCCTTGGGGAGCACGCCTGCGGGCAGGTACGTGTACTTCAAGGATGTGTCGGGCGTTTGGGGTGCGCCGCCCAGCGTGTAGTCCACGCTGACCGTGACCGTGCCCGGCTGGTGTGCAGGCGTGAGCACGCTGACACTATTGCCGTCGCCGCGCGTCAGCCCTGATACAGCGGTCTGGTCGAACCTGACGCCGGTGATCACCAGCTGCAGGTTGAACGACACCGGCACAGGAGCCGACTTGTCGTTTGTGCTGCCGTCGCCGAGCTGGCCACTGTAGTTGCCTCCCCATGCCCAGGCGTTGCCGTCGCTGCCCACGGCCAGGGAATCATGGTATCCGGCGCTGACCTGTGCGGCTTTGAGCCCTTTGCTCTTGTCCCCGGGGCTGGCGGGGTCGCGCACGCGCACAGGAACAGACGAACTCGCATAGCTGCCGCTGCTGTTGTTGCCGAGGTCACCAGACCCGTTGCATCCCCATGCCCAGGCGTTGCCGTCGCTGCCCACGGCCAGGGAATGGGCGGCTCCTGCGCTGACCTGCAGGTAGGTGAAGTCTGCTGGCAGGTCCGGGTAGGTCTTGCGGTCGGGTGTCTTCACCCTGACCGGCGCATGCCGCTCGGTGGTCGTCCCGTCGCCGAGCTGGCCATCGCCGCTGTATCCCCAGGCGTAAACGTTGCCGTCGCTGCCCAGGGCCAGGGAATGAGAGCCTCCGGCGCTGACCTGCAGGTAGGTGAAGTCCTCCGGCAGGTCCGGGTACGTGCTGCGGTCGGGTGTCTTCACCCTGACCGGCGTAGACTGGCTGTAGCTGGTTGTCCCGTCGCCGAGCCGGCCATTGTAGTTGTTTCCCCAGGCGTAAACGTTGCCGTCGCTGCCCAGGGCCAGGGAATGGGCGGCTCCTGCGCTGACCTGCAGGTAGGTGAAGTCTGCTGGCAGGTCCGGGTACGCCTTGCGGTCGGGCGTCTTCACCCTGACCGGCGCATGCCGCTCGGTGGTCGTCCCGTCGCCGAGCTGGCCATAGCCGTTGTTTCCCCAGGCGTAAACGTTGCCGTCGCTGCCCACGGCCAGGGAATGATATTGTCCGGCGCTGACCTGCAGGTAGGTGAAGTCCGCTGGCAGGTCCGGGTACGCCTTGCGGTCGGGCGTCTTCACCCTGACCGGCGCATGCCGCTCGGTGGTCGTCCCGTCGCCGAGCTGGCCATAGCCGTTGTATCCCCAGGCGTAAACGTTGCCGTCGCTGCCCAGGGCCAGCGAATGAAGCTCTCCGGCGCTGACCTGCAGGTAGGTGAAGTCCGCTGGCAGGTCCGGGTAGGTGTTGCGGTCGGGCGTCTTCACCCTGACCGGCGTAGATTGGCCGCTGTAGCTGCTTGTCCCGTTGCCGAGCTGGCCATTGCTGTTGTATCCCCATGCGTAGGCGTTGCCGTCGCTGCCCACCGCCAAGGAAAAAGAACCGTTTGCTGATCCGCTGATCTGGCTGAATCTGATGCCTCGGCTGGCGTTGTCTGGCGGGGTGATGGTGGCGGGTTCCCTGCCCAGCTGGCTGCCCTTATTGGGGCTGATGCTCCACTTGGTGCTCCGGCTTGTCGGCGTCCAGTGGGCGGCCAGGGTCAGGTCCTTGCCGACGGGCCTGCTGAAATCGTAGGCGACCTGACCGGTGAACCAGCCGTCGAACAGGAAGCCATCGCGCGTCGGGTCTGGGGAGGGGCGCTTCGCCCTCCCGTACGGGGCGGAGACATGCTGGTCTGCTGGTTTGGGGTTTCCGCCTCCCGTGTCGAAGCGGACCGTGAACGCGGATCCTGGTTCCGCAGCTCGTGCCGGCGGCTGGTCGACCGTGTACGCAAGGCTCCTGGCGAAAGGCTGCCCGTCCTGCCTGCCAGTGATAAGGATGGCGGCTTGTCCGGGCTTGCGGGCGGGAGCTTCAGCCTGCCAGGAGCCGTTGCTCCTGCTGAGCGGCAACGCCTGGTCGTTCAGGCTGGCTGATGCCAGGATGGGCGCAGCAGTGGTGTCGAGCCTGTCGGGTTTGCCGGGCTGGCCATGCCCGTCCAGGCTCCACCTGTACAGGCTGCCCTGTCTGCTGATGGCGGCGATCCCGCCGCCGGTGCTTGCGGCTTGCACGTAGGCTTGGTTCCTGCTGTCCGCGCGCTTGGGGGTCTTGCCGGGATGCCAGACCCAGACGTGGCCGTCCGCATCAGTGATGGCGGCCTGGTCCTTGTTGGCGGCGGTCGAGCTGGCCTGCGCGCCGTCCGGCAGGCTGAGCTGGATCATGGCGGCAGTGCCGTCTGGCAGGTACCGGGCCTGCCCGTTTGTGTCCAGGAGGAGGAACCCCTGGTTGAGGGCCTGGGCCTGGACGATACGGGTTTCCGGCTGCTGCTTGACGCGTTCGGGCTTGGCTTTCCCGGTCTTGCTCATCTCCCAGGTCCAGGCTAGCCCGTCAGCGTCCACGATGAGCGCCTGGCTGGCGGAGGCCGCAGCGGTGACGGCCTGCGCCTTTCCGGGCAGGCTGGCTGCGGCCTGCTCCAAGAATTTCGGGTTCAGGCTTTGGCTGTCGGCCTGGCTGGTCCGGAAAGCGTGGATTTGTCCTTGTTGGTCCACGGCCAGGAGCCGATTATCGTTCATGCTGATGCTGGTGAACCCGGCATCCTTGCCGGTGTCGAGGATCACGGGTGTTGCTTGTTGGCTGTTCCAGGTGTAGATGTGCTGGTCTGATCCTAATGCGGCCTGCGATCGGCTGTCGGCTGCAACCTGCAGGTAGTGGAACCCGTCGGATGCTTGGGCGGGGGAAGGCACCTGTTTGGGCGTGCCGTCCTGCGTCCAGGTGTGGATGCGGCCGTCGCCGGTCAAGCCGAGGAACCGGTCTCCAGCGGCATGGATGCTGGCGAATTGAGGTTCCTGCCTGTGGGGCGGGCTGATGGTCAGCCGGGCGCCGGAGGCGGGCCCATGGTCAGGGCTCAGCGTCCAGTCCGCGGCTTTCGACCATTGGGCTTTCAGGGTCGTGTCCTGGAGGATGGGGGTCCGGAGGTCGAAAGGCTGGCCGTCAAGCGTCCACCCGTCGAACCGGAAGCCTTCACGCTGAGGGTTCTGTTGCGGGGGAGCGGCGAGGGTGCCGGTTTTCACGGTTGACTGGGTGGGCTTGTTTCCATCAACCATGTCGAAGCGTACTACGTGCGTGGCTTGATTATCCGTCTTGCCAGATGGTTTGGCAGGAGCGGCGTCTGTGCTGCCGGGTGTTCCCGTCGTCGATGACGGGGGTTCTGGTGTGGGGCTTAATGGTGTGGTGGCTTGTATCGGCGATGGCGAGGGCAGTGGAGTGCCTGGAGTGTTGCTGGGGGAAATGCCGGGGGTTTGCTCAGCTACGCGAGGGGTCTGACGACCCCCCCCCCCCGGTGAGGACAGGAGCATCCGCCTGGGCGGATGCGACGCCCAGGCCCGCAAGCATTCCCAGCAGGATGACAGCCATCGCCAGGATGCGACGCAGACGGGAAACCAGATGCATCAAACCAAAACCCCTTCACCAAACACCAAACGGAATCAACACCGTTTGCCAAAGTTTTTGCCTGCCAGCGCCCACCCTGCATCACATCGCATGAGCCAATGGCGCAAGCCAGCCGTCTTCTCGACATCCCCCGCCTTTCACCCTACCACCCAGCCAGAAAACAACACACGAGATGCAAATGCACAGCGGTAGGCCTAAGCAACAGCTCCTCCCATCTTGCCTGGCAGATAGAATGGACAGACAACACGTCACGGCCTCTGAACTACCGACAAGGAGTATGCCTATATGACCGGAAACGTCACCGACACCACCATCACCCTCAACAACGGGGTCAGCATTCCCCAGCTGGGGCTCGGGGTCTTCCAAACACCCGATGGCGAGGCGACCAGCCAGGCCGTCACCTGGGCCCTGCAGGCGGGCTACCGCCACATCGACACCGCCATGATCTATGGCAACGAGCAGTCCGTGGGGGAGGGGTTGCGCCGCTCCGGGGTTGACCGGCGGGATGTCTTCCTGACCACCAAGCTTTGGAATGACGACATTCGTGCGGGACGGGCCAAGGAGGCCTTCAAGGAGAGCCTGGACCGGTTGGGCGTGGACTATCTGGACCTCTACCTGATCCACTGGCCCGCCGAGGGCTGGCAGCAGGCCTGGGAGGACATGGAGGAGCTTTACACCCAGCGGCGGGTACGGGCCATCGGGGTCTGCAACTTCCAGAAGCACCACCTGGACGAGCTGCATACCATCAGCGGCACCAAGCCGGCCGTCGATCAGATCGAGTCCTCGCCCCAGTTCGTCAATGGCGACCTGATCGACTACTGCCACGGCACCCTGCGTGTGGATGTGGAGGCTTACAGTCCTCTGGGTGGCACCGGCGGCAACCTGCTGGCCGACCCCAGGCTCAAGGCCATGGCCGAGCGCTACGACCGCTCCCCGGCACAGATCGTGCTGCGCTGGCACCTGCAGCGCGGGGTCATCGTCATCCCAAAGTCCACCCACAAGGAGCGGATCGAGCAGAACGCGCAGGTCTTCGACTTCGAGCTGAGTGATGAGGATATGAAGACCATCACCGCCATGAACAGGGACGAGCGCACCGGCGCGGATCCCGACAACTTCGACTTCTGAGAGATGGTGGTACAGGAGGAGACCCGACCTTGAAGGCGGGGCCTCCTCCTGGGACCCGGCGGAAGCCCCAACCCTTCCACCTGGCCTGGTTTCTATGGTAAAGGATTTGTGAGGATTCAGCTAATCGGTATTGCCGCTGATGGCTTCGTCGTCGGTCTCCTGCTCCTGGGGCGAACCTGAGATGTCGCGGTGGATGGACTGCATCTGCACCTCGATGTTCTGCAGGGAGCGGGCGCAGTCCAGCAGGGTCTGGGAATGCTCGGCCAGGCGGGCGTCGGGCAGGTCTGACTTGTAGCGCAGCTGGTGCTCCAGGGAGGCCCAGTAGTCCATGGCGATGGTGCGGAACTGCACCTCGACCGGCGTGTAGTGGGGTCCCGAGGTCAGGAAGACCGGCACGGCGTAGATGACGTGCAGGCTGCGGTAGCCGTTCATCTTGGGGTTGCGGATGTAGTCCTTGACCCTCAGCACCTGGATGTCTGACTGGTCGGAGAGGTAGCGGGAGACCGAGTAGACGTCGTCCCGGTAGTTGCAGATGACGCGCACGCCGGCCACGTCGAAGATGTGATCGCGCACCGAGGGAATGGTGACGGGCAGGTTCTTGCGGTGCAGCTTGCCGATCAGGGAGTCCACGCTCTTGAGCCGGCGCTCCATGTGGTGGATGGGGTTGTGGCTGAACCGGACCTGGAACTCGGTGTCCAGCACGTCCAGCTTGGTCGAAATCTCGTACATGGCCCCCTCGTAGGTCTGCATGAGATTGACGAATTCCGTTATCTCGTCGATGTCCAGCTTGGGACGGTCCTTTTCGTCCAAGTCCGACAGTCGCTGCTTCATTTCGGATGCGCTCATGGCACTGTTACGGTCGAGTATCACATGAACCTCCCATGCCGCCGTTCGTAACCATGACTCATGGTACGCACAGGCCCCGATGGCCGCGGGACCCGACCTGCGCATACAATCATGGCTTATGGAAGCAGGCGAGGGCATGAGCGTGACCGCTCAGCGTAAGGACAGCAGGGGCGTCTACTATGTGCGGACCCTGGGCTGCCAGATGAACGAGCACGATTCCGAACGTATCGCCGGGGTGCTTCGGGCCCAGGGCTACCAGCAGGCCACGCCCGAGCAGGTCCGCGCGCGCGAGGTGGACGTGATGGTGCTCAACACCTGCGCCGTGCGAGACAACGCCACCCAGCGCATGTACGGGACCATCGGGCGCTGGCACAGGTTCAAGCAGCACAAACCCGACACGCGCATCGCCGTGGGCGGTTGCATGGCCCAGAAGGATCGGGAGCGGATTGTGAAGGCGGCGCCATGGGTGGATGCGGTCTTCGGCACCAGGGACATCGGCTCGCTGCCGGGTCTGCTGGACAAGGCCCGCAAGGACGGGCGGCCGCAGGTGGGGGTTACGCAGGAGCTGCGGGATCTGCCCGGGCGGCTGCCGGCGGTCAGGGCCTCGCGCTCGCAGGCCTGGGTGTCCATATCGGTCGGCTGCAACAACACCTGCACCTTCTGCATCGTGCCCTCGGTGCGCGGGCGGGAGCGGGACCGGTCCATGGACGACATCCTGCAGGAGGTTGAGGACTGCGTACGCTCCGGGGCCCGCCAGGTGACCCTGCTGGGGCAGAACGTCAACTCCTACGGCTGGTCCACGGGGGACCGCTATGCCTTTGCCCGGCTCCTGCGTGCCTGCGGCCGGGTGCCTGGGCTGGAACGGATCCGCTTCACCTCGCCCCATCCGGCGGCCTTCACCGACGATGTGATCGCGGCCATGGCCGAGACCCCCACGGTCATGCACCAGCTGCACATGCCCCTGCAGTCGGGCTCCGACCGGATTCTGCGGGCCATGCGGCGCTCCTACCGGTCCCAGCGCTTTTTGGACATACTTGACAAGGTGCGGGCTGCCATGCCCGATGCCCTGATCACCACCGACATCATCGTGGGATTCCCCGGGGAGACCGAGGAGGACTTCCAGGCCACCATGGATGTAGTGCGCCGGGCACGCTTCTCGTCGGCCTTCATCTTTGAGTATTCGCCCCGTCCGGGTACTCCGGCCGCGCGCATGCCGCAGCTGCCCAAGGCCGTGGTCCAGGATCGGTTCGAGCGGCTGCAGGCCCTGCAGGAGTCCATCACCATGGAGCACATGCAGTCCTTCCTGGGCAAGGAGGTGGAGGTGCTGATCGGCGACGGGCACGGCCGGCACGACGGCAGCACCCACCGGGTGACCGGGCATGAGCGCACCGGGGTGCTGGTCCACGTCGGCGTGCCCCAGGGGATGCCTGCACCTAAGCCTGGCGACTTGGTGACCTGCACCGTCACCCAGGCCGGGCCCCACTATCTGATCGCTGACCCGGATCCCCGGGCGGGGCAGGTCTATGACATCCGCTGAACCCCGCATCGTCTCCATCGTGGGCCCTACAGCCTCGGGTAAGACCGCCCTGGGCGTGGCCCTGGCACAGGCTCTTGAGGAGCGCGGGCAGGAGGCACATATCGTCAATGCCGACGCCTACCAGATGTACCGTGGGATGGATGTGGGCACGGCCAAGCCGTCAATCCAGGAGCGGCAGGCGGTGGTTCACCACCTGATCGACATCATCGAGCCGGAGGAGGTCATGAGCGTGGCCCGCTTCCAGGCCATGGCCCGGTCCTTGATAGCCGACCTGCGGGCGAAGGGAATCAGACCCATTCTGGTCGGTGGCTCCGGGCTCTATACCCGGGCTGTCATCGACGATCTGTCCTTCCCCGGCACCGACCCGGCGGTCAGGGCCAGGCTGGAGGAGCGGGCCCAAGAGGAAGGCCCCGGGCTGCTCTTCCGTCAGCTGCAGGAGCGGGACCCGGAGGCTGCGGAGCGGATGGACCCTCGGAATGTGCGGCGGACCGTGCGGGCTCTGGAGGTCATGGAGATCACCGGACGGCCCTATTCGGCCAGCCTGCCCCGTTACCGCTACCTGCTGCCCGCCCTGCAGCTGGGGCTGGACCTGCCCCGGGAGGAGCTGGATCGCAGGATCGACCAGCGCACCCAGGCCATGCGCGACCAGGGGCTGGTCGAGGAGGTGAGCAGACTGCGCAACCGCCTGGGGACCACGGCCTCACGCGCCCTGGGCTACCAGCAGATTCTGGACTACCTGGACGGCCGCACCGACCTGGATGCCGCCTTCGGTCTGATAGCGCAGAAGACCAAGCGCCTGGCCCGCAAGCAGATGGGCTGGTTCGGCCGGGACCCGCGCATCCACTGGCTGAATGCCCTGGCCCCGGACCTGGCCCAGCAGGCCCTGGACCTGGTGGACCAGGCCGACCAAGGCCGCTTCGACCAGGCGGACGCCCAGGCCGACCAGTCGGATCAGGGGAGGGTGACCAGACACCATTTGGGCGAGCTTTGACTTCAAGTACTTGAAGTTCCTAAGCTGAACGGGTATGACCACCATCACGCAGCCCCAGGCTGAAACCCAGACCGACCAAACCCAGACCGCCCAGGGATCCGGGCCCTGGTACACCATCCGCCAGGCCTCGCTCATGTCGGGGATGCCGGAGACCACCCTGCGCTACTACGAGACCATCGGCATCATTCCGCCCATTGCCAGGGACCCCTCAAGCGGCCACCGCTGCTACAGCCAGGAGGATCTGGATCTGCTGGAGACCATCTCCTGCCTGAGCGCCACGGGCATGTCCCTGGAGCACATGCGGGAGTATCTGGGCAACCGTGCGGCGGGAGCCGAGGCCGCCGGACGGCAGATCGAGCTCCTGGCCGAGCAGGGACGGCGGCTGGACCAGCGGATGGCCGACCTGCGGGCGCGGAAGCGGTATGTGCAGCTCAAAATACGATACTGGGGGCGCGTCCGCGACCACGACCAGGCCGGGGCGGCAGAACTGATCAATCAGAGTGCCCGGATCATCGAGGCCGCCAAGCGCAGCGGCAACGAGCGGCTGCCAAGCTGAGGCTGCCAATTCAGTGGGCTGGGCCCTGGTCCCATCCGGCGATCAGAAATATTCGGGTTGGGTTGACCGGGCGGACCATGCCCGCAATCAGGGTCTGCAGGCCGTCGATGTCGCCCCGGAGCGCCCGCTGGAGGGCCCGGCGGTGGGCGGTCGGATTAGCCCGTCCCCAGTCCAGGTCCCATCCGGCATCGTGGGACAGGCGTGAGAGGAAGATGCGCAGGGTCATGCCGTCGCAGTCGGCGAAGGGGTGCAGGTAGGAGAGCTCGTCATAGTAATGGGCCAGGCGCTCCACGAAGACCGGACGGTCCAGGCTGGCCAGGTTGTGTTCGGCCGCCAGCTCCTGGCCGATGGCTGCCGCTCCCTGCTCCAGCATGGATGCCGGATACAGGCTGGCGTCGTCCTCCGGTTGGGGTCGGCGCAGCGCTCGCTCTTCCGGCAGGCCGGGAAGCAGTCGGCGATGGATGGCCTCCAGCTCCGCAAGATCGCCCTCGGTCGCCCAGGGTCGCTGACAGACCAGGATGGTCCGCAGAAAGAGGGCATCCGTCAGGGCAGCCGCCTTGGCCTCCAAGCGCCGGGCCTGGTCGGCCAGAACCTCGGCCTGCCTTCTGCCCGCCACAAAGTCGCTGGCCGCCTGAAGGGCCGAAGGGCCGGGCTGACGGTCATCCAGAAGCAGGTTGCGCAGGGCGAAGGCCACGGCGCTCTGACGTTCGGCTGGTGTCATGCCAACGATGCTAGCCCTGGCGGCCCACCGTCTGAAAGAGTTGTGCACACTGACCCGTCGGGCCCGACGCGGACCGGGGTTCTGGGTAGGCTGAAAGGGTTATGACACGTAAGCAGCAAGCAGACGCACGCGGTCGCGGCCGGACCGCAGCCAAGGACAGCCAAGACCCAGAACCCTTCTGGCACAAGGCCTTGCTGGCCCTGCCCCGGGGCCTGGGATCCCTGGTGCGTGCCGTGGTCGGCAAAAACGGCGACAACTCCGCCTACCGCAAGGACGGGCTCTGCTTCGTGCTGGTCATCCTGGCCGTGCTCTTCAGTGCCAGCGAATGGTTCCGCGTGAACGGCTTCCTGGGGCGGGGGCTGCATGCCCTGGCTGCGGGCGTTCTGGGGCTCTGCAGCATCATCCTGCCGGTGGTCCTGCTCTTTGCGGCCTTCCGGCTGGTCTGCTACACCGGGCGCGAGGCCGGCAACCTGCCTGTGGTGGGCGGTCTCATGGTGGTGCTCTGGTCGGTCTGCTCCATTCTGGACGTGCTCATGGCTTCGGACCATCGAGGCTTCGACATGAGGGCCATCAGCGGCTCAGGCGGCCTTCTGGGGTTCGTTCTGGGCTCGCCGCTGGCCTGGGGGCTGTCCAAGGTCTTCGCCGTCATCATCTTCGTCCTCGTGGGCATTTTCGGCCTCTTCATCACCTTCAGATTCCATATGAGCGACTTGGTTGCCTTGCTGCGCGGCAAGAGGACCCATGCCTCCGGCTCGGCTCCGGCGCAGACCGCTCCCAACGAGGTCAGGCTGGGGGATGACACCCTGCCTCTGGCCCCCGGCGTGCCCACCCACCAGGAATCGGACCAGGAGGATGCCAAGGATTCGGGCCGTGGCGGGGTGGCCGGCTGGTTCAGCCGCCTGCTGCATGGCCGCATCGGCAAGGACACGGACACCCATCTGGAGCGTTACGAGGCTGACGAGCCTTTCTCCCAGGCGGCCTCGCTGGAGGGGGCTGACCAGGGTGACCAGACGGCGCAGGCTGCCGAATCGGACCAGGTGTCCACGCAGAACATGCCCGCTGTAGAGGCCCCGGCCACCGCCGCCCTCCTGGATGCCAGGGAGCAGGGGCATCCCAAGGTGGATCCGGCCGCGCTGTCCGGCGTGGGAGCTTCGGACCCCTGGGCCGCTGCCGCAGCCGCAGCCGACACCGTGCAGATGGACGCCCAGCCCGCTCCGGCTGCAGGGAACCAGACGGCCGAAGCCCAGGCTGCCGGAACCCAGACTCCCGGTGCGTCAGGTTCCTCCGATGACCGCCAGGTGGACGAGAGCCGGCCCTATGTGCTGCCCAGCACGGACCTGCTGGTCAAGGGCAAGCCCCACGCGGTCAGGACCTCGGCCAACGACGCGGTCATCAAGGCCCTGCAATCGACCTTCCAGCAGTTCGACGTGGACGCCAAGGTGGTCGGCTTCCTGCGCGGGCCTTCGGTCACCCAGTACGAGGTGGAGCTGGGGCCGGGCGTCAAGGTGGAGAAGGTCACCAACCTTCAGCGCAACATTGCTTACGCGGTGGCCAGCTCGGACGTGCGCATCCTGTCGCCCATCCCTGGCAAGTCGGCCATCGGCATCGAAATTCCCAACGTGGACCGCGAGATCGTCCACCTGGGCGACGTGCTGCGCTCCGACAAGGCCCAGCAGGACGACAACCCCATGATGACCGCCGTGGGCAAGGACGTGGAGGGCCACTATGTGACCGCCGACCTGACCAAGATGCCCCACCTGCTGGTGGCCGGCGCCACGGGTTCGGGCAAGTCCAGCTTTATCAACTCCATGCTGGTTTCGCTGATCATGCGGGCCACGCCGGAACAGGTCCGCCTGATCATGGTGGACCCCAAGCGTGTGGAGCTGAGCGCCTACGCCGGCATCCCCCACCTGCTCACGCCCATCATCACCGAACCCAAGAAGGCCGCCCAGGCCCTGGAATGGGTGGTCAAGGAGATGGATGCCCGCTACGACGACCTGCAGTTCTTCGGATTCCGGCACATCAAGGACTTCAACAAGGCCGTGCGCGAGGGCAAGGTCCACGCCCCCGCCGGCTCCAACCGCAAGGTGGCCCCGTACCCCTACCTGGTCGTGGTGGTCGACGAGATGGCCGACCTGATGATGGTGGCCAAGAACGACGTGGAGAGCTCCATTCAGCGGATCACCCAGCTGGCGCGTGCCGCCGGCGTCCACCTGGTCCTGGCCACCCAGCGGCCCTCGGTGGATGTGGTCACCGGCCTGATCAAGGCCAACATTCCCTCCAGGCTGGCCTTCGCCACATCCTCCTCGACGGATTCCCGAGTCATTCTGGATGCCACCGGCGCCGAGACCCTGATCGGCCAGGGCGACGCCCTCTTCCTGCCCATGGGCCAGGCCAAGCCCACCCGCGTCCAGGGGGCCTGGGTCTCCGAGTCCGAGATCCGCAAGGCGGTGGATTATGTGCGCACCCAGCGCAAGCCCCATTACCGTGAGGACATCGAGCAGATGGCCGACAAGGCCGACCACAAGAACGAGATCCAGGAGGAGATCGGCGACGACATGGACGAGCTGCTCCAGGCGGCCGAGCTGGTGGTGACCACCCAGTTCGGATCCACCTCCATGCTCCAGCGCAAGCTGCGTGTAGGCTTCGCCAGGGCAGGGAGGCTGATGGACCTGCTGGAGTCGAGGGGAATCGTGGGGCCGTCGGAGGGTTCCAAGGCCCGCGAGGTGCTCATCCAGCCGCCGCAGCTGCAGCAGGCCCTGGCCTTCATCCGAGGCGACGCCTCCTCCATGGATCCCGCCCCGGATGAGCAAGCGCAGGGCTGAACATCGGCCCAAAAAGCTGGGCCTGGTCTACCGTTATGATGAAACTGCCGCCCGGCATCTCTTGTTGGACGGCCCGAGCGCACGAGTATCGCGTATAAGGAGTGGCAATGCAGGAGCATGCCGAGTCAGAGACCGGTCGTGAGAGGCGCAGGCTTCTCGAAGGATGGAATTCACCCCCAAACCTGGTCACCTACACCCGTATTCTCCTGGTCCTGGTCTTCATCGCCCTGGATCTGATGGCCGGTCCCTGGGGCGAACGCAGGCCTGGCATGCGCTGGACCGCGGCCGTGCTCTTCATCCTCGCCGCCTCGACCGACAAGCTGGACGGGTGGCTGGCCCGCCGGTACAACCAGGTGACCGAGCTGGGCAAGCTCATGGATCCCATTGCCGACAAGCTGCTGATATGCTCGGCGCTGATTGTGGCCTCCGTCTTCGGCGAGCTCTGGTGGTGGGTCACCGTGCTCTTCCTGGTCAGGGAACTGGGCATCACCCTGCTGCGGGTCCTGGTCATCAACAAGCAGGGCCGGGTCATCGCCGCCTCCCAGGCTGGCAAGTACAAGACCTTGTTTGAGTGCATCGGCCTGGGCATGCTCATGACGCCCCTGTCGACGGTCTGGCCCTGGTACCTGGTAGCCACCCGCGTGGTCATCCTGGTGGCCCTGGCCCTCTGCCTCTACTCGGGAGCGGAATACGTGATGGGGATGCGGCGATGATCGGCAAGAGCGTGCAGGGCCGTTGCGACGACCTGGCTGGACGGATCATCGATACCTGCCGTGATTCGGGCCTGTTCCTGGCCGCCGCCGAATCGCTGACCGGGGGGCTGCTGGCCGATGCTTTCGTCAGGATTCCCGGGGCCTCAGACGTTTTCCTTGGGTCGGCCGTCACCTACGACATCGCCGCCAAGGCCGCCATCCTCAAGGTGGACCAGGACCTGCTGGCCACCCAGGGTGCGGTCCATCCAAGGGTCGCCCAGGAGATGGCCGAGGGCACGGCCAGGCTCTACACTAGGCCGGGGCACGAGGACACGGTCATCGGCATGGCCACGACGGGCGTGGCCGGGCCGGGCCCTGACGGGGATGATCCTGCCGGGCTGGTCTACATCGGTCTGGCCCTGCCCGTCCGGGTGCTGGGTCGGCGTATCGAGACCGGCCTTCAATCCCACGCCTACCGGACCTATGCCTACGAGCTGCATCTGGACGGCGACCGGGAACAGGTGCGCCGGGGCACGGTCATGCGGATTCTGGACCAGCTGGATCGGGCCCTGCACTCGCGGGGCTGACGGCCTGATGCGGTGAGTCGCTTCCACTTACCGCTGTCGGACCTTGTGCATACGTGACCTTGGTCACAAAGCGGGCCTTTCGGGTTCCTCCCCTGGAATAATCCACCGGCTCGTCTGTTGGTCAGTGTGTAAGAAGTTGAACACGATAATGGCGAAAGGGGCTGCTATGGCCAGCACCGAGACCGTGATGACTCGAACCAACGATACCTATGATGTCAAGCCGGCCGCACCCGGAGTGGAGCGCAACGCGCGGGTTCGTGATCTGACCCCCGCCCAGCGTCGTGCCGTCGTCTTCGCCCAGCAGCAGGTGATCCGTGCCAAGGCCGCCAAGAAGGCCAAGGAGGAGCGCCAGGCCAACCTGAACAAGATGTGGATGGAGGAGGACGGCATGGAAGCCAGCCGTCAGCGGGCAGCCTCCAACAACGACGGCCGGGCCGTCACCCATACCGTCTCCCTGCGCGAGGCCCTGGGCCACGTGCTGCGCGAGCTGAGGACCAACGATCACAAGACCCTGCGTGAGGTCAGCGAGAAGGCCGGCGTGTCCCTGGGCTATCTGTCCGAGGTGGAACGCGGCCAGAAGGAGGCCAGCTCCGAACTGCTGAGCTCCATCGCCGACGCGCTGGGCCTGGGTGTGCCGCAGACCCTGCGGATGGTGGCGGACTACCTGGAGTCCACTCAGGAGTAAGCATGTCAGGTTCCGCCGGTTGAATCGGCGGACCGTTCTTGAGGGCGTCCGGTTCTGAGGAACCAGGCGCCCTCTTCTGCTGACTGTCGGTTGCTACCGTAGAAGGGGTGTGACAGGGTGGGTCTTGGACGAAAGGTGATGTCGGGTGCGTGAACGGGAATTCTGGCAGCTGCTGGAGGAGGTCTTCGGCCGGGTCTACGGACGCAGTCTGGCCCGTGACCAGAGGCTGACCGCCCTGGATGCCATGACCGTAATAGAGGCCCTGGATGCGGGTGTGGAGCCGCGCGTGGTCTGGAACGTGCTCTGCGATCAGATGGAGATTCCCGACTCCCGGCGCTGGGGGAAGGACCACAATGCGCCGCCCCTGCCGGCAGCCTGATCGGCGGGTTTTATCCTCCGCGAATTTATTGCCCATTCCAGGCGATTTTCGAACATTTGTTCGCATAGTCGGGTATACTGATACCCATGGTCCGGTGACCATCGGCACGTTTGACCACATCGGGCGCCGGGACCGCTGACAGGTTCCGACGGCGGATAGGCTGTCAATCGTGAGGTCGTCAATCAGGATGTCGTCATCGTGAGGTCGGTTACGAAGAAGGAGAGCCATATGGCACGTCAGAGCAACAGTGGCAAGGCGAAGAAGGAAGAGGAGGGCGGGATCGACCCCCGTCGCCAGGCAGCCTTGAACACGGCCCTCGCGCAGGTGGAGAAGAGCTTCGGCAAGGGTTCGGCCATGCGCCTGGGCGACAAGCCTGCCCAGGATGTGGAGGTCATTCCCACCGGGTCCTTGGCCTTGGACATGGCCCTGGGCATCGGCGGACTGCCCCGCGGCCGCATCGTCGAGATCTATGGTCCCGAATCCTCGGGCAAGACCACCCTGGCCCTGCACGCGGTGGCCAATGCACAGGCCGGCGGTGGAGTGGCCGCTTTCATCGATGCTGAGCACGCTCTGGATCCTGAGTACGCCAAGAAGCTGGGCGTGGACACGGACTCCCTGATCGTCTCCCAGCCGGACAACGGCGAGCAGGCGCTGGAGATCGCCGACATGCTGATCAGATCGGGCGCCCTGGATGTCATCGTCATCGACTCGGTGGCCGCCCTGGTGCCCAAGGCCGAGATCGAGGGCGATATGGGCGACAGCCACGTGGGTCTGCAGGCCAGGCTGATGAGCCAGGCCCTGCGCAAGATGACCGGTGCCCTGTCCCAGGCCAACACCACGGCCATCTTCATCAACCAGCTCAGGGAGAAGATCGGCGTCTTCTTCGGCAGCCCGGAGACCACCACCGGCGGCAAGGCCCTGAAGTTCTACGCCTCGGTCCGCTTGGACATCCGCCGTATCCAGACCCTGAAGAACGGCGACGAGGCGGTGGGCAACCGCACCAAGGTCAAGGTGGTCAAGAACAAGATGGCCCCGCCCTTCAAGGTGGCCGAATTCGACATTCTCTACGGGGAGGGCATCTCCAAGGAGGGTTCGGTTCTGGACATGGCTCTGCAGACCAACATCGTCAAGAAGTCGGGCTCCTGGTTCACCTACGAGGGCGATCAGCTGGGTCAGGGCAGGGAGAACGTCCGTCAGTTCCTCAAGGACAACCCCGGTCTGACCAAGGAGATCGAAGATAAGGTCAAGGTCGCCTTCGGCCTTATCCCTGCTCCTTCCGAGGACGACAAGGCCGATCAGGCTGATGCTGGCCAAGACAGCAAGGAAGACGACTCGGCTCCTGTCGACGTCAACACCACTGTGCCCACGGCCCAGGCTGCATGACCCTATGATCTCGGCCGAGGACTTTCTCAAGGAAAATCCTGTCCGACTGGCGCAGACCGGGGATCCTGCCGACTCTATCACAGAATCGGTGGATTCCCGGTCGGACCGGTTGCTGCCAGACTCTGCGGGTGCGCCTGCTCCAGCAGAGTCGGTGTCAGTCCTTGATCCTGCCCTTGAGCAGAAGGATGACAGCTTCAAGGAGGACAGCCGCCTGGTGCAGTCTCCTGTCCTCGGTCTGGGGCATGGCGCCCGATTCGGAGGCAGTCTGGAAGATACAGACAGTGCTGCCAATGCTGATATGGGTGACGAATCCCTGGCAGGTCGCCATTCTCGTGGTCACCGTTCTGCCCGTGGTTCCGATAGAAGAACCCGCCGCCGTGGCCGTCGCCCACGTGCCGGTGGCTTTGGTGGAGGTTCCGCGCCTGCAGCTCCGCGAGCAGATGCCGATGATGCGGATGCTTGCCGGGAGGCTGCTCTGACCCTTTTGGATGCGGCAGCGCGTTCAAGCGGGGCTCTGGCCCGTCGCCTGGTCGACAAGGGGTTTGATACGGACGTGGTCGATCAAGTGATCGACCGGCTGACCAAGCTGGGCCTGTTGGATGACCAGGCCTATGCCCAGGATCTTCTGCGTTCCTGTCTGCATCGCACCATGGGGGAGCGGGGCGTGCTCTCGGAGATGACCCGCAAGGGACTAGACCCAGGACTGGCTGCGCAGGTGGTGGCACAGGCCTCTCGTGAGGGACTCTTCGTCGACTCCGCCTACGAGCTCGGCCGCAAGGTGGCCCGGAAGACAGCGGGACTTGATCTTAAAGTGCGCAAACGGCGATTCTGGAGTGCTGGATCCCGCAAGGGCCATAGTCCTGGCCTCCTCAACCAGGTCGCAGCTGATCTTTTCGTCTCTGACGACCCTCTCGATTGAGGTGTCTCGTGGATGTATTGGTATTCACAATGAAAAAATGCACGGCAATATGCAGCTATGACTGTATCGCCGAGCTGCTCTAGCTGGATGCTTGCACCATTCGGAGCTCTTCAGTCGGCATAGGCGAATCATGAACCAAGACCTTGTGGTCTTGCTTTCACATAGAGCGGCTAGCCTGGATATAACGGGCTGCCGCGGTTGTTCAAGTCTGTCAGAAGGTGGAGGTGTCGGATGCTCGATAAGAGTGAACTTCTGCAGGAGAATGCAGCACTGGTCGCCCTGCTGAGAACCATCGACAAATCGCATGACACCTGGAGCTCCATCGCTGAAAAGGTTGTACGCCAGGGTAGCGCTATTCAAGTCTTTGAACATGAGCTTGACCCGCAGCATCATCGGCTGGATGACCCTGACGAAGATGACGAATATGACGACCGTGTTCAGACGGCCCTGTTGGGCGAGGATGACATACCCATTACCGCGCAACGTCGTGTGCAGCTCTTGCAGGCTCACAAAGAGGCCGAAGCCATGGTTCATGACTGGGACAAGCAGGGTTTGGATATGGTGTCGGTCCTCGATGAGCGGTATCCGTTGAGTCTGCTCGAGGTTGTCGATATGCCTCCGTTCCTGTTTTCCAAGGGTCGTTTCCTCAGCCCCGATCAACAGGATATGGGTGTCAGCGTGGTGGGTTCGCGCAATGCAGGACCGGAGGCTTTGCATTTCGCTTCTGATGTGGCAACGATGCTGGTGAGCAAAGGCCTGACCGTTATCGCCGGCTTGGCTTTGGGAGTGGATGCTGAAGCCCATCATCGTGCCCTGCAGGAGCATGGCCGTACGGTGGCTTTCATCGGTACGGGCATAGGGAAGTACTATCCCGCAAAAAATCGCCATCTGCAGGAGCTCATCGAGCATAACGGCCAAGTGTTTTCGCAGTTCTGGCCCTGGCAGGGGCCCACGAAGTGGACCTTTCCGGCGCGTAATGCCACCATGAGTGGCTATGGTATCGCTACGGTCATTGTTGAAGCCCATGAATATTCCGGCACCCGTGTTCAGGCTCGGCAGGCTCAGCATCATGGTCGGCCAATCATAATTCGCGATGCCGTCGTTGACCATACTGAATGGGGCAAGCGTCTGGTCGACAAGCCCAATGTTTACGTCGTATCCAATGTGGATGATGTGGCCAGGGCCATCAATTCGATACAAAGAGTCAACGGCGAGTTGCAAGATGCCATCAACGGTCTGGTTGCACAAGCGAGTGCCTATGCCAAACGTGTCTTACTGGTCTGACCATTGCTGACTTTTAATGATGGCAAGCATCAAAGCAGCTGAGGGAAAGAAAATGAGACCTCTCATATACCCCGGGTTCTGTCATCGACCGGATGATATCCGGACGACGGATGGCCATCCATCTCGACCTGACGTTGCCGCCAGGCTCTAGCGGCCTACCCGAAGGCGGGACGAGCAGCCCCTGAATGCCTTCTGCTTGGCCTTGCTCCCGATGAGGCTTGCCATGCGGTCGGCGTTACCGTCGACCCGGTGGTCTCTTACACCGCCGTTTCACCCTTGCCCGCCTTTGCCAGGCGAGCGGTCTGTTCTCTGTTGCGCTATCTCTCAGGTCGCCCTGGGCGGACGTTATCCGCCATCGTGCTCTGTGGAGCCCGGAAGTTCCTCAGCCCTTCCCAGGAGGAGGGGCCGCGGCCATCCGAGAGGTCTCGGGGATTCAGCATAGCGGAACTGAACGACCGGACCGGCGGTCATGATCCCGCTCTGGCCTCAAGCTCAATCAGTGAGTCAGCCCTGCTCTTCGGATACAATCGGAAGCACAGTCGATGGTGACCAAGTCCGCCATCGCACCAGCGGTTCGTCCGCTCACAAGTGCAAGGAGATTCCCATGGAGATCGTCATTACCGGTCGACATACCCAAATCAAGCAGCGGTTCCGCGATGTTGTGGACAGCAAGATGAATAGGGTGACGGCCATCGCCCCCGATGCCCAGCGCATCCAGGTCGTTCTGACACATGAAGGCAATCCCCGCCAGGCTGACAGCGCCAAGAGGGTGGAGCTCACGGTTCAGGCCGGCAAGACCGTGATCCGCGCCGAGGCCTCCAGCGCCGACGAGTTCAGCGCACTGGACATGGCCCTGGACAAGCTGACCCAGCGTCTGCGCCGGGTCCGCGACCGCCGCAAGGACCACCGCCGGGGACTTGAGCATCCGCCCCTGCCCGCCGACCTGCCCGTGGATGACCAGACAGGCGATGAGGGCGATCAGGGTGATCAGGGCCAGGAGTCCAACCCTGATAACAGCGCCCAAACCGCCGTGGCCTCGGACCTGGCTCCGGGCCAGTCGGTCGAGGTGCAGGTGGGCGACACCCCCATCGTCATCCGCCGCAAGCTGCACATCGCCGAGCCCATGAGCATCGACGAGGCCCTTTACGAGATGGAGCTGATCGGCCACGACTTCTTCCTCTTCGTCAACAAGGAGACCCAGCGGCCGTCGGTGGTCTATCGCCGGCACGGATGGAGCTACGGCGTCTTCGAGATCGATACGCCTGAGCATGTAGGCCAGAAGAAGTAACAGCAAAACGGATAGACGAGCGGATATTGAACTGTGGGGCGATTCCCCGGCGGCAAATTGGCCTGACCTCCGGAGAATCGCCCTTCTTCAATGCCCTGTCCGGCTGCCAAGGCCGCAGCCGGGTTTGCGGAACCATCGGTTTCGAGAAAATCGGTGCATTCGCGTAAGATAATCAAGGTCTGGGCCTACGTCAGCTGAGGGCGTGCGAAGGCCATAAAAGAACGGTAGGGAGCGCAACGTGGTAGCAGTCTTGGACAAGGTCCTCCGTATGGGCGAGGGTCGTCAGATTCGCAAGCTTCAGGGGGTGGCCAAGGCGACCAACGCCTTCGAGGATCAGATCTCGGCCATGAGCGATGAGGAGCTCAAGGCGCAGACGCCCAAGTTCAAGCAGCGACTGGAGAACGGCGAATCCCTCGATTCCCTGATGCCCGAAGCCTTCGCCACGGTCCGCGAGGTTTCCAAGCGCACCCTGGGCCAGCGGCACTTCGACGTCCAGCTGATGGGCGGCGCGGCCCTGCACTGGGGCAACATCGCCGAGATGAAGACCGGCGAGGGCAAGACCCTGGTGGCCACCCTGCCCAGCTATCTGAACGCCCTGGAGGGCAAGGGCGTGCACGTGGTCACGGTCAACGACTACCTGGCCTCCTACCAGAGCGAGCTCATGGGGCGCATCTTCCGCTTCCTGGGCATGAGCGTGGGCTGCATCATCACCGACCAGCGCCCCAACGAACGCCGCAAGCAGTACCAGGCGGACATCACCTACGGTACCAACAACGAATTCGGCTTCGACTACCTGCGCGACAACATGGCCTGGGACAAGGACGAGCTGGTTCAGCGCGGCCACCATTTCGCCATTGTGGACGAGGTGGATTCCATCCTGATCGACGAGGCACGAACTCCTCTGATCATCTCAGGACCCGCCGAGGGCGACGTGACCCGATGGTATCGGCAGTTCGCCAAGCTGGTTCCCAAGCTCACCAGGGATGAGGACTACGAGGTCGACGAGAAGAAGAAGGTCGTCGGCATCCTGGATCCGGGCATCACCAAGGTGGAGGACTACCTGGGCATCGACAACCTCTACGAGCCCGCCAACACCGCCCTGATCGGGTACCTGAACAACGCCATCAAGGCCAAGGAGCTCTTCCTGCGCGACCGTGACTACGTGGTCCAAAACGGCGAGGTCCTGATCGTGGACGAGCACACCGGCCGTCTGCTCAAGGGCCGCCGCTACAACGAGGGCCTCCACCAGGCCATCGAGGCCAAGGAGGGCGTGGAGGTCAAGGCCGAGAACCAGACCTTCGCCACCATCACCCTGCAGAACTACTTCCGCATGTACGACAAGCTGGCGGGCATGACCGGCACGGCCGAGACCGAGGCCGCCGAGTTCATGAACACCTACAAGCTGGGCGTGCTGCCCATCCCCACCAACAAGCCCATGATCCGCAAGGATCAGGACGATCTGATCTACCGTTCCAAGAAGGAGAAGCTGGCCGCCATCGTCCGGGACGTTGCCAAGCGGCATGCCAAGGGCCAGCCCATCCTGCTGGGCACTGCATCCGTGGAGTCCTCCGAGGTGGTCTCCTCCCTGCTGGACGTAGCCGGCATCGACCACCAGGTGCTCAACGCCAAGCAGCATGCGCGCGAGGCTGCTGTCGTAGCCGTGGCAGGGCGCAAGGGGGCCGTGACCGTGGCCACCAACATGGCCGGGCGCGGCACCGACATCATGCTGGGCGGCAACGTGGAGTTCCTCGCCGATCAGAAGCTCAAGGAGCAGGGCTACTCGCCCGACGACACCCCTGAGGAGTATGAGAAGCGCTGGCCCAAGATGCTGGATTCCGTCAAGGAACAGGTCAAGGATGAGCACGAGGAAGTCGTCAAGCTGGGCGGCCTCTACGTGCTGGGCACCGAACGGCACGAGTCCCGCCGCATCGACAACCAGCTGCGCGGTCGTTCCGGCCGTCAGGGCGACCCCGGTGAGTCCAGGTTCTACCTGAGCCTGGAAGATGACCTGATGCGCCTGTTCAACACCCAGCTGGTGGCTCGAATGATGTCCTCCACGAGCCTGCCCGAAGGTCAGCCCATAGGCACCAAGAGTGTCTCCAAGGGTGTGCGCAATGCACAGAAGTCTGTCGAATCCCGCAACTACGAGATCCGCAAGAACGTGCTCAAGTACGACGACGTGATGAACAAGCAGCGCCAGGTCATCTACGGCGAGCGTCAGGCCGTGCTCAAGGGCGAGGACATCCACCAGGACATCCTCCGCTTCATCCGCGAGACCGTGACTTCATACATCCGTGGGGCGCAGAACGGCTCGGACAAGCCTCAGGAATGGGATGCTGACGGGCTCTGGAAGGCGCTGGCCTCGGTCTATCCGATCAGTCTCGACCAGGATGAGACCATGGACTCCCTGGAGTCTCTGAAGGGTGACAAGGCCGTCAAGGCCCTGGCGGACAAGATCGTGAAGGACGCCGAGTCCATCTACCAGAAGCGCGAGGATGAACTGGGCGAGAAGGGCTCAAGGCAGCTGGAGCGCCAGGTGGTCCTCTCCGTCCTGGACAGCAAGTGGCGTGAGCACCTCTACGAGATGGACTACCTCAAGGACGGCATCGGCCTGCGCGGCATGGGTCAGCGCGACCCCCTGGTCGAGTACCAGCGCGAGGGCTACCAGATGTACAACTCCATGATCGACGCCATCAAGGAGCAGACCGTGCAGCTGCTCTTCAACGTGGACCTCAAGCAAATTGCCGCCAGCCAGGAGAACGAGCGGCGGGCCCGCGAAGAACGCGAAGAAAACGAGGCCAGCCAGTCCGAAGAGGTCAACTACCAGGCGCCTGAAGAGCCTGATGCCGAGGATGAGACCACCGACATTGACGAGACGGCCGAGGAGCGTGATGAAGATGCTCCGGCGGGCAGCGTCCAGGAGGACTCCGCCGAGGATGCCGATGACGCCCAGTCGGGTCTGAGCACGTCCGCCGAGGACTCGGAAGCACCCGACGCTTCGAGCCCGGCTCCGGTGGGGCCCGCGCCCATCAGCCATGCCGAGGGCAAGGTTCCTGCCAATAAGAGGCCCAAGGCCGTAGAGGACCACTCGCCCTGGGCCGATGGCCGCACCTTCCCGGGCACGCCTCGCAACGCGCCTTGCCCCTGCGGTTCTGGGCGCAAGTACAAGATGTGCCACGGTCAGAACGAGAAGAAATGACAGGTACGCGTAATCAGTAGCGGCTTTTGCAGATAGGGTTGCTGATCTGATTGACGGCCATCGCTCACCAGGGCGGTGGCCGTTTCCATATAGTGAATTGCCTTCTTTCATATATTGGTAGCAAAATGACCAAAATATGGGATGGCCTTGTGCAGGGGAGGGGCAGGGCAGTAAACCTAGAGCAAACAGCGGGGCATCCAGCCCCGCTTCTTCAAAGGAAAAGAGTCATCATGCGGCCACTTAGCTGGAAATCCGTCCTGAACTCCTTGGTGTCCGGTCGACACCTGAGCGCGGATGAGGCCGAGTGGTGCATGAACGACCTGATGGACGGGAATGCCGACCCGGTGCAGGTGGGCGCCGCCCTGTCCATGCAATCCACCCTGGGGCTGACCAGCCCGGAGGTCGAAGGGGCCGCCAAGGCCATGGTGGGCCATGCGGTGCCGCTGAAGGTCAGCGGTGATGTGACTGACATCGTCGGCACCGGCGGCGACGGGGCAGCGACGGTCAACCTGTCGACCATGGGCGCCATCGTAGCTGCAGCTGCGGGGGTCAGGATCGTCAAGCACGGCAACCGGGCCGCATCCAGCAAGAGCGGCACCGCCGACTGCCTGGAGCAGCTGGGCCTGCCCTTGGATCTGCCGCCGCAGGAGGTGGCTGCCATGGCTGACCGCTACGGCATCACCTTCGTCTTCGCCAAGACCTTCCACCCCGCCATGCGGTTTGCCGGACCTGTCCGCTCGTCGCTGGGCATCCCGACGGTCTTCAACCTCCTGGGACCCCTGACCAATCCGGTCAACCCCCGCTATGTGGCCATCGGATGCGCTCAGCGCCAGCTGAGCCCCATGCTGGCCCAGGTCTATGCCTCACGCGGCCAGGAGGGCATGGTCTACACCTCGGCCGAAGGCCTTGACGAGATGGCCCCGACCGGGCCAGTCTCCATCTGGGAGATCCACCAGGGCAAGGTGGAAGAACGCTCCTTCGACCCGACTCGTGAACTGGGCATCGACCCGGTGGATTTGGATGACCTGCGCGGTGGCGATCCCGCCTTCAACGCCAGTGTCGTCAGGGACTTCCTGGCTGGAAAGTCGGTTCCCTCCCGTTCCACGGCCCTGCTCAATGCGGCCTCGGCCATCGTGGCTGACGGCACGCAGATCGACGCCGGTCCCGAGGCTGATCTGAACGTGCGGTTTGCCCAGGCCTATCAACTGGCTACCGAGGTTGTGGATCAGGGCAGGGCCGCCGACCTGCTGGCAGCCTGGATCCATGGAGCCCAGGAAGCGCAGTCCCGCTGCCAGCAAGAGCATCGGACACGCCGTCCGGTCTTGGTGTAAGTTCGCGGCTGCCAAGCCTGTTCGGGCCTCGCTGGCTGATCTCTCTGCCAGCGAGGCCCGACTGTTTTGGAGGCTTGTATACGGCGGCACACGGCATCATCGCCGGTAGTGTCGTTGGTCGTCATCGAAGAGCCCGCTTGAATCGTCGCGGAAATTCTTCCGGTCGATGATCAGTCCTGCGATGCCTATCAGCAGGAGCAGTCCCGCCAGCAGGCCGGTCAAGCCGGACCAGCGGGGAAGGAAGATGGTCAGGAAGAAGCAGACCAGGCCCAGCACCGTCATGATCATGAAGGCCACCCGCCTTCCGCCCAAGTCGCTCAGGTCGGGGTTGGGCGGCACAAAGTTCGACGACCGGTCCATGACCTCGTCGGTGTCCAGCCAGCTGCTGCCTTGGAAATCGCGCGGTCCGGAGCCGCCGACGAAAGAGTCGCGCTTCAAGTCCTCGGCCCTCAGCGCCGCCTTCTTCTCGGACTTTCGAGCCTTCTTCTCGAATTCCTTGGCCGCCCTGGACGATTCCAGCGAACCCAGCTCGTCAGCATGCGAGTTCAGGAAGTCCGCCCACTCCTCGTCCCCCTGTGGGGAGCCGGTTCCCGCCTCGCTGTTATACTGTTTCCCGGCGTCGTTATGCTTGTGCTCGGTCATAGAACCATCGTAACCTCGGCCGCACGCATTCGCTACCAAGGAGTCTCTGTGCTGTACTGGTTCTTCGTCAAACTGCTCGGTCCGTTGGCGCGTACCTGGTTCAAACCGACCGTTGAGGGCACGGAGAACATTCCCAAGCAGGGGGCTGCCATCATCGCCTCCAACCATCTGGCCGTCATCGACGACGCCCTCCTGCCCATCACCTGCCCTAGGATGATCCACTTCATGGGCAAGGCCGAGTACTTCAACGGCAAGGGGATCAAGGGCAAGTTCAAAAAGTGGTGGTTCAGCTCGGTCGGGGTCTTCCCCGTGGACAGGTCAGGCGGCTCCAAGTCGCTGGGCGCCATGGAAACGGCTCGTTCCATCCTTGAGCACGGGCACATCTTCGGCATCCATCCGGAGGGCACGCGCAGCCCTGACGGTAGGCTTTACCGGGGGCACACCGGTGCGGCGCGGCTGGCCTTCGAGACCGGGACGACGGTGGTGCCGGCAGCCATCATCGGCACCAGGCAGCTTCAGGAGCCCGGCCATGTGATTCCGCATAAGGGCAGGACCAAGGTCATCTACGGCAAGCCCATCACCGTGCCCTGCGTTCCGGTCAACAGCCTCACCCACGAGGAGATCCGCAACCTGACTGACAGGATCATGCAGGAGATCCAGGAGATGAGCGGGCAACGCTACGTGGACGTGTATGCCCAGGTCATCAAGGCGCATGAAAACCATGAGAACAACCAGGAGCTGGACTGACTTCCCAGGGGTTCAGACCACGGTCAGGGTCACGACGGCCGGCGAGCCGTCATCGTTGAGCACCTTGACCTGGCTGCCGGGATTGGGATCCTGGATGCGCACCGTGTGGGTCAGATTGCCCAAGGGAGCGGAGATGTTGACCTTGAGCCCGTATCCCTCCAGAATCCGGGTGGCCTCGTCCTGGCTCTTGCCTTTCACGTCGGGCATGGTGATGGACTGCGGCCCCTTGGAGATCACCACGTTGACGGCGTCGCCCCAATGCAGCTGTTCCTGGGCCTGGTGGGAGGCGGAGATCACCTGGTTGCGCGGCACCTTGTCGGACCAGTCCTCGCTGTAGCTGACCTTGAGTCGCAGGGCTTCCAGGGCCGCCTGAGCCTCATCCCTGGCCTTGCCGACGATGTCGGGCATGGCCACGGGCATTCGACCCTTGGACAGGATCAGGCTGACCTTGGCATCGTGACGGGTCTTGGTCCCTGGGGCCGGATCCACTGAAATGGCCGCTCCTTCGGGGATGTTCATGGAGTATTGGTCCTTGGACGCGTCGTGGTCGATCCTGTCGAACCCGGCTGCCTTCAGAGCCTGCACCGGATCCTTGCCGTTGGATGTGTCCGGCGTGAGGATGTCCTTGGGCACCGTGGCCTGGCGCACCCCTTTGGAGACGGTCAATTTGAGCCTGCCGCCCCTCTTGCTGATATGGGCTCCGACAGTATCGGGATCCGCGGCCATGACGGCTCCCTTGGCCACCTGGTCGCTGAAGTCATAGGCCGTGTCGACCTCGATGCCGGTGACCTTGAGTGTACGGGCGTACTTGGCGAAGGCGGCACCGATGACCTTGCACTCCTGGTTTTCGGCGCAGGAGATGTCATCCGGCTTGGGCAGCGCGACATAGCTGCCCGGACCCAGGAAGTACCACCAGGCGCCACCGCCGCCTCCGGCCAGGGCCAGCACCAGCAGAACCGCCAACACAATGATCAAGCCGCGATGCCGGTGCTTGGGTTGAGCCGCTTCAGCGCCTTGCTGCATGGTCGTTGCATCGGCGGAAGATGCTGCCGGATCCTGAGGCTGCAGAACGGTCGTGGTCTCGGCTCGGGAGGGGGTGTCCACGTCGTTGAGCTGATAGCGTCTGGTCGCTGCGCCCGCATCGGTTTCTGGCGGGACGGGCACAGACAGAACCGTGTCCGAATTCTCCGGGTCTGTGGCCGCCTCCTCGGCGTCGTCGCTGGGTGCCGTAGCCGTCTGCCTTGGCGACCCGGTCACCTCAGGGTCGTGCCCAGCGGTTCCAGCGATGGCGGATTCGGGCTGTCCGCCGGCTGCGGCCGCTGCGGCCCCTGCGGGCAGCACATAGTCCATGGCCTGTCGGTCCAGTCCCTTGACCACCTTCCTCAGGCTCTCCAGGGCCTTGCCGGCGTCATCCGGGCGATGCTCGGGGGAGCGGTCGGTCAGTTCGGCAACCAGGGCGGCTACCGATGGGTCGATTCCCGGGCAGACCCTGGCCAGGGAGGGGACGTCCTCGTGGACGTGCTTGAAGACGATGGTCACCGGATTGTCGCTGGCGAAGGGGACCGTGCCGGTCAGCATCTCGTAGGCGATGATGCCCACGGCGTAGAGGTCGCTCTGGGGGGAGGCCTCGTTGTTCTCGATGGTCTCGGGGGCCAGGTAGGCGGCAGTGCCCATGAGCATGCCTGTCGAGGACAGGGTGGCCTGAGCGGCGGCGCGGGCCAGGCCGAAGTCGGTGATCTCCACGTGGCCGCGGTCGTTGATGAGGATGTTTTCCGGCTTGATGTCGCGGTGGATGACGCCGGCTCGGTGGGCGGAGGCCAGACCGTCCAGGATCTCGCCCACGATGCGCAGGGTCTCCTTCAGGGGATAGACGCCCTGCCGGGCCATGTCCCGCCGCAGGCTGATACCGTGGACATACTCCATGACCAGGTAATCCAGCCCCTGATCGACGCCCGTGTCGTAGACCTGGACGATGTGGGGGTTGGCGATGGCTGCCGCGGACCTGGCCTCCCGGCGGAAGCGCTCCTCGAACTGGGCCCTGTGCGGCCCCTGGGCCAGCATGGTGTGCATGATCTTGACCGCCACATGCCTGGACAGCCGCTGGTCCAAAGCCTCGTAGACCGTGGCCATGCCACCCTGCGCGATCTCACGCAGAATGCGGTAGCGCCCGTCGATGATCCGGTCGCTGGTCCTCTCGTCCGCTTCACTCATGCTCGTCTTGTCCGGCCCTCTGCACCTCGGAGGCCTGACCGGCCTCAGCATCAATGGAAGATACACGTTCATGATACCCGGCGGTGGTGGCAAGCGGCAGGAAGCGTCGGCAGGCCTTGAGGAATATGGTTCGGCCCCCTGTCGACAGATGCAGATGATCGGCCAGGGCCTGGGCTTGGGCCTGGGCCCGGACGGACAGGTCGGCCATGCGTTGGCGGCTGGCTTCTACGGCCCCGCAGGACTGCATCAGGTCGCGGACCATATTCACCTGGGTGTCGTTGCGGCCTTGGGAGGGGGAACCGTACAGTCGGCGGATTTCCTTGGCCTGATCAGGATCGGCCATGGCCAGGGTGTCGGCCAGGAGGACGGTCCGCTTGCCCTCGCGGATATCGCCACCCACAGGTTTGCCGGTGCGTCGGTCGTCGCCTGTCACATCCAGCAGATCATCCGCCAGCTGGTAGGCCAGCCCCAGGTCCAGGCCCAGGGCGCGCACCGATGCTTTATGCTCTTCCAGGTCTGCTCCAGCGGCCAGCAAACCCAGAGCCAGCGGGGCCAGGGTGGTGTAGGAGGCGGTCTTCCAGGCCATGGTGTGCAGGGCCTGGCGGCGCAGGCGTTCCGGATCGTCCAGACAGGCCTCCTCCATGCCCATGTCCAGGACCTGACCGGTGACCACAGCCGTCTGCATGGCTTGAAAGGCCCTGCCGATGGCCGCCCCCTGAGGCAGTTTGGCAGCCGCCTGGAGGGCCATGTCCGTGCTCAGCGAAGCCAGCAGGTCGCCAAGGAGGATGCCTAGGCCGGTGCCGCGGGCATCAGGTCTTGCGGGTGCCCGGCCGCTCGAACCGTTGCCGGCAGCCGACCGGCTCAGGGCCAGATGGGCGGCAGGGCGGCCCCGACGACGGGGGGAGCCGTCGATGATGTCGTCATGGACCAGCGCGCTGGTCTGATAGACCTCCAAGGCGCAGGCAAGATCCACTACCGCCTGTTCACGGTCAGGATGCTGCTCGGACTCCAGAGCCCGCCAGACGTCGCAGAGCAGCAGGGCGCGCAGGCGTTTGCCGCCGCGGCCAGCCTCGATTGCCTGGAGGATGACCTCCTGCAAAGCCTGCCGGGAGGGGTCTTGATCCAGGAGGGAGTCCGGTCCGGGCTCTGGAGCAATCAGGTGGTCGCAACGGCGCTGGAGCAGTTCCTCCATGCGCTGTTCGACCCGTGCTGCAGTCACGCTTTTCATGCCTTAGAGCCTATCCGCATATCTGCCCAGCGGACAGGCTGCCAGGACCATGGTGGATGGATGGCCTCACTTGACCACATGATCGGTTGCGGCCTTCCTCACGGTTCCCACTGGATCAGGATGGTACCAAGGCTCCCGGTCCTCATGCCGGGAGCGGATGGGAGGCGATGACGGCATGGACGATGCGCATGAAGACGGCATGAAAGAACTGGTGGAGCACTACCGAGAGGGCCGGCGACGATGGGGTGTGGAAGAGGCCGACAGACGATGGCTCCAGCAACCTCTGACAGACTGGACCGCTGGTTTGCAAGGGCCGCAGGCGTGCCAGCGGTTGGACTCAGACTCGGCCGACTGCCTGGCCGTGGCCATTAAGGAGACGCTGGCCATACGCGACGGGCTTATTTTGTCCATTCTGGCACCCGGGCCTGGTCTGGACAGCGACCGGTTGATGGACCTGTGTGTTCGTCCCAACGATCCATCGAATGTGACGGCGCTCTGCAGCATCCTGGATGCGGTCTTCAAGGATCCTGCGACGCGGCCGGACCAGCCCCGTTGCCATGCTGGGTTGGCCATGCTCGAAGCGCTGGCCGATCAGGTTCCGCCGGGGTTTCGGTCCCAGCCGCTGGCGGTCGCGGCTTATGTCGACTGGTGGAGTGGGGGATCCCGGGCATCGGAGTTTGCCGAGGAAGCCCTGGCAGACGACCGTTCCTGCACCTTGGCCGCCATCGTCCTGGCTTTGATAGGCCGCGGCATCGACCCGGCCTGGAGGCAATTGAGCTGAATCGGGAATAATCGTCCCCCTGGGGTGGTTCACTTTAATGAGTCTACGATTTGACCTTGCCAGAGCTGTGCCCTAAAAGCAGTGTCGGCGGGTGGGATGATCCAGGAGGAGAATTTGGCCACGAAGGACACCAAGTCAGCCAAGACAGCCGCAGTGGATACCGCAAAGGGCCGGACCAGTTCAACTGCCGGCAAGACCAAGACCGCCACCAGGTCCAAGACCAGCAGCAAGGCGTCCCGCAAGACCGCGTCCCGCAAGAGCGCCACTACGAGCACCTCGGCGACCAAGACGAACCGCCGTCCGGCCTCCAAGACCGCCAAGAAGGTCGAAGAGAAGCCCATCCTGCAGCAGGATGAGCAGGAGCCCGACGAGGATCTGCTTGAGGATCAGGAGGACGACGACCAGCTGGAGGACGAGCCCGACGAGGACGATCAGGAGGAGGACGAGGCCTCCCAGGTCCAGGACGAGGCCGAAGAGGACCGCAAGGCCGCCCATGCCCTCGCAGCCAAGGTCAAGGGCGCCTTTGTCGTCGACGATTCCGATGACGACGAGAATGTCACCCCCTCTGGCAATCCCAAGCGTCGGGTGGTCACCGCCGGCGCCACTGCCGATCCTGTCAAGGACTACCTCAAGCAGATCGGCCGCGTCAGCCTGCTGAACGCCGAGCAGGAGGTGGACCTTTCGGAGCGCATCGAGGCCGGCCTCTATGCCCAGCATCTGCTGGATACCGAGGGCGAAGGCATGGACTTCAAGCGTCGCCGCGAGCTCAAGTGGGCCGCCAACGACGGGAAGAAGGCCAAGGACCATCTGCTGGAGGCCAACCTGCGACTGGTGGTCTCCCTGGCCAAGCGCTACACCGGCAGGGGCATGCTCTTCCTGGACCTGATCCAGGAAGGCAACCTGGGTCTGATTCGTGCCGTGGAGAAGTTCGACTACACCAAGGGCTACAAGTTCTCCACCTACGCCACCTGGTGGATTCGTCAGGCCATTACCCGCGCCATGGCCGACCAGGCCCGCACCATCCGCGTGCCCGTCCACATGGTCGAGGTCATCAACAAGCTTTCCCGCGTCCAGCGTCAGATGCTGCAGGATCTGGGCCGCGAACCCACCCCCGACGAGCTGGCCAGGGAGCTGGACATGCCGGTCGAGAAGGTTCAGGAGGTCCAGAAGTACGGCCGCGAGCCCATCTCCCTGCATACCCCGCTGGGTGAAGACGGCGACTCGGAGTTCGGCGACCTGATTGAGGACACCGACGCTATCGCCCCCTCGGATGCTGTGGCCTTCTCCCTGCTGCAGGAGCAGTTCCAGCAGGTTCTCGAGACCCTGAGCCCCCGTGAGGCCGGCGTCATCAAGATGCGCTACGGCCTGGAGGATGGACAGCCCAAGACCCTGGACGACATCGGCCGCGTCTACGGGGTCACCCGTGAGCGCATCCGCCAGATCGAGTCCAAGACCATGTCCAAGCTGCGGCATCCCTCACGCTCGCAGACCCTGCGTGACTTCCTGGACCAGTGACCTCTGCGCCCGACGGGGAAGCCCTGATGCTGTCGAGGCCTCCTTGCTAGAAATGGTCATCGGTGCGTAAGCGACCGCCCATGCGGGGATCCCTGTCCCCCTGGGCGCCATGAGGTGAACGGCGAGGTAAATGGTGGCGAAAAAGCCTGATACGGGAAAGTCCTATGGTGCCGGCAGTCTGACGGTTCTGGATGGCTTGGACGCAGTGCGCAAGCGTCCGGGCATGTACATCGGAACCACGGACAGCCAGGGGCTCATGCACTGCCTTTGGGAGATCATCGACAACGCCGTGGACGAGGCCCTGGCCGGCCAGTGCGACCACATCAAGGTCATCCTGCACAGGGACGGCTCCATCGAGGTGGACGACAACGGCCGAGGCATCCCCGTCGATACTGAGCCGCGGACCGGGCTGACCGGCGTGGAGGTGGTTCTGACCAAGCTTCACGCGGGCGCCAAGTTCGGCAACTCTTCATACACGGCTGTCGGCGGCCTGCACGGCGTGGGCTCTTCGGTGGTCAACGCCTTGAGCTCCCGACTGGACGTGGAGGTGGACAGGGACGGCAAGACCCACCGGATGCGCTTCCACCAGGGCCATCCCGGCACCTATCAGGACCCTGATCCCGAGCATCCTTCGCCCGATTCGCCCTTCAAGCGCACCAGGAAGAACCGGCCTACGCCCCTGGAGGTGGTGGGCAGCGTGCCCAAGTCCCGGACCGGCACCAGGGTGCGTTACTGGGCCGACCCGGAAATTTTCAACTCAACGGCCCGGTTCAGCTACGCCCAGCTGATCGACCGGGTGCGTCAGACCAGCTTCCTGGTGCCCGGCCTCAAGATCACCGTGGTCGACGACCGCATCCCCGCCACAGGAAGCGCCGAGCAGGACCTGCGCCTGGAGGTTGACGGCGAACCTGCTGCGGAACCGGACGATCAGGACGTTCAGGGGAACCTTGGTGAACCGTCTGACAGCGGGGACTGGCCAGAAGAAGGCGCCGAAGACCAACCTGCCGAGGATGCGCAGGTGGACGATGCCAGCCTTTCGGCCACCGAGCAGGCCGACCGGGCCATGCTGCAGCCGGAGGACGAGTCCGGCCATCAACGGGTGGAGGAGTTCCTGCACACTGGCGGGGTGACGGATTTCGTGGACTTCCTGTCCAAGGGGGAGCCGGTCAGCGACATCTGGCGGATCAGCGGCCAGGACACCTACCAGGAGGAGACCCAGCGTGTGGGTTCGGACGGGGAGCTGCACGCCGAGCAGGTGGAACGGGTCTGCGGAGTGGATATCGCCCTGCGCTGGGTCAATGACTACGATTCTGTCGTCCGCAGCTTCGTCAATGTGGTGGAGACGCCTGGCGGAGGCATGCACGTGGACGGGTTCATGAACGCCATGACCCGTCAGGTGCGCAAGGCCGTGGAGGCCAACGCCCGCCGCCTCAAGGTCAACCTCAAGGACTCCCACACCAAGGTGGAGCGCGACGACGTCCTGGCCGGTCTGGTGGCCGTGGTCACCGTGCGCATCGCCGAGCCGCAGTTCCAGGGCCAGACCAAGGACGTGCTGGGTACGGCCCAGGTCAAACCCATCGTCACCCGGATGACCGACGACCAGTTCGGCCAGATGATCAGCGGCTCCAAGCGCGGCTTCAAGGAGCAGTCCGGCCAGGTGCTGGAGAAGATCGTGGGCGAGATGCACGCCCGCGTCCAGGCACGCAAGACCAAGGAGGTCACCAGGCGCAAGAACGCTCTGGAGTCGGCTTCCATGCCCTCCAAGCTCTCGGATTCCATGCCCGGCAACGACGACATCGCCGAGCTGTTCATCGTCGAGGGCGACTCCGCCCTGGGCACGGCCAAGGCGGCACGAAACTCCATGTTCCAGGCTCTGCTGCCCATCCGCGGGAAGATCCTCAACGTGCAGAAGGCCTCCCTGTCCCAGATGCTGACCAACAAGGAGTGCGCCTCCATCATCCAGGTGGTCGGCGCCGGCTCGGGAGCCAGCTTCGACATTGACCAGGCCCGCTACAACAAGGTCATCATGATGACCGATGCCGACGTGGACGGCGCCCACATCCGCATCCTGCTGCTGACCCTCTTCTACCGCTACATGCGTCCCCTGATCGAGAACGGGCGGGTCTACGCAGCCGTGCCGCCCCTGCATCGAATCGCTCTGGCAGGCAAGAACAAGGGGAAGTTCATCTACACCTATTCGGACGATGAGCTGGAGGGCAAGCTGGCTGACCTGCAGGCCAAGCACATCGACTACAATCCCGATGTGCAGCGCTACAAGGGTCTGGGCGAGATGGACGCCGACCAGCTGGCCGACACCACCATGGATCCCAGGACCCGCATGCTGCGCCGCATCCGCATGGAGGATGCCGCACAGGCGGCCGGCATTTTCCCACTGCTTATGGGGGACGACGTGCCGCCGCGCAAGCAGTTCATCGTGGACAATGCCGACGACTTCGACCGGAGCAAGATCGACACCTGATCGACTTTCAGCAAGGCCCAAAAGGGCGGGGAGGGGAGTATGACGCATATGGGCGATCCCTTGGACAATTTCTCCCCGCAGACGGCCGACTGGTTTCGCCAGACCTTTCCTGAGGGTCCCACGCCGACCCAGGTGCAGGCCTGGCCGGCCATCCGCGCAGGCGGCGATGCGCTGATTATTTCGCCCACCGGTTCGGGCAAGACCCTGGCCGCCTTTCTTTGGGCCATCGACGAGCTTATGACCAGGCCCCGGCGCTCCCGGAAGCCTGGGGTCGCCGTGCTCTACATCTCGCCCATGAAGGCCCTGGGGACGGATGTGGCCCGCAACTTGCAGGCTCCGCTGGAGGGCATCGCCGAGCGATTTGAACAACAGGGACGCCAGGCACCCAAGGTCCGGACGGGCATCCGCACCGGAGACACCGATGCCCGCGGCCGCAGAGCCCTGGCCGCCCATCCGCCGGACATTCTGGTCACCACCCCTGAATCCCTCTATCTGATGCTGACCTCCAAAACGGCTAGCACGCTGAAGAACGTGCAAACCGTTATTGTGGACGAAATCCACGTTTTGGCGGGCAATAAGCGCGGGGCTCATCTGGCCCTGAGTCTGGAGCGGCTGGACGACCTGGTCGGAGGGCCCGTGCAGCGGATCGGCCTGTCGGCTACGGTCCGGCCGCCCGAGCAGGTGGCACGTTTCCTGGGTGGCAGCCGTCCGGTCAGTCTGATCCAGCCCAAGTCGTCCACAGCCATGGACCTGCGCCTGATCGAGCCCCTGGAGGACATGGCCGATCTGGCGGCGCCGCCCGGCGAGTCCGGCCAGGAGGGTCAGGAGGGCGACCAAAGAAGCGGATCCATCTGGCCAGCCGTCGAGCGGGCCATTCTGGACCAGGTGCTGTCCCATCGCACTACCCTGGTCTTCGTCAACTCCCGAGGGCTCGCCGAACGCCTGACCGCCCGGCTGAACGACCTGCACCAAGCCGATGTAAGCCAGGGCGGCCGTGATTGGAACGGGCGTGACCGGTCAGGTCCCTCTGACAAGTCCGAGCCGGCCAGGGAGCCCGCCCACTACGATTCGGCCACCGGGTCCACCTCCGAGAGAACCTCTGGCCGGACTGTCGACCAACCCATTGCCATGGCCCACCATGGTTCGGTGTCCAAGGAACGTCGCCGTCAGGTGGAGGATGACCTCAAGGCCGGCAGACTGCGCTGTGTGGTGGCCACCTCCAGCCTGGAGCTGGGCATCGATATGGGCTCGGTCGATCTGGTCATCCAGGTCAACGCCCCGCTGTCGACCGCCTCGGGACTGCAGCGGGTGGGCCGGGCCGATCACCAGGTCGGTCGGGTATCCCAAGCCAGGCTTTTCCCCCTGACCCGCGAGCAGATCCTGGAGTGCACAGCCAGCATGGAAAGCATGGCCCAGGGCGACATCGAACCCACCATCATGCCCAGCAGCCCCTTGGATGTTCTGGCCCAGCAGACGGTGGCCGCGGCCGCCATGGGGCCGCTCAGGGAGCAGGACTGGCTGGCCACGGTCAGACGGGCCGCGCCCTTCGCCCACCTGGACCAGCAGGTCTACCGGGCGGTGCTGGGCATGCTCAGCGGCGCCTACACCTCCCAGGATTTCACCGCCTTCCGCCCCATCCTGGTCTGGGACCACCAGACCGGAACCCTGACGGCCCGACCCGGCGCGCAGCGACTGGCGGTGACCTCCGGAGGCACCATTCCCGACCGTGGCTCCTACAGCGTGGTCATGCCCTCCGAGGCCGCCGGCGGCAAGCCACGACGAGTGGGTGAGCTGGACGAGGAGATGGTCTACGAGTCCCGCAAGGGGGACGTGATCACTCTGGGCACCACCTCCTGGAGGATCCAGCAGATCACCCGCGACCGTGTGGTGGTGGTGCCCGCTCCGGGGCGCTCCGCCAGACTGCCTTTCTGGCACGGGGAGGGCACCGGCCGTGACCCTGTCTTCGGCCGTCGTCTGGGCAGGCTGGCCAGGGAACTGTCCCAGGGCCTGATACCGGCAGTCCAGACTGCCTCCGGTCGGCCGGGCTTCACGCAACCCGTCTGTGCTCGTCTGCTGGAGGACGGGCTGGACCGTCCTGCCATCAACAATCTGGCCGCCTTTCTGGCCGAGCAGCAGGCCTCCACCGGCCGGGTGCCCGACGACCGGCATTTGGTGGTCGAGCGCTGCCCCAACGAGGAGGGCGACCTGAGGCTGATCCTCCATTCGCCGTACGGGCGCAGGGTCAACGAGCCCTGGGCCCTGGCCATCGCCGCCCGGCTCTCCCGTGAGCGCGGATACGACGGATCCGTCTGGGCGGGGGAGGACGGCATCGTCGTGCAGATCCCGGGTACCGATGCCTTCCTGGAAGACCAGCGCATATTCGGATTCACCCCTGATCAGGCGGAGCGCGAGGTCCGCCGGCATCTGGTCGGCTCGGCGCTCTTCCAGGCCCGCTTCCGCCAGTGCGCAGCCCGCTCGCTCTACATGCCTAGGATGGAGCCGGGCCGCAGGGTTCCGCTCTGGCAGCAGCGTCTGCGGGCCTCCCGTCTGCTGGACGCGGCCCTGAAGGAGGACGACTTCCCCCTGGTTCTGGAGACCCTGCGCGAATGCCTGCAGGATGTCTACGACATGCCTGCCCTGCGCGAGCTCATGACCGACCTGGAGCAGGGGAGCGTCCGTCTGGTCCCGGCCTCCACCAAGACCCCCTCGCCCATGGCCTCAGGACTGCTCTTCGGCTACCTGGGGACCTTCATGTACCAGTACGACATGCCCAAGGCCGAGCGCGACGCCGCCATGCTGGCCATCGACTCCGACCTGCTGGAGCAGATGGTCGGCCAAGTGGACATGGCTGACCTCCTGGACCAGGAGACCGTCGATCAGGTGACTGCTGACCTGCAGCGGCTTTCGCCCAAGACCCGGGCCAGGGGGGCCGAAGGACTGGCCGACCTGCTGCGCACTATGGGCCCCATGGACCTGGCCGGCATTGGTCGGCGCATGCGCGGTCAGGAGGACGAACCGGTGACGGAGGCACAGGTCCGGGCCATGCTGGAGGGGCTGCAGGCCCATTCCAGGGTGGTTCCGGTCAGGTTAGGCGCTCGCGACTGCTGGGTATGGGCCGGCCAGGCAGGACGGCTGACGGCGGTCCTGGGCCCAGGCGTCATCCAGCCATCCGCCCAGCCGACAAAGGAATCGGAATCGGACAGCGAGGCCTTCGATCAGCTGGTCAGGCAATACGCCGCAGTCCATGGGCCGTTCACCACCGAGGACCTGGCCGGCCACCTGGGCATGGGCGGTGCTCTCTTGGAGGACAGACTGCGTTCCCTGGTCGCACACGAGCTGCTCATGACCGGGGTCTTCCCCCGTCCCGACCTGAGCGCCTATGGCGAGCCTGGATGGGAGGGAGGCGAACCCCGCCGAGGATGGCTGGATCCCGAGGTCTTCCGTCGGCTGCGCTCGCGGTCCCTGGCCAAGGCCAGCAAGGCCGCCAGTCCCGTCCCCGGCCATGTCTACAGCGACTTTCTTCTTCACCGGCAGGGTCTGGCACCCCTGGGCCAGGAGCCCTTGATGGGCGCCGAAGGACTGCTGGAGGTAGTCGGGCAGCTGGAGGGGCTGGCTCTGCCGCCTGAACTCTGGGAGTCGGCCATCTTCCCGGCCAGGGTGCGTGATTACGGTCCCGCATTGATGGACGACCTGCTGGCCTCGGGCCAGGTGGTCTGGGTGGGGTCCGACCAGGGGGAGGGCCCGCTGGGCGCCATGACCTTTTATCTGGCCGAGGACCTGGACGAGGAGCTTCCAGCACAATCCGCCGGCCCTCCGTCAGTCACGAATGGGGTCGGCAAGTCGGGCAACCCGGGCAAGGCGGGCGATCGGGAAGCGATCCTGCTGGGTGTTTTGGCCGATGGGGGAGCCTACCGCTTCGATCGGCTTCTGCGCGCCTGTGCCAGTCGGGGCGGGGACGACATTGAGTCCCCTGTTTCTGAGGCCCCCGACCAGGAGGCCATGGCCCGGTCGCTCTGGGGCCTGGTCAGGCGTGGGCTGGTCACCAATGCCTCCCTGGCTCCGGTTCGGCGCCTGGTTCGAGGATCAGGCTCACCGACCTCGGGTAGGACGCGCCGGTTGCCCCATGGTCTGCGTGGACACGGCAGGTCCTTGGCGCGCGCTGCCGTGGCGCGGGCGACCGGCTCGTCAGCGCTGTCAGCGGCGGCGGAGGGATTCTGGACCCTGGTTGCGGATGAGCGCTCAGCAGCGAGAGGTGCAGCGGGGACTGGCATGGCTGATGCAAACGACAAGCTCAGCGGTGGCCAGGATGATGACCGGGAGCGGACCGTCCGCCTGGTTCACGACGAGCAGGCCATTCTGGACCGCTATGGGCTCCTGGCCCCGGTCCTGCCAGAAGTGCGATCCCTGCCCGGCGGATTCTCGGCCCTCTATCAGGTCTGCAGACGCATGGAGGAGGCCGGCCAGCTGACGCGTGGGGTCATCGTCGACGGTTTCGGCGGCGCCCAGTTCGCCCCCCGGGAGGTGATCGACCAGCTCAGAGGCTTCCAAGAGGATGAGCGTAATGACGATGGCGAAGGCGGATCGAAGCTGCGGCCGCCCGAGCCCGTGGTCATGGATGTGACGGATCCTGCCAACCTCTATGGCACGGCCCTTGCTTGGCCGGCCACATCAGGGGACGGCGGCGGTCGTCCCATTCGGCGCATGGGGAACCTCCTGGTGCAGAATCGAGGCCGCGCCCTGGTCTACGCGGCACCCAAGGGGCATCATCTGCTGGTCTTCGGTGAGCCCGAGCGTGGATTGCTGGAGGCCGCCTTCGCCCAGCTGGCCTCTTGGCTGAGGCGGGGCGGACAGGGACGCATCCTCTTCAGTGATGCCAATGGCCGGCCCCTAACCATGCGCGAACCGGTGGGCATGGCCCTGGCCGCCGCCGGATTCACGGCCGGGCCGGGCGGTATGGCCCTCTACTGAGTCTTTGTTGAGCGCCCTTAGGCCACGAAGGCGATGGGCGCTGCCAGCTCCTGACCGGAGGCATCCCGGCGCATGTCCACATCGGGCAGTTCGACCGGAGAACCGGCAGCGGTGCTGGCGTGCAGGGGCCAGGCGCCCACCCGGGCCAGCAGCAGGCTGTCCTGGCCCTTGAGGAAGCGCTGGGAGCGCACGCCTTTCGTTCCACGGCCCTTGACTGGATACATCTCCAGCGGGGTCAGCTTGGCCGAGCCGTTCTCGGTGCCGGGCAGGGCCTCGGAGTCGCCGGCCACGGTCAGGACCACGGCCCCGGCCTGGGTGCTCATGCCATCCTCGCCGGTCTCTTGGTAGGTCCAGCCGATCTCCCCGGCCGGCACGACCGCGAAGGCGGCGACCTGGCAGCCCTGGGCCAGACGGATGCCGGCCATGCCGGCCGCATTGCGGCCCTGGGGGCGAACCTTGTCCCCGGTGAAGGTCAAGAGGCTGGCATCCGAGGAGATGAGCACCATGCGGTCCCCGTCCTGGCAGGGGGCCGCGAAGACCACCTGGTCGCCGTCCTTCAGGTCGATGACCGACCAGGAGTCCATGGTGGTCGGGGATTCGCGGTTCCAGCGCTTGACCGTGCCAAGCCGGGTGCCCAGGGCCAAGGGGCGGGTGTCGGCCATGTCGATGACGGTGACGGCGTGCTCGTCGGCCTGAGGCTCGGTGCTGGCGGTCCCGCCCAGGAGCTCGTCAGCCACGATGCCCCCGCTCAGGTTGGGGTTGGCGGTGGCGGGGATCAGCGGCAGGTCGGCCACGGGGGCGGTGATCAGCCGTCCGGCCGTGGTGACCAGGCCGTAGGTGGCCAGGGTGGTGGTGGCGAATATGGCGATGATCTGGTCGTCATGCCCCCGGTCCTGGTTGCGCGGCCGCGACCGCCAGGCATCCAGGGCGCCCGGGGTGCTGCGTGCCAGCAGGCCGGTGGCGCTCATCATGACCGTGCAGGGCTTGTCCTCCATGTGCAGGTCGCCGTCGCCACTGCCGCGGCTGGTTCCTCCGCTGGCTACCAGCGCAGCCTGCGACCCAGCGCCCGCTTTGCCGGAGGTTTGCTGAGCGGTCTGCTGATCGCCAGCTGCTGCTGACTGTACGGGGGCCAGGTCGCCGGAAGGCTCCTGGTCTAGGATGACCGTGCGCCTGGGCGTGCCCCACTGGGCCACCGCCTGATCCATCTCCTGGATGACCACCCGGTCCAGCTCGGCCGAGGAGCCCAGAATCCGCTCCAGCTCCTCCAGCTGCTTGTTGAGGTCGTCACGCTCGCCCTCCAGCTCGATTCGGCTCATCTTGGTCAGCCGCCGCAGCCGCAGGTCAAGAATGTACTGGGCCTGGGTCTGATCCAGATCGAAGACCGCCATCAGCCTGGTCTTGGCCGCATCCGCGTCGTCCGAGCTGCGGATGACCTGGATGACCTCGTCGATGTCGACCAGGGCCAGCAGGAGCCCCTCGACCAGGTGCAGACGCTCCAGGGCCTTCTTGCGGCGGAACTCGCTGCGCCGATGGATGACCGTGCGCCGGTGCTCCACCCAGACCTCCAGCAGCTCCTTGAGCCCCATGGTTCTGGGCCGTCCATGGACCAGGGCCACGTTGTTGATGGTGAAGGAGTCCTCCAGGGGCGTGTACTTGAAGAGCTTGCCCAGCACCTTGCCCGGGTCGAATCCCGTCTTGATCTCGATGACCAGGCGGGTCCCGTTGTGCCGGTCGGTCAGGTCGATGGCGCTGGAGATGCCCTCCAGCTTGTGGTTGCGCACCCCATCCGAGATGCGTTCCAGAACCCGCTCAGGGCCCACCATGAAGGGCAGCTCGGTGACCACGATGGCCTTCTTGCGGGCGGTCACGTTCTCCAGGTGGGTGACGGACCTGGTCACGAAGGCCCCTCGGCCGTGCTCGTAGGCCTTGCGGATGCCGTCCCGCCCCACGATGACTCCGCCGCCGGGCAGATCCGGGCCGGGCACGTAGCGCATGAGCTCGTCCAGCCCTGCGTCCGGGTGGGCCATCAGATACTTGGCGGCGGCCACCACCTCGCCCAGGTTGTGGGTGATCATGTTGGTGGCCATGCCCACGGCGATGCCCGAGGCCCCGTTGACCAGCAGGTTGGGGATGGCCGAGGGCAGGACCTGGGGCTCCTTGAGCTTGTTGTCGTAGTTGGGGGAGAAGTCCACTGTGTCCTGGTCGATGTCGGCGTTCATGCCCAGGGCTGCAGGAGCCAGCCTGGCCTCGGTGTAGCGGGAGGCGGCAGGTCCGTCGTCCAGGGAGCCGAAGTTGCCGTGGCCGTCGACCAGGGGCAGGCGCATGGCAAAGGGCTGGGCCAGCCGGACCATGGCCTCGTAGATGGAAGAGTCGCCATGGGGGTGCAGCTTGCCCATGACCTCGCCCACCGCCCTGGCGGACTTCATGTAGGGGCGGTCGGGGTTGAGGTTCATCTGGCCCATCTGGTAGATGATCCGCCGCTGAACAGGCTTGAGTCCGTCGCGGGCATCGGGCAGGGCCCGGGCGTAGATGACCGAGTAGGCATATTCCAGGAAGGACTTGCTCATCTCCTCGTTCAGAGGGGTTTCGACGATGTGCTCCTTGACCTGCCGGGGGTCGTACCCCGCCGCCTTGCTCCTGCGATGAGTTGCCATGCTCAAGCTCCTGCTCCTTCACGTTCCGCCTTATGATAACCGGACGGTCCGCCAAAGCATTCACAGCAGGCATGCGGTGTCGGCCTGGGGTCTGACCGTGCTTGAATGGAAGGCATGGGTCTGGATACACCTGACATGAAGGAACTGCTGCAGCCGAGTCTGCCTATCCAATACGGGGACCGGGCGGGGAATAACCATGTTGGCGGGGCCAGGCATCTGTCCGCCGTCCTGCCGGCCCTGAGCGCCTGTCTGGGAACGCCTGTGGCCACTGATGTCCATCCGTCTGCCAAGGCCCTCCAGGAGGCCCTGGGACTGCCGGAGGCACGGTCGGTGGTCGTCGTCCTGGTGGATGGGCTGGGATTCTGGAATCTGGTCAGCCGGCAGGGCCATGTGCCCTATCTGCGCTCGCTGCTGTCCGAACCCATCAACCAGCGTCCCCTCTACACCAGTCTGCCCTCGACGACCGTGGCGGCCATGGGAGTCTTCGGCACCGGAACCAGCCCGGGGCTGACCGGCATGACCGGCTATACCCAGCTGAACCCGGACACCGGCCAGCTGGGTCAGATGATCCAATTCAGGGGGGCTCAGGATCCCGAGCGTCTGCAACGCCGTCCCACGGTCTTCGAGACCCTCCAGGCGCAGGGGGTCCGGGTGACCTCCTCGGGCCTGCCGCGTTTTCGCGACTCAGCCCTGACCCGTGCGGCTCTGCGCGGCGGGGAGTACCTGGCCCACAATCACTCCCGTCAGCGTCTTCTGGCTGCCTGCCAGGCTGCCCGCCAGCCGGGGCTGACCTACCTCTATATCCGCGATGTGGACAAGGTGGGCCACCACAGCGGCTGGGAGGGCGAGGAATGGGTGGCCGCTCTGGAAGCGACCGATGCACAGCTGGCCGAGCTTCATCGCCGCCTGCCCGCCGGGACACTGACGGTGATCGTGGCCGATCATGGCATGATTGAGTCCGATCCGAACCAGCGCATTGACATCGCCCAGGACCCGGAGCTGAGCCGGGATGTGCGACTGGTGGGCGGCGAGCCCAGGGCGGTCATGCTCTATCTGGACAAAGGGGCGGATCCCCAGGTCGTGGCCGCCCGCTGGCGGGAGCGTCTGGGGGAGCGAGCCTGGGTGCTGACCCGGGACCAGGCCATCGAACGGGGAATCTTCGGTCCTGTGGATGCCCGGATTCGACCCATGATCGGCGACCTGCTGGTGCTGGCCGGCGATCGGATTACCTTAGTGAATTCGGCTGATCAGACCGATGCAGCGACCAGGCTGCCTGGCGTCCATGGCTCATGGACCCGTCTGGAGACGCAGATCCCCTGCCTGATCGATCTGGTCTGACTATTTGCCGAAGAGGATCTCATCCCAGCTGGGTACGGCCGACCGCCCGGAGTGCTTTTTGGCCCGCTTGCTGCGGCGGCCCTCCTTGGGCTGATCCTCCTGCTCGTCCTGCCCGGCATCATCGCCTTGATCCTCTTGCTGGTGCTGCCCATGGTTCTGTACGGGCAGGACCATGGTGGATTCGTTGTCTCTGATGGGAGGATGCTCGGCCGTGTCGGGGTCCTCGCTCAGCTCGGCACGGGGTTGACTGGGCTCTCGGTCGGCTGTCCGCTCCTGGCCTTCCTTGGGCTTGCCATAGAGCCAGGCCGTGAGTGCCGCCTGGCGCTCACCGTTTTCTTCTTCGATTGGGGCAACGGTATCCTGCTGGCTTGGGGGCCGTCTGTCGGTCTGATCGTCGATTTCTTCGGCGGGTCCCTGGTCTCCAGCGGGTCGCTCCTGTCCGTGGTCGTCTGAGGAATCGTCCAGCAGCATCCTTGCCGCCCCGTTCAAACAGGTCACGGTGTTGTCATGCATGTTCCAGGCCCAGCGGGCGTTGAAAATCCGTTTGTCCAGCGTAAACACGCCGTTGATGTTCCAGGGTTCGTACCCTCGTCTGGTGGCCTGCCAGGAAACCTGGGTCAGGCTGACCCCCGCACGGGCCAGCACCTTGCCGATCAGTTCCTGATAGTTTCGTCCCCCCGACCCCTTGGGTGCCGGCATGGTCAGGAACTGCTCGATGGCGTACTTCTTCTCGGTTTCCACAGGAGCCGCGAAACGCCGTACCAGCGCTTCGTTGACAGCGTATTGCTGTGCCACCTGCTCGGGGCGGGCGCCGGCGCGCACAGCGGCCTGAATCGCTGAGACGGGCAGGGGCTTGGACTTGCCGGTCTGGGGGTCCACGTCCTCTTCCTCCTTGACCTGCTTGGCCTCAAGAATGGCGCGATCAAGCGCATCGTCGACTCTTACGGCGAAGTGCCGGTGGTCACAGACGAAGACCAGATCGCCCCTGTCATCGACATGGTCAAAGCTGGCCACCCTGGTCCCATTCTCAGACATGCACGCCCCTATCCTCTTACGGTTCCTTTACACGGCCTCAGGTATTTCCATTGTGCCCTATGGTTCGTATTTTACGTGCTTTTGAAATCGTGTATCCTATGCGCAGTACATATCGTGTGAAATGACCGGTATACGAGGTGGCTGGTCGAACAAGGAAAGGGTACACGATGGCACAGGATTACGATACCCCGCGAGACAAGGACGAAGACGAGGAATCCCTGCAGGAGCTGGGCAAAAGCGGCCAGGATGCCGGGGCCGACCTGGACGACGACGAGAACGCCATCGCCGAGGACTATGAGCTGCCGGGCGCTGACCTGAGCAATGAGGACTCTTCGGTGACCGTCATCCCCATGCAGGGCGATGAATTCATCTGCTCCAACTGCTTCCTGGTCAAACACCGGAGCCAGCTGGCCTATATGACTCCCGACGGCAAGCCCGTCTGCAAGGAGTGCGCCGCCTGATGGCCTACGACGAGTCCTACAACGAGCCGGAAACGGTCGAGGTCCTGTTCAAATCCTTGGATGGGGCCGAGGTGCCGGAATACGCCATGCCTGGCGATGCAGGAGCCGATCTGCGAGCCAGGGTGGCCGTGGACCTGGCCCCCTTCCAGCGGGCGCTGGTTCCCACTGGTGTCGCTCTGGCCCTGCCCAACGGGTACGTCGGCCTGGTTCACCCTCGCTCAGGGCTGGCAGTCAAGATGGGGGTGACCGTGCTCAACGCGCCCGGAACCATCGATGCCGGGTACCGGGGCGAGATCAAGGTGCCGCTGATCAACTTGGATCCGCATGAGTCGGTTCACTTCGAGCCTGGGGAGCGCATTGCCCAGCTGGTCATTCAGCGTTACGTACAGGCCCGTTTCGTGCCCGCAGAACGTCTGCCCGGCTCGGTGCGTTCGGATGCCGGATTCGGCTCGACTGGCCGCTGAGGCATCCTTCGGACACGGACGGCCTGAATGGGTCAGGCGCAAGTGTAGGATTGGTGCATTATATCAGGACATTGGAGGCTTGAATGGTCACTCCGGAGGGCAGCGTCTGCAGCAATGATGTCGGCGAGCAGGCCCCGTCCGGCCTGTCCTCCAGAGCCTTGGGCTGTGAAATCAGCGACGATCCGCTCAACCCCCTGATGCCCATCCGGGAGATCTGCGCCGCCCACCATCCCGGCGAGGACCTGTCCATGCTCCAGCGCGCCTATGACCGGGCTGTAGTCCAGCATGCCAACCAAAGGCGCAAGTCCGGCGAGCCCTACATCATTCATCCGCTGGCTGTCGCTCAGATTCTGGCCGACCTGGGCATGGGTCCCACGGTGGTTTCGGCCGGCCTGCTGCACGACACCGTGGAGGACACCGACTACACCCTGGAGCAGTGCAGAAATGACTTCGGTGACACCGTGGCCGGCCTGGTGGATGGGGTCACCAAAATATCCAAGATGGACTACGGCGATTCGGCCCAGGCCGAGACCATCCGCAAGATGATCGTGGCCATGAGCCGGGATGTGCGCGTCTTGGTGGTCAAGCTGGCCGACCGGGTCCACAACGCCCGCACCTGGCGTTACGTCAAGGCTTCATCAGCCCAGCGCAAGGCCCGCGAGACCCTCGATGTCTACGCCCCTCTTGCCAACCGTCTGGGCATGAACGCCATCAAGACCGAGCTGGAGGAGCTCAGCTTCAAGACGCTCTATCCCAAGATCTACAACGAAATCGTAGTGCTGGTCTCCCGCAGGGCAGGCCAGCGGGAGGTCTACCTGAAGCAGATCCTGGACGAGATCCACGAGGATCTGGATGCCCAGGGCATCAAGGCCCAGGTGACCGGACGGCCCAAGGACTACTTCAGCATCTACCAGAAGATGATCGTGCGCGGGCACGATTTCGCCAACATCTACGATCTGGTCGGGGTGCGCATCATCGTGGACACCATCCGCGACTGCTATGCGGCCCTGGGCGCCGTCCATGCACGCTGGAGCCCGGTGCCTGGGCGGTTCAAGGACTACATCGCCATGCCCAAGACCAACCGCTACCAGTCCTTGCACACCACGGTGGTGGGCCCGGGCGGCAAGCCGGTGGAGATTCAGATCCGCACCTGGCAGATGCACCGTCGTGCTGAGTTCGGCATCGCCGCGCACTGGAAGTACAAGGAGAACGGGTCTGCCGGCCGCGAACTCTCCCAGCCTGACAAGGCTGACGTCAAGCGAGAGCGCCAGGAGGGGGAGCTGAGCCAGGAGGACAACCTGACCTGGATCCAGCAGCTGGCTGACTGGACCAGCGAGACCCCTGACTCCAATGAGTTCCTGGGCTCCCTCAAGGACGATCTGGGTTCGGCCGAGGTCTATGTGTTCACCCCCAAGGGCAAGATCATCTCCCTGCCGGCCGAATCCACCCCCGTGGACTTCGCCTACGCCGTCCACACCGAGGTGGGGCACAGAACCATGGGCGCCAGGGTGAATGGCCGTCTGGTCCCCCTGGACACCAAGCTGCGCAACGGGGACACGGTGGAGATTCTGACCAGCAAGTCGGACACCGATGGGCCCTCGCGCGACTGGCTCAGCTTCGCCAAGAGCCCCCGCGCCCGCAGCAAGATCCGTCAGTGGTTCAGCAAGGAGCGCCGTTCGGAGACCATCGAGGAGGGCAAGGACGAGCTGATCCGCGCCATGCGCAAGCGGAACCTGCCTGTGGCCACCCTGCTGACCCCCGAAGCCATGGTGGGGGCCGCCGACGAGCTCAACTATCCCAATGAGAAGGCGGTCTACGCTGCCATTGGCGACGGACAGGTCTCCACCCAGAACGTGATCTCCCGGCTGGTTCATGACGCCGGCCGGTCAGCCCTCGAGGACGAAGTGGAGCAGGAGGCCATACCTCTGCAGCGGGTGGCCAAATCCAGCCGTCCGGAGACCTCCCAGGGGATCTCGGTCAAGGGTGTGGACGATGTCTGGGTCAAGCTGGCCCGTTGCTGCACCCCAGTGCCGGGAGATCCCATCACCGGGTTCATCACCCGCAACCAGGGCGTCTCGGTCCATCGGTCCGACTGTCAGAACCTTCTGGACCTGCGCAAGAAGCAGCCCGAACGGATCATCGAGGTCTCCTGGACGGGCAAACAGGGCACCTTCATGGTCCAGATCCAGGTGGAGGCCCTGGACCGGCCACATCTGCTCTCTGACATCACCCAGGTGCTGTCCGACCACGGCGTCAACATTCTGTCGGGCAGCCAGTCCACTGGCCGTGACCGGGTGGCCGTCAGCCAGTTCGTCTTCGAGATGGGCGACCCCCAGCATCTGAACACCCTCTTGTCGGCCGTCAGGAAGATTGACGGGGTCTTCGATGCCTACCGTCTGACAGGAGCCAAGGGTTCGGCCAGCCCCCATATGCGGGCCATCTGACCTCCTCCGCAACCAGGCTTATAGCCCTTTCCCTGACCTGCTTTTCCGGCTTGTGATCTCTGCATGCTGTTCCAGTCGGCGGCTGCCTGTCTGGAAGTCCTGCTGGAACAAGGCCTCATGGATGGATACGAAAGGACCCCCGGTGGTCGATGACCAGGTCGGGGGTCCTAGTGGAACAGATGCGATCAGCGCACGGCGTTCATCCACTGCTCCTTGGTGGCCTTCTCGGCCTCCAACTCCTGCTTCTTGGCCGGATCCTGCTCGGCGGCGATCCGACGGTCCAGGTCCTCAAGCTGGGCGGCCAGCTGCTGCTCGAAGCTGGAGACGCGGGCATCGGCCTCGGGATCCGACTGGTTCCAGGCCGCATCCTCCACCGCCTTGATCTGCCGGTCCACAGCATCCATCCTGCCCTCGATCCGGCGCACGTCGTCACGGGGGACAAAGCCGATGCCGTCCCATTCCTCCTGAATCTTGGCCAGCTCCTGCCGCGCCTGCTTGGCGGCCTTGGCATCCTTGACGGGCAGCAGAGCCTCGGCCTTGGCCACCAGGGCTTCTTTCTTGGTCAGGTTCTCGCGCTCGTTGACCGAGGTCTTGTCCCGGTCTGCCTGCCGGGCGTTGAAGAAGACATCCGCGGCCTGACGGAACCGGGCCCAGAGGGCATCGTCATCCTGACGCCCTGCCCTTCCGGCCTGCTTCCAACGGTCCATGAGCTCGTTGAACTGGTGGGAGGTGGGTCCCCAGTCGGTGGAGTCCTTGATCTGGTCAGCCTCGGCGATGATCTCCTCCTTGATCCGCTTGGTCTCGGACCGTTGGGCATCACGCTGCTGGGCCCACTTGCGGCGGGCCTGGTTGAAGGTGGTGCGGGCGGATGAAAAGCGCTTCCAGAGGGCATCCGCGTCGGCCTTGTCGATGCGGATGGTGGTGCGCTGGTGCTGCTGCCACTGCTCGAAGAGGGAACGGAACTTGTCCGCTGTGGAACGCCAGTTGGTGGAGTCGCCCAGGGATGCGGCCAGTTCTTCGGCCTTCTCCACGATGGCAGTCCGCTCCTTGATGGCCTTGGCCATGGCGTCCTTGCGGGCCTGCGCCAACTCGGCCTTGCGCGCCTGCCCCTGCTCAGCCAGCTGATCCAGCTGTGTGCGTAGGGCGGCGAGGTCACCGACGGCCTCGGGCTGCTTGGTCTCCTCTTTGAGCGAGGTGAGGGACTCGTCGATCTCGTGGGCCTTGATCTTGGGGCTGCGCAGCCTGGAGGCGAAGAGGTTCAGCTTTTCCTTGAGGTCCAGGTATCGGCGGGCATAGAGGTTCAGGGCCTCCTTGGCCTCAGCGTTGGGGAACTGACCCACCTGGCGCTCCTGATCGCCCTCGCGGACGAATACGTTGCCCTGCTCGTCCACCCGGCCGAAGGCTTCGGCCTTGTCGATCTCCTCCTGGCTGTAGGTGGGAGCGGCCGGAGCGGCCTTGACGTGAGGGGCCTTGTGGGCCAGAGCCGCAGGGGAGGGGACTGCCTTGGGCTTTGCCGGCTTAGGCGCTACCGGTGCGCTCTGGGTCGGTGCATCCTCAGTGGGAGCAGGTTGTTCCTGTGCGGCCTCGGGTGCCGGCGCAGCGGCGACCTGGCCAGCCGCATCCACGGTGTGGTCCTCCTGCGGTGTCGAGGTGTTCTCGGGTGTGATGGCGGTGTTGTCGGCCATGGCCAGCTCCTTAGGCTTGTGTGTTGGAGAGATCGCAAAATATGGCAATACCATTTTCCTTGACCTCCTATAGTATAGGTTCTTATGGCAAAAGGCACATCTCTATCCGGTTTCCCTGAATGGCTTCCTTCACAACGAGTGGTGGAGCAGCGCATCATCGACACGCTCCGCAAGGTCTTCGAATTGAACGGCTACATCGGCATTGAGACCAGGGCCGTCGAAGAGGGCTCCAGCCTGCTCAAGAAGGGGGAGACCAGCAAGGAGATCTACCTGCTCTCCCGGTTGCAGGATCTGGGCCAGGAAAAGGATGTGCCGGTGGAGCGCCGGCTGGGCCTGCATTTCGACCTGACTGTGCCGCTCAGCCGCTACGTGGTGGAGCACAGCAACGACTTGACCTTCCCCTTCAAGCGCTGGCAGATTCAGAAGGTCTGGCGAGGGGAGCGCCCTCAGGAGGGACGGTTCAGGGAGTTCGTCCAGGCTGATATTGATGTGATCGGCAACGGGGAGCTGCCCGACCACTACGAGGTCGAGGTGCCCCTGGTCATGCTGAGCGCCCTGGAGGAGCTGCGGGCCTTCGGCCTGCCCAAGCCCACCGTGCACGCCAACAACCGCAAGCTCTCCGAGGGGTTCTACCGGGGTCTGGGCCTGGAGGACATCGAAGGCGTTCTGCGCGAGATCGACAAGCTGGACAAGATCGGCCCTGACGAGGTGGCCAGTCTGCTGGTCAGTGAGTGCGGCGCCAACCAGGACCAGGCCAGGGCCTGCCTGGATCTGGCCGAGCTGACCGCCGACGATGGCGAGCAGCTGCGCCGGCGCTTCGACGCCCTGGTCGACAAGGTTGGCATCGACAAGGAGTCTCCTGCGTATGCCCTGGCCATTGAGGGGCTGGAGACGCTGGCCATGATCATCGACGAGGCCGCGCGCATCCGGCCGGGCTCGGTCATCGCCGATCTGAAGATCGCCCGCGGGTTGGACTACTACACCGGCTCGGTCTACGAGACCTTCCTGGAGGGGGCGCAGTCCCTGGGGTCCATCTGCTCAGGCGGCCGTTACGACAACCTGGCCAGCCAAGGCAACCGCACCTACCCGGGTGTGGGGCTGTCCATCGGACTTTCGCGCCTGCTCTCCTACCTGCTGGCCCAGGGGGCCCAGGCCTCCCGGGTCTCCCCAGCGGCGGTCATGGTCGCCGTCTGGGATGAGGAGGATCGCACCGCCAGCAACCACATCGCCCAGGACCTGAGGGCCAGGGGGATCGCTGCCGATGTGGCTCCCACCGCAGCCAAGATCGGCAAGCAGATCCGCTATGCCGACCACCTGGGCATCCCATATGTCTGGTTCCCGGCCAAGGAGGGCCAGCAGGAGGGCGACCAGGTCAAGAACATCATTACCGGCGAACAGGTTCCGGCCGACCTGGTGTCGTGGACGCCGGATAGCCTGTATGCCCGGCAGAGTGTGGAATACCAGGCCTGACGCAGGGGCAGGCCGAGCATTATGGAGGTACAGGAAAGCATGGGCCAGTCGGCTTACAGAACGAGCTACGCCACGGATGTCACGCAGGATATGGTCGGTCGCCAGGTGACGGTGGCCGGGTGGGTGGATCGCCGCCGGGATCACGGAGGCGTGGCCTTCATCGACCTGCGTGACCGTTCCGGTCTGGTGCAGATCGTCATCTACGACGAGGAAGAGGCCCGCCCCCTGCGCAGCGAGTACGTGATCCAGGTCACCGGCAAGGTCCGCGAACGCCCCGAGGGCAATGACAACGAGCATCTGTCCACTGGGCACATCGAGATCGTGGCCGACAAGATCGAGGTTTTGGCCAAGTCGGCCGCCCTGCCCTTCCAGGTGTCCACCGCCCTGGAGAACGAGGCCGAGAACAAGCTGCCCGGCGAGGATGTGCGGCTGCGCTACCGTTATCTGGATCTGCGCCGCCCCTCCATGCAGCGCAACATCCGCCTGAGGGCCGCCATGAACCGTGCCGCCCGTGCCGCCCTGGACAGGATGGACTTCTGTGAGATCGAGACGCCGACCCTGATCAAGTCCACCCCTGAAGGTGCCCGCGACTTCCTGGTGCCGGCCCGTCTGGTGCCCGGATCCTGGTATGCCCTGCCGCAGTCCCCCCAGCTGCTCAAGCAGCTGCTGATGGTGGGCGGCTTCGAGCGCTACTACCAGATCGCCCGCTGCTACCGCGACGAGGACTTCCGTGCCGACAGGCAGCCCGAGTTCACCCAGCTGGACATCGAGATGAGCTTCGCCTCCCAGGAGGACGTCATGGCCATGGCCGAACAGGTCATCGCCGAGGTCTGGAAGGCTGCAGGATTCGAGGTCACCCTGCCCATCCCCAGGATCAGCTGGCAGGAGGCCATGGACAAGTATGGCTCAGACAAGCCTGACCTGCGCTTCGGCAACCCCATCGTCGAGCTGACCGACTACTTCAAGGACACCCCCTTCCGCGTCTTCCAGGCCCCCTATGTGGGCGCCGTGGTCTACCAGGGCGCGGCCAACCTGCCCCGCAGGCAGTTCGATGCCTGGCAGGAGTGGGCCCGCCAGCGGGGTGCCAAGGGTCTGGCCTACGTCCAGTTCACCGGCGACGGCACCCTGAAAGGCCCTGTGGCCAAGAACCTGTCTGATGCCGAGCGCCAAGGCCTCAAGGAGGCCGTGGGTGCCTCGGATGGCGATGCCGTCTTCTTCGCAGCCGGTCCCCGTGAGGCTTCGCAGACCCTGCTGGGTGCGGCCCGCGTGGAGATCGCCCGCCGCCAGGGGCTGCTCAAGCCCGACGAATTCGCCCTGACCTGGGTGGTGGACTTCCCGCTCTTCAAGCCCACCGACGACCCGGATGACGACGATGTGGCCGTGGGCCATTCCAAGTGGACCTCCATGCACCACCCCTTCACCATGCCCTCGGCCGACTGGATCGACCGTTTCGACAAGGATCCCGAGCATGCCATGAGCGACTCCTACGATATCGTTTGCAACGGCGAGGAGATGGGCGGCGGCTCGGTGCGTATCCACCGCGACGACATCCAGGACAGGATCTTCAAGGTGCTGGGCATCGGCCCCGAGGAGGCCCAGGAGAAGTTCGGCTTCCTGCTGGATGCCTTCAAGTACGGCGCTCCGCCCCACGCGGGCATCGCCTTCGGCTGGGACAGGACCGCACAGATCCTGACGGGGGCCGACTCCATCCGCGATGTCATCGCCTTCCCCAAGTCCGGCGGCGGCCAGGATCCCATGACCGGGGCTCCGGCGCCCATCTCCGACCAGCAACGCGCCGAGACCGGCGTGGACTGGGAGCCGGATCAGGAGGATGCCGATTGAGCGCATCCCGCCGCTGATCGACGAGAGTCGTAAAGGGCTGGAATCCTGCGGGGTTCCGGCCCTTCTTATGTATGCCTGGTCATGTGCTGCGGACCAGTCGGCCGGGGTTTGCTCTTGCCGCTGCTTTACCGGAGAACCGTTTCTATGGCCGTTCTGCAACAAAGGATGAGTAAACTGCCCAATATGAGCGAAACAACCAAACAGCCGTCGGAGCGGATTCTGCCGGAAAAACCTGCCTCGGATCGCCCCGTCAAGGACAAGTCCGGGCCGCTGGTCGAGCTGGCCCACGTCGAGAAGCATTTTGGCAGCCTGCACGTCCTCAAGGACATCAACCTGCAGGTCGACACCGGCGAGGTGCTGGTGGTGGTCGGACCCTCAGGCTCCGGCAAGTCCACCATGTGCCGGACCATCAACCGTCTGGAGTCCATCGACTCCGGCGTCATCAGGATCGAGGGGGAGCCCCTGCCCCAGGAGGGACGCGACCTGGCTCGGCTCAGGGCCGAGGTGGGCATGGTCTTCCAGTCCTTCAACCTGTTCGCCAACAAGACCATCCTGGAGAACATGACCCTGGCGCCCATCAAGGTGCGCCACATGCCCAAGAAGGATGCCGAGGACCTGGCCATGGACCTCCTGGCCCGGGTGGGCGTGGAATCCCAAGCCTCCAAGATGCCTTCCCAGCTCTCCGGCGGGCAGCAGCAGCGTGTGGCCATCGCCCGCGCTCTGGCCATGCAGCCCAAGATCATGCTCTTCGACGAGCCCACATCAGCGCTGGATCCCGAGATGGTCAACGAGGTGCTGGATGTCATGATCCAGCTGGCCAAGGAGGGCATGACCATGATCTGCGTGACCCATGAGATGGGCTTTGCCCGTCAGGCGGCCGACCACATCGTCTTCATGGCCGATGGGCGAATCCTGGAGAAGGACGATCCCGACGATTTCTTCGACCACCCCAAGACCCAGCGGGCCGCTGACTTCCTGTCCAAGATTCTGACCCACTGAAGCAGGAGGGAAGCGTATCCGCATGAATGCAAGCATGCATGGCATGGGCCGGCCGCTGAAACGGCTGGCAAGGAATCTGACCGCGATCCTGTGCGCTCTGGGTTGCCTGGTCTCCCTGGCGGCCTGCGGCTCCGACAAGGAGGCAGGCAAGATCCGGGTGGGCATCAAGTTCGACCAGCCCGGTCTGGGCTTCAAGAAGGCCGGGACCTATGTGGGCTTCGACGTGGACGTGGCCACCTACATCGCTGACAAGCTGGGCTACAGCGCCGACGACATCGTCTGGAAGGAGGCCCCCTCCAAGCAGCGGGAGGCCATGCTCCAGAACGGCGACGTGGACATGATCCTGGCATCCTACTCCATAACGGACGAGCGCAAGCGGGCGGTCTCCTTCGCTGGGCCCTACATCGTGGCCGGCCAGGACCTGCTGGTGCGCAAGGAGGACCACCATATCCGCGGCCCCGAGGATCTCAACGGCAAGCGGCTGTGCTCGGTGACCGGATCCACTTCGGCCGTCACCGTCAAGAAAAAGTTTGCCAAGGAGGTCCAGCTGATGGAGCAGCCCGGCTACGCCGAATGCGCCACCGCCCTCTTCTCCGGCATCGTCGATGCGGTCACCACCGACGACATCATCCTGGCCGGCCTGGCCTCCGCCTCCCGGGGAAGACTGCGGCTGGTGGGCAAGCCCTTCACCCAGGAGTACTACGGTGTGGGCATCAAGAAGGGCAATACCCAGCTGGCCCACAAGATCAACGCGGCCCTGGCCGACATGGAAGCCAACGGCTCCTGGCAGCGGGCGCTGGAGAACAACACCCGGGGCACCCACTACAAACCCGACCCACGCTTCAATCCGCCCAAGCCCACGGAAGGAGAGTGAGATGTCAACCATCATCGAACTGTTTTCCGACTACGACATCCCGGCAGCTTTCTGGGTCAACATCCAGTTGACCCTCTGGTCGGCCCTCTTCTCGCTGATCCTGGGCATCATCTTGGTGATCATGCGCATCTCGCCCATCTCCTCCCTGCGAGCCGTCGGCCGAGGGTATGTGGAGTTCTTCCAGAACATGCCGTTGACCATCATCATGGTCTTCATGGTCCTGGGGGCCTTCGCCCAGCTCAAAATCAGCTTCTCCCCGGAATTCTCCGTCAACTTCTTCTGGCTGGCGGTGACGGGCCTGTCCCTGTACACGGCGGCCTTCGTCTGCGAGTCCCTGCGCTCGGGCATCAACACGGTGCCCCTGGGCCAGGCCGAGGCGGCCCGCGCTCTGGGGCTGAGCTTCTTCCAGTCGGCCTCACAGATCATTCTGCCCCAGGCCTTCCGCGGGTCGGTGGCGCCCCTGGGCAACACCTTCATCGCCCTGCTGAAGAACTCCACCGTGGCTGCAGCCGCTTCCGTGGCTTCCGAGAGCTCCTCCCTGATGAGCGAGATGATCGAGTTCCACGCCAACGCCATTGTGGCCATCTTCCTGATCTTCGCCCTGGGATACGTGATTCTGGTCCTGCCTATCGGGGCGCTGACCACGTACCTGTCCAACAAGCTGGCAGTGAGGAGGTGAGCGGCCATGGCACAGGACAATGAGAGCTCGCTGCTCTTCGATCAGCCCGGTCCCAAGGGCCGGCGCACCATACGAATCGCCAACTGGATAGCTGCCGTCATCTTCGCCGTAGTGGTCATCCTGGTGCTGATGCGGCTGCACAACCCGCCGGAGGGTGAGAACCAGCTGAGCTGGGAGCTCTGGCGTCCGGCCCTGGACTACGAAGCCTGGTCCGACTTCTACCTGCCCGGGCTCTGGCTGACCATCAAGGCCTCGGTCGTTGCAGTGATCGGCTCGGTCATCTTCGGGTTCATCTTCGGCATCGGCCGTCTGCTGCCCAACGGGTTGGTCAGGGCAGTCTCAGGCATCATAGTGGAGTTCTGCCGGGCCGTTCCGGTGTTGATGATGATGATCTTCTTCTGGCGCTGGTTTGCCTTTGCCGGAATCAGCCAGGCCTCCTACTGGGCCGTCGTGCTGGGCCTGATCCTCTACAACGGCTCCGTGGTGGCTGAGCTGATCCGTTCGGGCGTGGGCAACCTGCCCAACGGTCAGCGCGAAGCCTCCCTGGCCCTGGGGCTGACCAGGACCCAGTCGCTGATGCAGATCGAGGTTCCGCAGGCCGTCTACGCCATGCTGCCGGCGGCTGTGACCCAGCTGGTCGTGGTCCTCAAGGATACGGCTCTGGGCTCCATCATCATGTACACGGATCTGCTGCAGGAGTCCCGTCGTCTGGGTTCCATGTACTTCAACATCCTGCAGACCCTGGTGGTGGCCTCGGTGGTCTACTTCTTCGTCTGCTTCCTGCTGTCCCACTTTGCCCGCTGGCTGCCCACGAAGATGCAGGAGCGCACTGCCGCCCCAGCCGACTTTGTGGAGCCGGCGGCGCCGGTGGCCATCATGGATCCCTCCAACGTCAACCAGATAGCCGTGGCCAAGGAGGTTGACGAGGACCGGTACGGCGGCGCGCCGCTGCAGTACCACGCCCATCACCGTGGATCGAACGCCTCCATCCAGCACTGGAGGAAGACCCGCTACATCCAGGGCTATGACCGGACCCAGCCCGACACGCTGGTCGATCCGCACAAGGCGAGCCTGGAGATTCCGGACTTCCTCAAGCCCGGCCGTGGCGGCCGCTCCGGGGGCGATCAGCACGCCGAAGGCAAGACTGGAAAGGGCGAGAAAGACGGTGGCGACAAAGACAGCAGGCACAGGAGCTGACCAAGATCTCCCGGCTGCTTTCCTGTCTGGCGGCTTTCCCGGTCTCCGGCCGGACTTGTGTGCCTGGCCGGATAGACTGGTGGACATGGTTCAAGAACTTGCTGATTCCTCAACCGCCCCAACCGACCAGCCTCCCTCCCTGGGCGACCTGGTCCCCGAGGCGGGAGGCCCCCGCAACCTGACCGAGGATCAGATTTACGACCGCTTCTTCTCCTGGGTGGCTTCCCGGGGCATCACCCCCTGGCCGCACCAGGAGGAGGCCGTGCTCTCCCTGGTTTCTGGCGACCATGTGATTCTGTCGACCCCGACCGGCTCGGGAAAGTCCATGGTGGCCCTGGCCATGCATTTCATCGCCTTGTGCACAGGGCGGCGCTCCTATTACACGGCTCCCATCAAGGCCTTGGTCTCCGAGAAGTTCTTCGACCTGGTTTCGGTTCTGGGCCGCGACCGGGTGGGCATGATCACCGGCGACACCCACATCAACACGGATGCCCCGGTCATCTGCTGCACTGCCGAGATCCTGGCCAACCAGGCGCTCAGGGAGGGCAGGCACGCCGATATCGGCTGCGTGGCCATGGATGAGTTCCACTATTACGGGGACCCGGACCGAGGCTGGGCCTGGCAGGTGCCCCTGCTGACCCTGCCCGATGTGCAGTTCCTGCTCATGTCTGCCACCTTGGGCGACGTGGATCAGATCGCCGTGGACCTGGAGCGCAAAACCGGGGTGGGTGTGGACATCGTCGCCGATGCCCCACGACCGGTGCCTCTGGACTACCGTTATGTGGACACCCCCTTGCCCAACACTGTGGAGTCCTTGCTGGCCGATGGGGATTCGCCGGTCTACATTGTTCACTTCTCCCAGGATGCCGCCCTGGAGACGGCCCAGGCCCTGTCCAGCACGGGGGTCTCCGACCGGGGGCAGCGGGACCGGATCAAGGAGGCCATGGCCGGCACCCGCTTCACCACGGCCTTCGGCAGGATTCTGCAGCGGCTGCTGCGCACCGGGGTCGGGGTCCACCATGCCGGCATGCTGCCCCGGTACCGGCGCCTGGTGGAGCAGCTGGCCCAGGATGGCCTTCTGCCGGTCATTTGCGGCACGGACACCCTGGGGGTCGGCATCAATGTGCCCATCCACACGGTCCTGCTGACCGGGCTGACCAAGTTCGACGGCTACAGGATGCGTCGCCTGCGGGCCCGGGAATTCCACCAGATTGCTGGCAGGGCCGGGCGCATGGGCTTCGATACCAGCGGGCTGGTCGTGGCCGAGGCCCCCGAATACGAGATTGAGAACGCCAGGGCCGTGGCCAAGGCTGGCAACGACCCCAAGAAGCTCAAGCGGATCAAACGCAAGAAGCCCCAGGAGGGGTTTGTCACCTGGGGCAAGGGGACTTTCGACAAGCTGATCGAGGCCCGTCCCGAGACCCTGACGCCGCACCTGAAGATCTCCCACGCCATGGTGCTCAACGAGGTCGACCAGGGCGGTGATGCCAGGAGACGGGTCGAGGACCTGATCGAGGACTCCCGTCAGACCCCGCAGCAGAAGGAGCATCTGCAGGACCGGGCCGACGAGATCTTCCAGACCCTGACCGACACCGGGGTCATCGAGACCGAACGAAACCCCGACGGCGGCCTGGACTACTTCACGACCGTGGACCTGCCCGAGGACTTCGCCCTGGACCAGCCCCTCTCGCCCTTCCTGCTGGCCGCCCTGGAGCTGCTGGATCCCGAGGACCCTGACTACGACATGAATCTGCTCTCCATGGTCGAGGCCACCCTGGAGGATCCCCGGCAGATACTCAAGGCCCAGCAGCGGCAGGCCCGCGACGCGGCCATCCAGCGGATGAAGGAGGATGGCCTGGAGTACGAGGAACGGATGGAACGCCTGCAGGAGGTGACCTGGCCCAAGCCCCTGGAGGAGCTGCTGGGGGAGGCCTTCGACCGCTACCGTCGGGATGTTCCCTGGGCCAACGACTATGAGATCCACCCCAAGTCCGTGCTGCGGGACATGATCGAGACGGCCTCGGACTTCAACGGCTACATCGCCCGCTACGGAATATCCCGATCGGAAGGGACCCTGCTGCGCTATCTGTCCGATGCCTATCGGGCGCTCAGCAGGACGGTTCCCGAAGAGTTCATGGATGAGCGGCTGGAGGACATCCTGGCCTGGCTGGGACTTATTGTGCGCTCGGTGGATTCCAGCCTGGTGGATGAGTGGGAGGCCACGGGCAGGGCTGAACATGGCGAAGTCGCAAGCGGCCTGGATGCCGCCCCGCCCAAGGTGGAGAACCAGGTGGTGACGGACCGGCGGGGACTGACCCTGCTGGTGCGCAACGCCATGTTCCAGCGGGTGGAGCTGGTTGCCGCCGACCGGCCGGAGGCCCTGGCCGACCTGGATGCGGACTGGGGCTATGGCCTGCGGGCCTGGAGCGACGCGCTGGACGACCTTTACGAGGACCATGAGCAGATTCTGACCGATGCCCAGGCCAGGTCCTCGGACTTCTTCAGCCTGGATGACCGTGATGAGCGAAAGGGCCACACCTGGCGGGCCCAGCAGATCTTCGACGACGTTGAGGACGAGCACGACTGGGGCATCGCCGGCATCGTGGACCTGGACGCCACCCAGGAGAGCGGCCAGGCCGTCTTCAAAGAATACCGGGTGGGTCCCATCGAGGAGCTGATGGACCTCTAGCCCCGAGGCGTTACAGGACCTTGGAGAGGAAGGACTGCAGCCGAGGGCTCTGCGGGTGGCCGAAGATCTGTTCGGGCGTGCCCTCCTCCTCGATGATCCCGGCATCGGTGAAGATCACCCTGGAGGAGACCTCCCGGGCGAAGGCCATCTCGTGGGTGACCAGAATCATGGTCATGCCGCCCTCTGCCAGGGAGCGGATGACTTCAAGCACGTCGCCCACCATCTCCGGATCCAGGGCCGAGGTGGCCTCGTCGAAGAGCATGATGTCCGGGTGCATGGCCAGTGCGCGGGCGATGGCCACACGCTGCTGCTGCCCGCCTGACAGATCCGTGGGCCGCGCGTCCGCCTTCTCCTGAAGCCCTACGGTCTCCAGCAGGTCCAGGGCCTGCTGCCGGGCATCCTCCTTGGGCGTCTTGTGCAGCATGTGGGGGGCCAGCGTGATGTTGTCGGCCACGCTCATGTTGGGGAAGAGGTTGAAGTGCTGGAAGACCATGCCCACGTGCTCGCGTAGCTTGTCGATGTTGGTCTTGGGATCGGAAATGTCGATTCCATAGACGCTGATGGTGCCCAAGGTCGGCATCTCCAGGGCATTGATGCAGCGCAGCAGGGTGGACTTGCCCGCGCCCGAGGGGCCGATGATGGAGATGACCTCGCCCGGCTTGACCTCCATGTCGATCCCCTTGAGGACCTCGGTGTCGCCGTAGCGCTTGTGCAGGTCGCGGATGGATACGGCCGCCTGGGAAGTTCCCTGGTTGAGGCGACTTTGGTTCTGGCGGATGCGACGGGTCAGTCGTCCGGTGTCCATGTCCGGGTCCTCGAAGTTCATCGATGCAGCCTCCTATCGAGCATATTGGCCATCCAGGTCAGGGCGCTGATGGCGACGAAGTAGATGACGCCCACCATGAACAGGGTTTCGGTCACGCGGAAGTTGGCCGCGTAGATCTGCTGTGCCTGGTAGAGCAGTTCGCCGAAGCCGATGGCCAGCAGCAGGGAGGAATCCTTGAGCATGATGACCAGCTGGTTGATGATGGAGGGCGTGGCGAATCTGACCGCCTGGGGCAGGATGACCCGACGCAGGGCCATGCGACGTGTCAGGCCCAGGCTGCGGGCTCCCTCCATCTGCCCGACATCCACCGACTCGATGGCCCCGCGCACGATCTCAACCAGGTAGGCTCCGGAGTTGAGGGACAGTGTCAGCGCGCCGGCCAGCCAGATGCTGATGCGGTGGCCGATCAGTTGAGGGACACCCAGGTAGAAGAAGAAGGCCCAGACCAGGACGGGTGTGCCCCTGAAGACCGCCACGTAGATCCGGGCGATCCAGGACAGCACCCGATTGGGGCTGATCCGCCACAGTCCCAGGATGATGCCGATGGCCAGGGCGATGACGAAGGATATGGCCGTGATGGCCAGGGTGTTGCGCAGGCCCAGCATCAGGGAGGGGAAGGCCTGGCGGACCAGCTCGAAGAATCCTGGCCTGGAGGCTGGGGCGCTCTTGCTGGACTGGCCGCTGCCCACATAGGAATCGACCAGCTGTTTATAGCTGCCGTCGGCCTTCATCTTGGCCAGACCCTCGTTGAAGGCGGCCACGAACTCCTTGTTCTCGCCCTTGCGGACGGCCGCCCCGTAGGAGGCGCCAGGCTCCTTCTTGGTCACGGTCTTCAGCCCGTTGCCCTGGGCGATGCCGTAGGCCAGGACCGGGTAGTCGTCAATGACCGCCTGGGCATTGCCGGACTTGACCATCTCGTACATGGTGGAGGACTGGTCCACCGCCTTGACGGTGAAACCGTACTGGGCCGCCCGCTGCTTGGCGAAAGCCTCGCCCTCGCTGCCGGTTTTGACGGCCACCACGGTGCCTCGCAGATCCTTGTAGCTGTGGATCTGGTCGTTGTCCTTGGCAATGGCCATCTGCACGCCGGAGTCGAAATAGGGGTCGGTGAAGTCGTAGACCTGCTTGCGCTGGTCGGTGATGGTCATGCCGGCTATGACCACATCGGCCTGCTGGGAGTTCAAGGCCTGGAGGGCGGCGTTGAAGCCCAGGGACTGGATCTGCACCGAGAACCCCTCGATGTCGGCGATCTTGCGGATCAGATCCATGTCGATGCCGACCAGCTTGCCGGAGGAGTCGCGGAATTCGAAGGGGGCAAAGGTGGTGTCGGTGGCGACGCGGAAGGTGCGTCCGTGGACCGCCTGCGCGGCGGGTGAGTCCTGGGCCGCCTGCGCCGGCGTGGCCAGGGGGGCGACAATCAGGGCTGAGAGCCCCAGGACCAGGGCGAGCAGGCCCATGGCCCACCTGCCTGGACCGGATGTCCATCCCTGGCGAACATGCTTGGCGATCACTGGCGATTCTCCTTATTGCTCCTACTGTGCCGGTCCCGGTTTTTCATGGGCCTACCTGAAGATGTTCAGGCGGATGACCAGTAAACTGTACACACACCGGGTTTCCGGGACCCAACTACGCGCTGGGCGATACGGTCATATAGGTTTCCAGTCTAGCGCGTTCGTCTTGCTGTTTGTGGCAGGCGCAGGCCTATGCTGGTGAAGGCGGGGAGCCATAGGGCCCCGAGGAATGAGGTATTGCAGATGGTTGGTGATCTCTTCCAGGCGGCGGATCCCCCCGAGGAGCACACTCTGCCTCTGGCGGTCAGGATGCGGCCCAGGAGCCTGGACGAGGTGGTCGGCCAGGACAAGGTCACGGCTCCTGGAACCCCCTTGGAGCGGCTGGCTCGGTCGGATCCGAACAACCGCCTGACGGCTCCCAGTTCGGTCATTCTTTTCGGACCTCCCGGGGTGGGCAAGACCACCCTGGCCTACATCGTCGCCCGACAGTCAGGGCGGCATTTCGAGGAGCTTTCGGCCGTCACCTCGGGGGTCAAGGAGGTCCGGCAGGTCCTCGCCCAGGCCCGGGAGCGGCTGGTCAGCCAGGGGCAGGAGACGGTCCTCTTCATCGATGAGGTCCACCGCTTTTCCAAGTCCCAGCAGGACGCCCTGCTGCCCAGCGTGGAGAACCGGGATGTGACTTTCATCGCAGCCACTACGGAAAATCCCAGCTTTTCGGTCATTGCGCCCCTGCTTTCGCGCTCGGTGGTGGTCAAGCTGGAGGCCTTGGACGACCAGGACCTTGCCAAGCTGGTCCGCCGGGCTGTCAAGGACCAGCGGGGGCTCAAGGACCAGGTGCGGCTGGATGCAGAGGCTCTGGACCAGATCGTGCGTTTTTCGGGGGGTGACGCCCGCCGGGCCCTGACCATTCTGGAGGCTGCGGCCGGGGCCGTCACCGAGGGCGGGCCTCGTGCCAAGGGGGCGCGTCGGCCCCTGATCAATGCCAAGGTGGTCTCCTCGGTCATGGACGTAGCCGCTGTCCGCTATGACAAGAAGGGCGACGATCACTACGACGTGGCCTCGGCCTTCATCAAGTCCATGCGGGGGTCCGACGTGGATGCGGCCCTGCACTATCTGGCTCGGATGATCCGGGCTGGCGAGGACCCGCGTTTCATCGCCCGACGGATCATGATCGCCTCCGCCGAGGAGGTGGGCATGGCCTCTCCGGAGGTGCTGGAGATCACGGTCGCGGCTGCCCAGGCCGTGGCCATGGTGGGCATGCCAGAGGCCAGGCTGATCCTGGCTGAGGCAGTCATCGCGGTGGCCACTGCGCCCAAGTCCAACGCCTCTTACATGGCCATCAACCAGGCCCTGGCGGACGTGGACGCCGGGCATATCGGCCAGGTTCCCCTGCATCTGCGCAACGCTCCCACCAAACTGATGAAGGCCTGGGGCAATCATGAGGGCTATCAGTATGCCCATGATGCGCCGGATGCAGTGGCGCCCCAGCAGTACATGCCGGACGAACTGGTCGGGCGACGCTACTATCACCCCAATGACCGGGGCTATGAGCGTCAGCTGGGTCCCCGTCTGGAGGCCATCAGAGCCATCCTGGACAGGGCCGCCGGACCGGAGGGAAACGCCGGGTCTGGGCAATGACCGTCCAGACTCCTATACTGGGCACCCAATAGACGTTGAGCAGCCACACAATGACCGAAACGCCGCAGGGTCCAGGCCTTCCATAGTGACGGTCGCCATGCTCTCAGAAGGAGCCTGTCGCCGTCGGCGGGTCTGGCATGGACGCATGGGGCATGCCTGCCTCATGGACGGGCGCGAGGGTGACGATGTCGACAGCGGTCATTGACAATGCAGACATATCCGAACAATCCAAGAATCCCGGCGTTGCCGGGGACGACCTGGCGGTCCGCGAGATTACCCGGCGAGTAGACAATGCTCGTGAATCGGCTACTTTTTACAAGATCGTGGCCCTGGTGGCCGCGGGAATGCTCATGGACAGCATCGATGTCTATGTGGGCAGCGCAGTAGCCAGTTCGGCATTGAGCACCGGGTGGTCCACGGTCGCCCAGAACTCCCTCTTCCTGTCGGCCGGTTTCCTGGGGCTCCTGGTGGGCTCGCTGCTGGCCGGGTTCATCGGAGACCTGCGGGGGCGCAAGACCGCCTATCAGATCAACCTGCTGCTCTTCGGTGGCTTTACCCTGCTGGGTGCTCTGGCTCCGAACATGGCCGTCCTCTCGGTCTGCCGTCTGGGGGCGGGGCTGGGGCTGGGCGCCGAAATCGTCACCGGCTTCTCCATGGTCAACGAATTCGCTCCCATCCGGCATCGCGGTCGCTGGAGTGCCATCGTCTCCCTGGTGGCCAACACCGGAGTGCCCTTGGCCATGCTTCTGTGCGCCTGGATCATTCCGCGCTGGTCCTGGCGACCGCTCTTTGTGGGCATTGGTCTGGCAGCGGCGTTTATCTGGTATCTGCGGCGTGACATCCCTGAGTCCCCTCGCTGGCTGGCCCTGCACGGGCGAATGGACGAGGCCACCCAGGTGGTCGAGCTTCTGGAGGCCGACAATGGCCGGAGAGGGGCAAGCTCCGATTCTGCCAGCGGTTCAGCACGTGCTGGCAAGGATGAGGGCGTTGAGGCATCCGCCAAGGCATCGGGTAGCGTGGTTCGCGGCCTGATTGTGGCCACTGTGGCGGTCTCGGCCACCAATGTCTGCTCCTACGCCTTCACCTCCTGGGTGCCCACCATCCTGCTCAAGCGGGGCATCAATCTGAGCGGATCCCTGTGGATCAGCACCCTGATGATGCTGGGCGCTCCGCTGGGCTGCCTGATAGGATCCCTGCTGCTGGACCGGATCGGCCGCAAGCGGATCATCGTCACGGCCTTCCTGCTGACGGCGGTCTTTGGGCTGCTCTACGCTGCGCAGACCAGCCAGGTCACGGCCATTCTGGTGGGCATCCTGCTCATGGCCAGCCTCTACGTGCTCATGTCTTCGGTGGTGGCCGTCTATGCGCCCGAGCTCTTCCCTACCACGGTCCGCTTCCGCTGCGTGGGCATCGCCAATGCCGTTGCCAAGCTCTGCAATGTGCTCATGCCCGTGCTGATCGGTGCCATGCTCAGCGTATGGGGGAGCACCTCGATCTTCGTCACCATCAGCCTGGTGGCCCTGGCCTCCATGCTGGTCGTAGGCCTGATGGGTTGGGAGACCTCGGGCCGTTCGGTGGGCTGATTCTCAGTAAGTGGGGTCAGAGCTGATTGGCCAGCAGCCGGTTGTAGACGCAGCGCAGCTCGGTCTGGAAGGTCTCGGGGTCGATATCGGGATTCTGCTTGAACAGGTCCGTCCACCAGTTGTTGACCGACCTGATCCGTTTGCGCGCGATGTCTGCGCCCGACCTGGTCAGGGCGATGATATTGACGCGGTGATCGGCGGGGTTCTGCTCACGGCTGACCAGGCCCTGGGCCTTCAGAGCCTTGAGATCCCTGGCCAGCAGACTGGGGTCTACGCACAGATCCCGGGCGATCTGCCGCTGGCTGAGGCCTGGATGATCATAGAGATATACAATCAGATCACCTTGAGTGCCCCGTAAGGTGGAGTCGCCTGTGTACCGGCTGGTGTCATTGCGTGCATGCCGGTAGATTCCGGCTATGCAGCTGCTCAGGTTGTGGTAGTGGCTCTTCTTCAACATCGCTGCTGCCCCCTAGCTGGTAAGGAAAATCAAAGAGCTCGGCGGACATGATTGACCGCATGGACCCCTTCGGCGCCGTTCCCCTTCCAGGCCTATTTTCGACAAGTCCCAAACCTCGGCCTTAAATGAACAACGCATTTTCATCATATCAATACCGTCGACACCATGGGGATGATCCACGATCAGGACAGGGACTGCCTGTTCACGAGGCTGTGCGGGTCAGCATTTGGGGGAGTATGACCCATGGAAGTCGGGGACTATCACCGTCATTGCTCCACGGTATGCTAAGATGTTCGCTTTTTAGCGCTGAGATCTGGAAAGGACTGGCATGCGGGTACTGGACTTCGACGGCACCATCTACGATGGCGAGAGCCTGCTTGACTTCTACCTGTTCACTGCCCGAAAGGATCCGCGGGTGCTTGGCTACCTGCCGATTGCCCTCTTCTATGCCGTCCGCTATCGTCTGGGCCGGGTCACCCTGGAGCAGCTGGACTCGGCCATGCGTCGGGTGGGCTCGCGCTACCTGCGTCGGCTGACCTCGCGTCCCGGCTTTGACATGGACCGGCTGGTCAACCAATTCTGGGATGCCAACATGCACAAGATCATGGATTGGTACACTCCCCAGGCTGACGACGTGGTGGTGACCGCCTCCTTCGATCTGGTGGCGGGGGAGGCCTGCCGCCGACTGGGCATCACCCGCTGTATCGGCTCCACCCTGGATTTGGAATCCCTGACCGTGGGCTACCTCAACTTCGGGCCTGACAAGCCCCTGCACTTTCAGCAGATCCTGGGCCATAAGACGGCCATTGACGCCTTTTACACCGATTCGGCCTTCGATCTGCCCATGATCGATCTGGCACGGCGAGCCTATATGGTGGAGCATGGCCGGGTCCGTCGGATCAAATAGGTCAGCCCTGGCAATTCCTACTAGGATCCGTCGGCGGGTGCAGCCCCGACCAACCCTGCTATCGTTCTGCTTAGAAGCAAGTGAGCATAATGGCATGCTGAGAACGAGGGAGGGCTTCTTGTGAAAGAGCCGGCCACGATACTGATTGTCGACGATGACAGGGATCTGGGCGAGATGCTGTCGATAGTGCTGCAGACAAAGTCCTACAGGCCGGTGACCTGCACGGATGGGTCCAGGGCAGTGGAGATATTCCCTACGGTGCAACCTGATCTGGTGCTGCTGGACATCATGTTGCCCGGCATGGATGGGATCGGCATCGCACGGTGGATCAGGTCACGATCCAATGTCCCCATCATCATGCTGACGGCCAAGTCCGATACCAAGAACATCGTCGAGGGTCTGGAGGCCGGAGCCGATGATTATGTGGTCAAGCCCTTCAGCACTGACGAGCTCCTGGCCCGGATCCATGCCCGCCTCCGTCCGGTCTCGGTCCGCGCTGCTCACAATGGGCAGGGATTGCCGGCCATCATTCACGGCCTGATAGAGATCAATCGGCAGGAACACACTGCAGTCAAGCGGGGGGTTCAGCTTTCCCTGACCCCTACGGAGTTCGAGCTGCTCTATGTGCTGGCGTCACATCCAGGTGAGGTGCTGAATCGGGCAGAGCTGCTGCGAAAGGTCTGGGACTATCAAGACATGGGTGATACCCGCCTGGTCAACGTCCACGTGCAGCGTCTCAGACAGAAAATCGAAGACGATCCCGAAAATCCAAGAATCATCGAGACTGTTCGGGGAATCGGCTACAAGTATGCGGCTGAGCAGCCAGGATCATGAGCACTCGCACCAAGCCCAAGGGCGCGTCGGCAGTCGGGAAGTTCCTGCGCAGGCTCAACAAAGCGGTCAGGAGCTCTTTGCAGGTACGCATGGTCCTTCTGGCGACGGTTTCGGCGCTGCTGATCGGCATCGTCTTCATGACAGCATCCCTGTATTCGGTCAGGACTTCCCTCTTGAACCAGGTCCTGCGACAGGCACAGGCCGACTTTGCTGCAGAGCTGAACAGGGCTCAGGGGGGACTCGACTCTGCAGACATCTCCGACGACGAGGGGAGCTATCAAAAGCTGGTGGTCAATATGGCAGCCAATGTTCAGAGTGAGGGGGCTCCTAACATGGTTGGGGTCTTCATCTGGCCGGATGACTCCACGGCCCGCAGGTTCGTCCCCGTATCGACAGCCCCGGGAGACAGCGACCTGATCACTCCGGAAATCAGGAATGCCGTCGTCTCGAATGGCAGCCACTCATACTCGCAGATGATCAATACGGCCGACAAGGGTCAGTACCCGGTCCCGGGCATCGTCATGGGTTCCATGCTGAGGCCGGCCACCACCGGAGGAATCGAGTTCTACGCCATCTACTCGTTCGCAGACCAGCAGCGCTCCGTGCTCTCCGTGCAGATGGCCCTTCTTGCGGTCAGCGTGGTGACCAGCGTGGTGATGGGGATCATCGTGTTCCTGGCCCTTCACTCAGTCATCCGTCCGGTGACCAAGGTGGCAGGTGCCGCCAAGGGATTGGCCCAAGGGGAGTCGGATGTCCGGGTCACCGAGGACCGGACCGATGAGCTGGGCACCCTGCAGCGTTCCTTCAACGTGATGGCTGATTCCATCAATGAAAAGATCGGGCAGCTGGAGGAGGCCGAAGCCTATCAACGCAGGTTCGTATCAGACGTCAGCCATGAGCTGCGGACCCCGGTCACCACCATCCGCATGGCCACGGACCTGCTTTTCCAGAGTCGGGACGACCTGGATCCCAACAAGCGCAGGACCGTGGAATTGCTGGACAAGCAGGTGTCGCGCTTTGCCAGCATGCTTGAGGATCTCCTCGAAATATCCAGGTATGAGGCTGGCCAGACATCGCTGAATCCGGACCTGTGCGATGCCTGCGATCTGGTCCGCAAGGTGGTCCAGCAGGTCGCCCAGATAGCCGGGACCAAGGGGGTTCCCGTGAATGCGCTCCTTCCCGACCACAAGGTGATGATCACCGTCGATGCCAACCGTTGTACTTCGATTCTGCGCAATCTGGTCAACAATGCCATCGATTTCGCTGAGGACGGGCCGGTGCAGCTGCGGCTGGCCGTCTCGGAGCAGGCCGTGGTATTCAGCGTGCGCGACTGGGGAACCGGCATTGCGCCCGAAGACCTGACTCATATCTTTGAACGGTTCTGGCGGGCCGATCCATCGCGGTCTCGGTTGACGGGCGGTACAGGTCTGGGGCTGTCGATAGCCCTGGACAATACCAATCTCATGCATGGCCTGCTCCAGGTGCGCTCGCAGATCGAGCAGGGGACCTGGTTCCTGCTGACCCTGCCCAGGGATGTCTGTGAGCAACTGGATCAGGGGAGTGCGCCGGTTCGATTCCAGCCTGGCCAGGGTCTGGATGTGGAAGGCTCCTTTGAAGAGGCTGCATCATGAGTGTTTTCAGACCGTCCCGCCGGCCAAGATTTGTTCGTCCTGTGCGGATGCTGGGCCTGTGTGTCGCCATGGTGACTGCACTGGTTACCGGAGGTTGCTCCATTCCATTCGGGCTCCCCACTTCCGGGTCGGTCCGTCAGCTCAGTCCCATCGAGAATCAGCCCCATCGCGTCTTCTCGTCTCCGGAGGGTCCAGTGGACGGAGCCGGACCAGAGAGCATTGTCAAGGGCTTCCTGGCGGCTCTCCCGACCGGCATTCAAAGCGATGGCTTTGCTGTCGCCAAGTCCTACATGACCAAGCCGGCCTTTGCAAAGTGGGATTTCAATGCACCTGTCTCGATCTATAAGGGTTCCCCTGTCTATGACCGCGTGGATGACCAGGGCAGCGGGCAGAGGACTGCCCTTGACCTGACGACCGAGTGCATTGGCTCCTTGGACGCCCATGGCATATTCTCCGTCACCGAACAGGATTGCGGCTCAGGGTACAAAACCGAACGGTTCGAGCTCGCTCAAGTTCGCGGCCAATGGCGGATCAGCAAGGCCCCGGCGGGGATCGTGATCTCTTCGGATGATTTCATGCAGGTCTACCGTCAGGTCGTCATCTATCAGTTCCCCTTGGCCAAGGGTGTGCCTGTTCCTGACAACCGGTGGTTCGGCTGGCGAAACTGGCGGACCCTGGCCCTGAAGGAACTGCTGAAGGGCCCTCCGGCTTGGCTGCGGGATTCCGTGACGAACTTCAACACCGCCAAGGTCTCCCTGGCAGTCGATGCGGTCCAGCAGGTCAAGGGGCAGATGGAAATCAAGGTCAGCAGCTCCTTCGCCACCCTGAGCAGCGAAAACCAGGCCATGCTGGTCCATCAAATGCGGATGCTCTTGGGCGACGGCAATGGCGAGTTTGATCTGCGCGTGGTCGATGCGTCCGGGACTGACTACTCCCATGCGGATGACGACCTGACCATGGCTTCAGGGCTGACTTCCAACCGCATCTACAGTCTGGGCAGCAGCGGGGTGGTAGGTTTCAACTCCTCCAACCTGATCAGGGTCGGACAGCCTCCGGTCTTTCATGAGCCCAAGGGGCTGGTCTTTTCCTCCAACGGGGGTGCGCTGCTGTCCGATCAGGGCCAGGTGACCTGTCTGAAGCCTGATGCTTCATCCTGCGGGAAGCTGTTTGCCGACTCGCCCGTTGCCGCAATAACGGGCAGTCTGACCGATGAGATCTGGGCGGTCAGGCAGAGTGATTCCGCCATCCTGGTCGAAACGGGCAAGCCGGGTGTCCTGGAATTCGCCCTGCCCTGTCTGCATGGGCGGCGTGTGGTTGCCCTGGCTCTGGCGCCTGAGGGGCAGCGTCTGTGCCTGGTGCTCGATGACGGTTCGCAGGGTATGAACACCCTGGTCATGCTGGGCATTGTCCGAGGCGAGAACCAGCGGCCGAAGGGCCTGAGCGATCAGATCCAGGTCATCGCCCGACATCGGGACATCAGGGCCTTGACCTTCTACAACGACAACACCCTGGTCTACAAGGATGGCGACATGGATGCGGGCGGACATTCCCAGATCGCCCCTGGTCCGGAGACTGTCCAGCATCTGCCGGCCGGAACCACAGGCTTGGCTGCAGGGCAGGTCAATCAGATGCAGAGCCTGATCGCCCTGGACCGTTCGGGCATCGTTCACTGCCTTTCCGGAGCACTGGAGGGCATGTGGTACATCATTGATTCCCAGGTGGATACGGTTACCAGCGGCCGGTAACAATCACCAGGATGGGCAGGACCGGCTGCGGCTCGGCTGCGGCTTGCTTGTCAATGCGGTTGAACTGTTATCGATTTGTTATCGCTGCGCCTTGAGCTCGGCAGGCGGAAAAACGATACTGAAAACCGTGGATGTCATCATCGATGATCATAATGCTGTGGCCTCGATGGTGACTACTCAAGGAGGAGAACAATGAATACAGTACTGAAGAAGGCGCTGACCATCGCCACGGCCTCGGCTGCGGTCTTGGCCATGGGAGCTTGCGGGTCTTCCGGATCCAGCTCCAGCAAGGGCGGCGACAAGCAGAAGACCATCGGGTTTGTTGCTGTGGGTCCTGAGGGCGGCTTCCGTACGGCCAACGAGAACGATCTGAAGAAGGCCTTCAAGAACGCCGGATTCAACATGATCTATTCGCCGACCCAGAACAACGATCAGCAGAAGCAGATCCAGGCCTTCAACAAGTTCGTCAACGACGAGGTGGACGCCATCGTCCTGTCCTCCACCGAGGACAGCGGCTGGGACGAGTCGCTGAAGAAGGCCAAGGAGGCCGAGATCCCGGTCTTCCTGGTCGACCGCAACGTGCAGACCAAGGACGAGAGCCTGGTCGCCTCCCACATCGGGCCTTCCAACGAGTGGGCAGGGCAGCAGGCTGCGGAGTTCGTCAACAAGAACTTCCCTGATGGAGCCAATGGCCTGATCCTGGAGGGCCCTGCCGGCCTGTCGGTGGTCAAGGACCGCCAGAAGGGCTGGGACTCCAAGATCGGCGGCAACATCAAGGTTCTGGAGAGCCAGTCGGCCAACTGGTCCACTGACGAGGCCAAGACCGTCACCGCCGGCCTGCTGGACAAGTACAAGAGCCAGAATGTCCAGTTCATCTTCTCGCAGAACGACGAGATGGGCCTGGGCGCTGCGCAGGCTGTTGATGCCGCAGGTCTGAAGGGCAAGGTCAAGATCATCACCATCGATGGCACCAAGCCGGCTCTGAAGGCCCTGATCGACGGCGATCTGTCGCTGGTGATCGAGTACAACCCGCTCTTCGGCGAAACGACCGCCAAGACCGTCAAGGATTACCTGGACGGCAAGAAGGTCAAGAAGAACATCGTCATTGATTCGAAGGTCTTCACCGCCGACGAGGCCAAGAAGGTCATCGATTCCAGAGCGTACTGATCTCTCGCTGATCGCATAGGACACAGGACGGCGCACCCGGGAAGGTTGCGGTACGCCGTTTTTCATGGGCGGGAAAGGGTCTTTGGACCGCGGTACCGCCCCTCGATCAGCATTCAGTTTGATGAGGCAAGACAATGACAAAAGAAGAACCCTTGGTCTCCATGAAGGGAATCAGCATTGAATTCCCTGGTGTCAAGGCGCTCGACAATGTCGATCTGCGTCTGTTCCCCGGTGAGGTCCATGCCCTCATGGGTGAGAACGGCGCAGGCAAATCGACTATGATCAAGGCGCTCACCGGGGTGTACAAAATCAATGCGGGAACCATCACCGTCAACGGCCAAAACAGGATTTTCAACGGCACAGCCGATGCGCAGAACGCCGGCATCGCCACGGTCTATCAGGAAGTCAACCTGTGCACCAACCTGAGCGTGGGCGAAAACGTCATGCTCGGGCACGAGGTAAGGGGGCACCTGGGCATCAACTGGCGCAAGACCCACGAGGCGGCCAAAGGCTTTCTGGCCCAGATGGGCCTGACGGATCTGGATCCTCACACACCGCTCAATGAGATATCCATAGCCATGCAACAACTGGTGGCCATCGCCAGGGCCATGGTCATCGATGCCAAGGTCCTGATCCTGGATGAGCCGACATCGTCGCTGGATGCCAATGAGGTGCAGGATCTTTTCCGGATCATGCGCAAGGTCAGGGACAGAGGCATCGCCATTCTGTTCGTTTCCCACTTCCTGGACCAGGTCTATGAAATCGCCGACAGAATGACCATTCTGCGCAATGGCAAATTCGTCGAGGAAACCATGGTCAAGGACATGCCGCGCGATGTCCTTATTACCAAGATGATCGGCAAGAACGCCGATGAGCTCTCGCTGATCGGTACCAAGTCGAGGAAAGAAACACCCCAAGCTGCCACAGACCGGCCTCTGGCCAGTGTCCGCGGCTTTGGCAGAAAGGGCAGCATCTACCCCTTCGACATGGATCTTTTCAAGGGCAAGATCATGGGACTGGCCGGCCTGCTGGGCTCCGGCAGAACCGAAATCGGCCGTCTGCTCTTCGGCGCAGACAAGCCCGACAAGGGCACCTACACCTTTGATGGGAAGAAGATCTCCATCGACAGCCCGGCCAATGCCCTGAAGAACCGAATCGCCTACTCCACGGAGAACAGAAGAGATGAGGGCATCATCGGCGATCTGACGGTCAGGGAGAACATCATCCTGGCCCTCCAGGCCACCCGGGGCATGTTCAGGCCAATCCCCAGGAAGGAAGCCGATCGGATAGTCGACAAGTACATCAAGGAGCTCAATGTTCGCCCGGCCGATCCCGACAGGCTGATCAAGAACCTGTCAGGTGGAAACCAGCAGAAGGTCCTGCTGGCCAGGTGGCTGGCCACGGATCCGGAGTTGCTGATCTTGGACGAACCGACCAGGGGAATCGACATCGGCGCCAAGGCGGAGATCCAGCAGACGGTGCTGGATCTGGCCGCTCAGGGCATGAGCGTGGTCTTCATCTCCTCTGAGCTTGATGAGGTCGTCCGCCTCTCCGATCAGATAACCGTCCTCAAGGACCGTCACAAGATCGACCTGATGGACAACGACGATACGGTTTCCCAGCAGACCATTGTGGAAGACATAGCCAACACCTCGGTCTCTGGACAATCTCAAGGAAAGGAGGAACGATGAGCAAGCCCGCCAAGCAGCAATCGGAGGATGAAGGTCCATCCTTCCTGCGCCGCATATTCGGCAATCAGCTGATTTGGAGCGTGGTCGCCTTCCTCGCGCTGATTCTGGTCTGCACCCTAGTGGATCACTCCTTCCTCAGCCTGTCATACAATCCGCGTACAGGTGGCCTGGCAGGACCCCTGATCACCATGATCCAGGAGTCTGCACGATACCTGATGATCGCCACCGGCATGACCCTGGTCATCTCGACCTCGGGCATCGACCTTTCGGTCGGCTCAGTCATGGCCGTGGCCGGAGCTGCAGCCATGCAGATGCTGATCAACGGGGTGAACGTCTGGATGGCCATACTGATCTCCCTGGCCGTAGGTCTGGTTCTGGGCTGCATCAACGGCGCCCTGGTCTCCATTCTGGGACTCCAGCCCTTCATCACCACGCTGATCATGATGCTGGCAGGCAGGGGACTGGCCAAGGTCATCACCAATGGGCAGAATGCCGACGCTTCAGGCGTGGCCGGCAGCGGTCCATTGCGCTGGATGGCCAATGGCTTCATTCTGGGAATTCCGGCCAATTTCGTCATTGCAGTGATCATCGTCTGCCTGGTTGGTCTTCTGATGAGGAAGACGGCAGCCGGCATGATGATCGAGTCGGTGGGCATCAACCAGGAGGCCAGCCGAATGACCGGCATCAAGCCTCGGCGGATCCTCTTCCTGGTCTACGCCATCTCCGGCCTGCTGGCCGCTGTGGCAGGGCTCTTCGCTACTGCATCAGTGATGAGGGTCGACGTAGTCAAGACCGGTCAGGACCTGGAGATGTACGCCATTCTGGCTGTGGTCATTGGAGGCACCTCCCTGCTGGGCGGCAAGTTCTCGCTGCTGGGAAGCGCTTTCGGCGCCGTGATCATTGCGATGATCCGCAAGACCATCATCACCCTGGGCATTGATTCAGCCGCCACGCCAGCCTTCTTCGCCGTGGTGGTCATCATCATCTGCGTCATGCAGGCGCCCAAGGTGCACAACGCGGTCGCTGAGTTCAAACGCAGGCGTGCCATGAGGCAGTCTGCAGAGGTGGTGGCATGATGAAGAAGAGTTCAAGCAGACAAGCAGGTTTCCGGCTGAGCCCCAGGGCCATTCCGACAGTCGCTGCCGTGGTCATCTTCCTGCTCATGCTGATCATGGGTCAGGTGCTTTTCGGAACCTATATTCGGCTGGGATTCATGTCCTCGCTGTTCATGGACCACGCCTACCTGGTGATCCTGGCAGTAGCCATGACCTTCCCCATCCTCACCGGCGGCATCGATCTGAGCGTGGGGGCCATAGTCGCCATCACAGGCGTGGTCGGTGTCAAGCTCATGATCGCCGGCGTGCCGGCGGGGTTGGTCATCGTCATCATGATTGCCATCGGCGCGGCCTTCGGACTGCTGGCCGGTGTGCTCATTGAAGAGTTCAACATGCAGCCCTTCATCGCCACCCTGTCCACTATGTTCCTGGCCAGGGGCATAGCCTCCATCATCTCGACTGATTCGCTCAATATGCCGCAGAACAACAACTTCAGCTGGATCGGCGGCGAGGGACTGAAGATCATTGACAACCCGAAGATTTCCAATGACCTTTCGCTGAATTTCGGCGTGATCGTCGCGCTGGTTGTTGTGGCAGTCAGCTATGTCATCCTCCACAAGACCAGGACGGGCCGTACCATCTACGCCATCGGCGGTTCCCGGTCCTCGGCCGAGCTGATGGGCCTTCCGGTCAAGCGGACGCAGTATGTCATCTACCTGACCTCGGCTGTCCTGGCCTCCATCGCCTCCATCGTCTACGTGGCTGGCATCGGTTCGGCCAAGAACACCATGGGCGTCGGCTGGGAGCTAGACGCTGTGGCTGCAGTCGTCATCGGCGGCACCTTGATCACTGGCGGTTACGGCTACGTGCTGGGTTCTGTCATAGGAGCCTTGGTCCGTTCGATCATCGATCCTCTGACCTCGGACTTCGGCGTTCCTGCCGAGGCCGTCACCATCGTGGTTGGTCTGATGATTCTGGTCTTCGTCATCCTCCAGCGTCTGGTGACCTTCGTGAGAAAGGAATGACGCAGGGTTTTCCTGGATGATCCGAATGGGGGCTGATGCCGTGGCGATTGCGGCATCAGCCCCCATTCGTGCTGCTAGTTCATGATTCGAAGGGGAAGACCAATCCCCACTGGCGGCGCAGAGAGTCCATGAGCTCCATGATGCGCAGGGTGTCCTTGTGGGGCATCTGGGCGCACTCGGTCTCGCCGTCCAGGATGGCCTGTGCTGCGCTGGACACCTCATACTCATAACCGGTCAGCTGGTCGGGGACGGGGTAGCGCTTCTTCAATTGGTGATCTGCGTCGTACAGATCGACGGACTCCACATTGTTGATGTTGATGCACTGCAGGTAGCCCTGGTCTCCCCAGACGCCGCCGGTCCGGTCGCTGGCCGAGACCATGGAGCTGGTCGCTGCCCCCATGGATCCATCCTGGTAGAAAATGGTCGTGGAGTTCTGGCTGTCCACCCCCTCCGGGCTGCGGACCCAATCCGTGCAGACCCGCTCAATAGGCTTGGGTCCCATGACCATGTCGATGAAGTTGAGAGGGTAGACACCTACGTCGAGCAGGGCGCCGCCGGCCAGGGCCGGGTCGGTCATTCTGGCCTTGCCCACGGTCACATATCCCAGGTTGGCGGTGACCGTTCTGACGGTGCCGATTTCCCCTGAGGAGACGATGTCGTCGATGATGGAGCGCGAGGGCATGTACCTGGTCCAGATGGCCTCGGTGCAGAGCAGGCCGGTGCTCTCGGATGTTTCGATGACCTGCTTGGCCTGGTCGGCGTTGGCCGTGAAGGACTTCTCGACCAGCACGTTCTTTCCCGCCTTCATGCAGGCGATGGCCTGCTCGGCGTGGAGGCTGTGAGGCGTGGCGATGTAGACCAGATCCACTTGGGGATCGTCCAGGAGTTCCTGGTAGGAGCCATAGGAATGTGCGAATCCATATTTTTGGGCGAAGGCAGCTGCACGATCCCCATCCCTGGAGGCCACGGCGTATGGGGCTACCAGATGGCTGTATTGCTGGTCTTTGGCCATCATGGCCACCGTCTTGGCCAGCGCATTGGCTATCCGTCCGGCGCCGAGAATGGCGAAGTTGATCCGCATGCCCGCTTGCTCAGCCTCTTGTCGTTTGCCGTTCAATCTACTCATCCTTGACTCCTTCGTTTGGATGGCCATCAGCCGTGATGGCCTCATATAATGTTTGCAGGGTTTCCTGGGCATGGCGGGCATCCAGCTGGCACTCCCAGACTGTGAAAACCCGCCAACCCATGGCTTTCAGTTTTTTGCCCTGCTCCTGATCCCGCAGACGGTTCCTTGTCAGCTTTGTGGTCCAATATTCCACATTGGATTTGGGAAGGGAGAATTTGGCACAGCCCTGATGCATGTGCCAGAAACAGCCATTGACGAATACCATGGCCCGCCACTTGGGCAGGACCACATCAGGATGGCCCGGATACCGCTTGTCGTTTTTGCGAAACCGCAGACCGCGCGAGAAGAGGTAGGACCGGACCTGGCGTTCTATTGATGTTTCCGTGCCCCTGATGCGGGACATGGTGTAGCTGCGTGTGCCGGGCTGGAATCTGCTGGGTGCCTTTTTCGAAACCATCCCCGGCACGGCTCAGAGGATTTCGACGCTGTTGATGAAGACCGGCTCAAGGGGACGGTCGCCCGGGTCGGTGGCCACGGCATCCAGCTTGTCGACCACCTTCCGGGAATCCTCATCGGCCACCTGGCCGAAGATGGTGTGATGCCCGTTCAGCCAGGGGGTTGGCACGGTGGTGATGAAGAACTGTGATCCATTGGTGCCGTGGGTCTTCCCTGTGGCGGGGTCACGGCGCAGTCCTGCATTGGCCATGGCCAGCTTGTAGGGTTCCTCAAAGGTCAGGGAGGGGTCGATCTCATCGTCGAACTCGTAGCCGGGGCCGCCTGTGCCGGTGCCCAGCGGGCAGCCGCCCTGGATCATGAAATCCTTGATGATCCGATGGAAGGTCAGCCCGTCATAGAAGGGATCCTGACGCTTCTGGCCCGTTTCGGGGTCGGTCCAGTTTTTGCGGCCTGCGGCCAGGTCCAGGAAGTTGGCTACGGTTTCGGGGGCCTTATCGTCAAAGAGATCCAGGCGAATATCGCCCTCCGAGGTATGCATGATAACTGTGCTCATATCCCCAATCCTTTCATAAGATGGCGACTCACACTGAGGATCCGAAGGGCATCAGGGCCAGGCGGGCCATCTTGAAGGCCTGCAGACCGAAGGGTATGCCCACTACGGTCAGCATGGTGACCAGCCCGGCCGCCAGATAGGCCAGAGCCAGCCACCAGCCGCCCAGGATGATCCAGAGCAGGTTGGCCAGCCAGGATCCCAGTCCGCCTCCATAGATGACCTGTCGGCCAAAGGGGGTCAGGGTGAGTCTGGCCATCTTGAAGGCCTGGACGCCCAGGGGGATGCCTACTACGGTCAGGCAGAGCACGATACCCACCAGGGTCCAGGCCAGGGCGATGGCCAGTCCTCCCAGCAGCAGCCAGCAGATGTTGCCGATCAGGCGCATGTGGATCCTTCCGTCAGGGTGGCGGTGACGGCCTTGGCGCAGGCGGTCACCTTCTCAATGATGATGGTCAGTCGTTCCTGCCGTTGTTCGGGAGCGAGATCCAAGTCCAGGGCGTCGATCAGTCGCATGCCGGATTGGACGATGCCCCGCGTCACCTCCACGCCCATGGCCGGATCCGCTGGGCGCAGGGCTGTCCACGCCTGGATCAGCGGCTGGTTGACCTGCCGGTGGAAGTTCAGCAGGGCTTGGATCTGCCGGTCTGTGGACCGATCGCTCCTTGGGGTGGGCTCTTGGGGATTCGAGGGACTGCCGTAGATCAGGGCCCGGCGTAACTGCTCGTCGTGCTGCTCGGCGTAGAGGTTCATCAGCCAGCCGTGTCCGTGCAGTCCGGCCTGCTCCAGATTGGTGCGGGTCCAGACCTCAATCGTCCGCCGCGGGTCGTCTGTCCTGCCCAGGGCCTGGTCCAGGGCTTGGCCCCAGTCAGGCAGATGCCGTTCCATGACCATATCGCAGAGCTGATCGGCATCCCGGGCATAGCGGTAGAGGGAGTTCCGGGCCAGGTTGGCGCGTCGGGCCACCTCGGCCATGGTCAGCTGGCCTCGTCCGCCGGTGCGCAGGATGGCCTCGGCGGCGGCGATGATCTGGTCCAGGGTTTTGGCGCGGTGCTCCTGGAGCGTGGATTCGCGGATCCTGGGCATGGTCCTCCTTGGTCCGGCCTCCTGGGAGTGGGCCGGTCATGGGGCATATGATATGGCCTATTTGCTGCGGAACCAAGCTGCCAGGACTGGTTCAGCGTGCGGCTTGTCCGCGCAGAGTGAACTTGCCAGACGAGTTTTCGCGACGTATAGTCGCAAAAAATTCGCAGGCCAGGGTGAGGGGAGTTCAGATGACCGGATCGGCAAGTGCGGACGTGAAGATGGACAGCCAGAAGAACCGTCAAGAGTCTCAGGAGGCAACGCCGCCCTGGCGTGCCCTCTGGGTGTTGGCCCTGGGTCTGGCCATGATTGTGCTGGATTCGTCCATCGTCAACGTCTCCATTCCTTCCATCATCGCTGCCATCCACATCAACCTGGCTCAGGCCCAGTGGGTGACCGCCCTCTACAGCATCGTCCTGGCGGCCCTGCTCCTGCCTTCCGGTCGACTGGGGGACATGATCGGACGCAAGCGGATTCTGCAGGTGGGCACGGTCATCTTTGTGCTGGGTTCTGTCTTCGCCGCATCGGCTTCTACCGGCACAATGCTGCTTCTGGCCCGGCTTGTTCAGGGAATCGGCGGTTCCCTGGTCATGCCATCCACCCTGTCTACCGTGTCCGCCACCTTCCGGGGTCGTCACCGGGCTACTGCATTCGGCATCTGGGGGGCCGTCATGTCCTCTGCTGCGGCGGTCGGCCCCTTCCTGGGCGGGGTCTTCACCAGCACCATTGGATGGCGGTGGATTTTCCTGGTCAATCTGCCCCTGGGCCTGATCGTCCTCCTGACCAGCGCAGTCTTTGTGCCCGAGACCAAGTCAGCGCCCCGGCAGACCGGCGACAGGTGGGGGATGCTTGCCGACTGGAAGGGCATACTCCTTTCGGCCCTGGGGTCGGCTCTGGTGGTCTTTGCGCTGATCGAGGGGCAGACCTACGGCTGGTGGCATCCACGCGCCGCACTTGAACTGGGCCCTCTGCACTGGTCCGCATCGGCGCCCCTGTCGCCGGTTCCGGTCAGTCTGCTTCTGGGGTTGGCCCTGCTGGCTGTCTTTGCGCTGACCGAGCTGGCCAGGGCGCGCAGGGGCAAGATGGTCATCCTGGACGTGTCCATGTTCGCCATCGGCACCTTCGGCTGGGGCAACCTCACGGCCGCCATCGTCAACGCTGGTCAGTTCGCAGTCATGTTCATCCTGCCCCTCTACCTGATCAACGCCAGAGGCCTGAGTCCTCTGGGGGCCGGGTCCATCCTGGGCGTCATGGCTCTGGGGTCAGTGGTTTCCGGCGGCCTGGCCCGGGTGGTCTCAGCCCGTCTGGGAGCCGGCGGCACGGTGCAAACGGGTCTGCTGATGGAGATCGTCGGCGTGGCCCTGTCCATTCTGCTCATGCGTGGGTCGGTGCCGGTCTGGCCCATGACCCTGACTCTGATCGTCTACGGTGCTGGTCTGGGCTTTGCCTCGGCACAGCTGACCAGCCTGGTGCTCTCCGGTGTCCCGGTGTCCCAGTCCGGCCAGGCTTCGGCCACCCAGTCCACCATTCGTCAGTGGGGGACAGCGCTGGGCGCCGCAGTCTCTGGTTCAGCCCTTTCCCTGGCTCTGAGCCTGGTGCTGCCAAGGCATCTTACGGCCCTCAAGGGGATCTCAGCGCAAATGGCCGATGGCCTGGTCAGATCGGTCCAGTCCTCTGCTGGAAACGCCATTGTCGGCATGCGCGCCCAGGGTACCCGGGGCCGGCTGGGAGTCCTGGGTCCTCAGGTAACCAATGCCCTGACCGAGGGATTCACCCAAGGCGCCCAGTGGGCCATGAGCTTTGCAGTTCTGTTGCTCCTCTTGGGACTGATCGCCTCAGTGCTCGTTCGTCGGGCCGCCCGCAAGGCTGGTGCTGATAAGGTCTGAGGCATCCGCAATCCTGTCTTCTCTGTCTCGGCCCCCACACGGGCTGTCTGCCGTGGGTCGGCCCTGGCACGGTTTAGAATCATCGGTATGGGCATACAAGAGGAACAGCCGCGGCGGAATGGCGATCTGCTGGTGGCTCTGGCTCAGATCGACACCTGTGTGGGCGATCTTGACGGCAACGCCGACATTATTATGGACTACTCCCGCAAGGCCGCTGAGCAGGGGGCGACTCTGGTGGTCTTTCCCGAGATGAGCCTGACCGGTTACCCGATCGAGGACCTGGCATTTCGTGCCAGCTTCCGTCGGGCCGCCTGGTCTCGGGCCGACCGCCTGGCCAGGCAGCTGGAGGAGCAGGGTCTGGGCCATCTGTATGTGATTGTGGGGACCGTTGGTACCGATACGGATCAGGACCGGCCTCGCAACCGGCTGGTAGTCCTGCACCAGGGTCGCGTCGAGGCCGGCTATGACAAGCACTTCCTGCCCAATTACGGGGTCTTCGACGAGTACAGGATTTTCACCCCGGGGGATAGGACCGTGGTTCTGGAGGTGCAAGGGCACCGGATAGGGCTGGCTATCTGCGAGGACATCTGGCAGGAGGGCGATCCCATCAGCGACCTGGCTGGACGAGGCATCGACCTCTTGGTGACCATCAATGGCTCCCCCTTCGAGGAGGGCAAGGGGCATGTCCGCTACGAGCTGGCGGCTCGCCGGGCCAAGCAGGTCGGCGCGCCTCTGCTCTACCTGAACCAGGTGGGCGGGCAGGACGATCTGGTCTTTGACGGCGGCAGTTTCGTGGTGGACCAGGATGGCAACCTGCTGGAGCGCTCGCCCAGGTTCGTTCAGGATCTGTCCACCTGGACCCTGCCTGTGCCAGGGGAGCGTCCAATGCCCAGCCAGTCCTGCATGGCCGAAGAGATGCCTGGGGACGAGGAGGTCTATCGGGCCTGCGTGCTGGGGCTCAAAGACTATATGGCCAAGAATCATTTCACCGGTGTCTGCCTGGGGCTCTCAGGCGGCATCGATTCGGCCCTGGTGGCGACCATGGCCGCCGATGCCTGCGGAGGCGAGCATGTGCGCGGCATTTCCATGCCTAGCCGCTACTCCTCGGAAGGTTCCCGGGATGATGCTGCCGATCTGGCCCAGCGTCTGGGCGTGCGTTACGTGGTCCAGCCAATAGGCCCTGAGTTCGACGCCTTCCAAGGGCAGCTGCATCTGGAAGGGGTGGCTGAAGAGAACCTGCAGGCCCGGATACGCGGTGTCATCGTCATGGCCTACGCCAATGCCGAGGGGCTTCTGGCCCTAGCCACAGGCAACAAGTCCGAGCTGGCCTGCGGTTATTCAACTATTTATGGCGATGCAGTCGGAGGCTACGCCCCCATCAAGGATCTGCTCAAGACCCGGGTCTGGCAGCTGGCCCGCTGGCGCAACGCCCAGGCCCAGGCAAGGGGCGAACGTGAGCCCATTCCGGTCAATTCCATCGTCAAACCGCCCTCGGCCGAGCTGCGCCAAGGGCAGAAGGACTCTGATTCCCTGCCCGACTACAGCCTGCTTGACAAGGTCCTGGAGGCGTACATCGAGCATGCGCATGGTCGTGCCGACCTTCTGGCCGACGGCTTCGATCCCGACACGGTCGAAACAGTCATGCGGCTGGTGGATCGGGCCGAGTGGAAGCGACGCCAGTACCCGCTTGGCCCCAAGGTTACCTCCCTGGCCTTCGGCCGGGACCGTCGGCTGCCTGTCACCAACGCCTTCAGGGAATGATCACCATGGGTTCCGAACAAGAGCAAACGGCCTGGTACTTCAACACCGTCACCGGCGAGCCCGAACAGGGCAAGCTGTCTCCCCAGGACAGGCGGATGGGCCCCTACCGCAGCAAGCAGGAGGCCCTCGATGCCTGGAAGATCGCCAAGCGTAGGAACAAGGAATGGGATGAAGAAGACCGTCGCTGGCGGCAGGCCTGGGAGGGAGACCCTGGGCAGGGACAGTCATCAGCTGACAGATGAAGCTCCTGCTGGATCGCTCACTAGCGTTAGCGACCAGTCGGCCATGCAGGCAGAAGGAATCGGGACTCAGACGGTGTGCCGGGCGAGTTTGCAAGATATGGGCGTGGCGCCCATTGCGAGTCCGCCCTTAGTGTGATATAGCTCACGTCGCGTTTCGGTTTCCCGTGGTAATGCGCACCCTATACTTGAAAGTGACAGTGGTGTGAGGAAGCGCCATTGACCATATCAACAAGGAGTTGACTATGACAGCAGTTGAGACCAACACCGTCTCTCCCGCAGAGCTGCAAGCCAAGGCTTGGAAGGGCTTCAAGGGCGAGGACTGGAAGAAAGACATCGACGTTCGCGACTTCATTCAAAAGAACTACACTCCGTACACCGGTGACGAATCCTTCCTGGCACCGGCCACAGAGAAGACCAAGTTCCTGTGGAACTACCTGGATGACAATTTCCTCGCTGTGGAGCGCAAGCAGCGCGTCTATGACGTGGACACCCACACTCCGGCGGGCATTGACGCCTTCCCGGCCGGATACATCGACGGCAAGCCTGCCGGCGAGACTCAGGATGACGTGATTGTCGGCATACAGACCGACGTGCCTTGCAAGCGTGCGATGATGCCCTACGGCGGCTGGCGCATGGTTGAGCAGGCCCTCAAGGAGGCCGGCAAGGAGCCCGACCCCGAGGTCAAGAAGATCTTCACCCGGTATCGCAAGACCCACAACGATGGCGTCTTCGACGTTTACACCAAGAGGATCAAGCTGGCCCGCCACAACAAGATTCTGACCGGTCTGCCCGATGCTTACGGCCGTGGCCGCATCATTGGCGACTACCGTCGTGTGGCCCTCTACGGCATTGACGAGCTGATTGCCCGCAAGAAGGCCGACAAGGATTCGATTCCTTACCGCAACGACTTCACCGAGGAAGAGATCGAGCACTGGATCCGCTTCCGCGAGGAGCACGCCGAGCAGATCAAGGCTCTGAAGCAGCTGCTGAACCTGGGCAAGGAGTACGGCCTGGATCTGAGCCGTCCTGCCATGAACGCCAAGGAAGCTGTCCAGTGGACCTACATGGCCTACCTGGCCTCGGTCAAGAGCCAGGACGGCGCCGCCATGTCCATCGGCCGTCTGTCCGCATTCTTCGACGTCTACTTCGAGCGTGATCTGGCCGCTGGCCTGATCGACGAGACCGATGCCCAGGAGATCATCGACAACATCGTGATGAAGCTGCGCATCGTGCGCTTCCTGCGGACCAAGGACTACGACAACATCTTCTCGGGCGACCCCTACTGGGCCACCTGGTCCGACGCTGGCTTCGGCGATGACGGCAGGCCCATGGTCACCAAGACCTCCTTCCGTCTGCTGGCAACCTTGACCCTGGAGCACCTTGGACCCGGCCCCGAGCCCAACATCACCATCTTCTGGGATCCGAAGCTGCCTGAGGGCTACAAGCGCTTCTGCGCCCGTATCTCCATCGACACCTCCGCCATCCAGTACGAGTCCGACAAGGACATTCGCGCCCACTGGGGCGATGACGCTGCCATCGCCTGCTGCGTGTCCCCCATGAGGGTTGGCAAGCAGATGCAGTTCTTCGGCGCTCGCGTCAACTCCGCCAAGGCCCTGCTCTACGCCATGAACGGCGGCCGTGACGAGATGACCGGCATGCAGGTCATCGACAAGGACGTGATCAAGCCTGTCACCCCCAAGGAAGACGGTTCTCTGGACTTCCAAGAGGTCAAGGACAATTACGAGAAGGCCCTGGAGTGGCTGAGCGAGACCTATGTCGAGGCCCTGAACATCATCCACTACATGCACGATAAGTACGACTACGAGTCCATTGAGATGGCCCTGCACGACAAGGAGGTCTACCGCACCCTGGGTTGCGGTATGTCCGGCCTGTCCATCGCCGCTGACTCCCTGTCGGCTATCAAGTACGCCAAGGTCTACCCGATCTACAACAAGGATGCCAAGGGCACCCCTGAGTATGTCGAGGGCGCTGACGACGACCTGATCGTCAACTACAAGACCGTCGGCGAGTTCCCGATCTACGGCAACGACGACGATCGCGCCGACGACCTGGCCAAGTGGACTGTCTCCACCGTTATGGGCCAGATCAAGCGTCTGCCTGTCTACCGTGGCGCTGTGCCGACCCAGTCCATCCTGACCATTACTTCCAACGTGGAGTATGGCAAGAACACCGGGTCCTTCCCCTCCGGCCACAAGAAGGGCACTCCGTACGCTCCCGGCGCCAACCCCGAGAACGGCATGGATTCGCATGGCATGCTGCCCTCCATGTTCTCCGTGGGCAAGATCGACTACGACGACGCCCTGGACGGCATCTCGCTGACCAACACGATCACCCCTGACGGCCTGGGCCGCGACGAGGATGAGCGCATCAACAACCTGGTGGGCATCCTGGACGCCGGCAACGGCCACGGGCTCTACCACGCCAACATCAACGTCCTGCGCAAGGAGCAGCTGGAGGATGCCGTCGAGCACCCCGAGAAGTACCCGCACCTGACCGTGCGCGTCTCGGGCTACGCCGTCAACTTCGTCAAGCTGACCCGCGAGCAGCAGCTCGACGTGATCTCCCGCACCTTCCACCAGGGCGCGGTGACCGACTGATCGCCCTTGTGCGATAGTCAACCGTTGATGAGACGGTGAATCATGGGGCGGGGCGCACCAAGGCCCCGCCCCCTTTTCGTCTTTTTCAGGAGGATCCAATGACGGAGACCACCACCTTCCATACCACACAGCCGCACATGCTCAAGGAATCCAAGGTCTACCAGAGCCAGACCCTGATGGGCGGCCTTTCGGGGTTCGAATCGCCCATTGGACTGGACCGGCACGACCGTATGAATGCCCTGCGCACGGGCGACATCGGATTTGTTCACTCCTGGGACATCAATACCTCAGTGGACGGGCCGGGTACAAGGATGACCGTCTTCATGAGCGGATGCCCCCTGCGCTGCCAGTACTGCCAGAATCCTGACACCTGGAAGATGCGTGATGGCCAGCCCGTATACCTACAGGCCATGATCGATAAGGTGGCCCGTTACCAGGACCTCTTCAAGAGCACGGGCGGAGGAATCACCTTCAGCGGCGGCGAGTCCATGATGCAGGCAGCCTTTGTCTCACGCGTCTTTCGCGCTGCCAAGGAGATGGGCGTCCACACCTGCCTGGACACCTCGGGCTTCCTCAATCGCAACTACACCGATGCCATGATTGACGATATCGACCTCTGCCTGCTGGATGTCAAATCCGGCGACGAGGCCACCTACAAGAAGGTGACCGGCGGCACGTTGGCCCCCACAATCGAATTCGGCAAGCGTCTGGCTGCCCGTGGCAGCAAGATCTGGGTTCGCTTCGTGCTGGTGCCGGGGCTGACCGACTCCGAGGAGAACGTCGAGAACGTCGCGCGGGTGTGCGAACAGTTCAAGGATGCCATCGAGCACATTGATGTGCTTCCCTTCCATCAGCTTGGACGGCCCAAGTGGCACGAGCTGCGCATCCCCTACCCGCTGGAGGACGCCAAAGGCCCTTCAGCGGCCCTGAAGGATCGGGTCAAGAAGCAGCTTGAGGCCCACGGCTTCGTGGTCTACTGAGCCGCAGAACCCACTGTGGTTCCCGGGCGGTCCTAGGAGCAACCCGAATAATCAACTTATGACTCCTCACGGTAGATGCCGTGGGGAGTTTTGTTTGATCGGGCGCAGGCCAGCCAGCCAATCAGCGAATGACCGACTCACTGAATGCCTTGCACGCTGAATGACCGACTTAATGGTTGGAAGAGCCAATGGGTGGCGGATCCGATGGATGACCGACACTGTAAATCGATAAATTGCTGACCAGTCATGCTCGGTAAACGATTGTCAGCGGGTTGAGGCCATGGACTATGCTTTCAGGCGAGTGTTTTCCGGGTCGGTCGGCCCGGTGGCGTGATGGAAGACAAACTACAAAAGAGGTTGAGCGCAGGTGACCACGGAACCTAAGACGCAGCTGCTTTCAGAGCCCGCCCAGGGTGTGCCGTCGGTCATCGACGATATGGCCGGATACCGCCGGGCCTGCAGGATGCTGTCCCAGGGGAGCGGTGCGCTGGCCGCGGATGCCGAACGGGCCTCGGGCTTCCGCTATGGCCACGACGACTATCTGGTCCAGTTCAAGCGCCAGGGGGCGGGGATATTCCTGCTGGATCCACCGGCTCTGACGCAGGCGGGCTGCGACTGGTCGGAATTCAATAAGGCCGTTGATGGGGCCCAGTGGATCATTCATGACTCCCCCCAGGATCTGCCCGGCTTCTATGCACTGGGCATGAGGCCCTCATCGCTCTTCGACTCCGAGCTGGCGGCCAGGATGCTCAATCTGGGCCATTACGGCCTGTCTGCAGTGACCGCACACTATCTGGGGCTGACCTTGGCCAAGGAGCACTCCGCCGCAGACTGGTCCTACCGCCCACTGCCGCGTGATTGGCGCAATTATGCCGCCTTGGATGTAGAGCTGCTGGATCAGGTGCGATCGCGCGAGCTGGAGGATCTGCGCCGTCACGGCAAGGATGAGTGGGCTGAGCAGGAATTCGCCTGGCTGCTGGAGCAGGGAAGAATCCCCAAGCCGGAGCCCGAGCAACCTTGGCGGCATATCTCGCATATCAACGCCCTGCACAACGACCGTCGAGGCCTGGCTGTGGCCCGTTCCCTGTGGACCACCCGAGACCAGCTGGCCCGGCGCAACGACATCGCTCCGACCCTCCTCCTGCCCGACAAGGCCATCATCGAAGCCGGGAGGCGCAAGCCACACAATAACGCCCAATTCCGAGCCATTCGGTCCTTGAATGAACGGGTCAGGATCCACACCGGCGGTGAGCAGGACCGCATGTTCGAGCGCTATGCGCCCATCCAGCGCCGGGTCAAGCCCTCGGTCTGGAAACAGGCCATTCTGGAGGCCCTGCGTCTGCCTACCGAGAAGCTGCCGGTGCCCCCCAAGCCACGGGGGGAGGAAACCAACGCCCCCAAGTCCATGCAGGTCTGGCGGCACCGCCACCCGGAACGATATGCCAGGCTGGAGGCAGCGCGCAAGGCGGTGACAGAGGTGGGACGCCAGACCAATACCCCCGACGAGATTCTGATCAAGCCCCGCTACCTGCGTAACCTCTGCTGGACCGATCAACCGGAGAAGCGTGATGTGGCCGACTTCCTGCGTCAGGAGGGCGCCCGCCCCTGGCAGGTTTCGCTCCTGTCAGAGTCCCTGACTCGCGCTATTATGTAACGGTTGCCTTACTGGCAGATCAAACGGTTTGGATGAATTGGAGCGCAGCGTGAAAATCAGCGTCAGAAACCTCGAGCCCACCAAGGTCAGGCTCACCATCACCGTCGATCCCGATGAGCTGAACCCCTACCTGGATCAGGCCCGTAAGGAGATCGGCAAGCAGGTGACCATTCCCGGCTTCCGCAAGGGCCATGTGCCCGGACCCATCATCGATCAGCGCGTGGGCTTTGCCAGCGTGGCGGGCGAGGCCGTCAACGCCGGTGTGCCCGAGCTCTACTCCAAGGCTCTGGAGGAGAAGCAGCTGCACGCCATGGCCCAGCCGCAGATCGATGTCAAGGACATGCCTTCCTCGGCCAAGGACGACACCAAGCTCAAGTTCACCGCCGAGGTGGAGATTCGTCCCAAGTTCGAGCTGCCCGACATCGAGGGCATGGAGATTGAGGTCCCCAAGCCGGCCGTCACCGACGAGGACGTGGACAAGCGGCTGGACAACCTGCGTCAGCGCTTCGGCACTCTGGTCAGCGTGGATCGTCCCGCTTCCAAGGGCGATTACGCCAACATCGACCTGGATGCCGTCATCGACGGCGAGTCCGTGGACTCCCAGCAGGGGGTCAGCTATGAGCTGGGCTCCAACACCATGCTGGATGGCCTGGATGAGGCCCTGGACGGGCTGTCTGCCGGGGAAGAGACCACCTTCGAGGGCACCCTGGAGGCCGGCGAGCACCAGGGAGAGAAGGCCCAGATCAAGGTCAAGGTCAACTCGGTCAAGGCCGAGGAGCTGCCCGATCTGGACGACGAGTTCGCCAAGGAGGCCTCGGAGTTCGAGACCCTGGAGGAGCTGCGCGAGGACGTGCGCAAGCAGTGCCAGGTGGATGCCGAGGGCCGGCAGGCCACTGACGCCCGCGACGCCTTCATCGCCAAGCTCCAGGACGGCCTGGACATTCCGGTGCCCAAGGGCATCAAGCAGTCCATGGTGACCGATCAGCTCAAGAACACCGGCAAGGATCCGGACAAGGCCAGCAAGGATGAGAAGGCCGAGGCCGAGCAGAGCGTGGAGAAGGAGCTGCGCGACCAGATGACCTTGGATGCCCTGGCTGAGAAGCTGGGCATCACGGTCAGCCAGGCCGACGTGACCAACTTCCTGGCTTCCATCGCCCAGCAGTACGGCATGGATCCCAGCGCCTTCATCAACGGCATCGTTCGCAACGGCCAGCTGGGTTCGGCTGTGCAGGAAGTCGGCCGCTCCAAGGGCATGCTGGCCGGCATGCGGGCCGTCACCTTCAAGGATCCCGATGGCCAGGAGGTCGACCTGAGCCGATTCCTGGGCGAGGATGAGCCTGAGGCCCAGGAGGAGCAGGACGAGAGCGTCCAGGCTGCCTCCGCCGCGGCTGAAGTGGCTGACCAGCTCTCCCAGGATCAGGAGTAGTTCACAAGTCGCAGCGAACAGGGCCGCACCCGAGGCAAAACAGCCTGGGTGCGGCCCTGTCGTAGCGGTTGCGCAAAGAGCGGAAAGACCGTGGCCGCGTCGATTGCGGGGGCTACTCTCATTACAGATACGTTTATCGAAGGAGACAGGGTGAACAACTCATTGGCAACCAGTCCCGTGATGGAGGAGGGGGAGGCCCCTACGCCGACCGATCCCATCTTCAACCGACTGCTCAAGGACAGGATCATCTGGCTGGGGGACGAGGTCAAGGACGCCAACGCCAACGTCATCTGCGCACAGATGCTGATGCTGGCGGCCGAGGATCCCAAGAAGGATATCTGGCTCTACATCAATTCGCCAGGCGGCTCCATTACCGCGGGCATGGCCATCTACGACACCATGCAGCTGATCGAGCCTGACGTGGCTACGGTCGCAGTCGGCATGGCGGCCTCCATGGGCCAGTTCCTGCTCTCCAGCGGGGCCAAGGGCAAGCGCTTCGTCACCTCCCATGCACGGGTGCTCATGCATCAGCCTTCGGGCGGCGTCGGAGGCACGGCCACTGATGTCAGGATCAACGCCGAGCTGATCATGGATATGAAGCGCACGCTCTCCCAGCTGACGGCCGAGCAGACCGGCCATACCCTGGAAGAGATCTACCGGGACAACGAATACGATCACTGGTTCACGGCCCAGCAGGCCCTGGAGTACGGCTTTGTCGACCGGATCGTGACCACCCACGGCACTATGACCGCGGATCAAGGGAAGTGAGCACTCCACATGGCATCTGAAGAAGCGCAATTCGTAGCACGGGCTCGTCGACTGGCCGGCCCTCGCGGCCTGGGCGCCATGCCCACCGACCGCTATGTGCTGCCGCAGTTCGAGGAGCGCACCCCCTACGGCTACAAGCGCCAGGACCCTTACACCAGGCTCTTCGACGACAGAATCATCTTCATGGGCGTCCAGGTGGATGACACTTCCTCGGACGACATCATGGCCCAGCTCCTGGTTCTGGAGAGCCAGGATCCCAACCGCGACGTGATTATCTACATCAACTCGCCGGGGGGATCCATGACGGCCATGACCGCCATCTATGACACCATGCAGTACATCAAGCCCGATGTGCAAACTGTCTGCCTGGGCCAGGCTGCCTCAGCTGCTGCCGTTCTGCTGGCGGCCGGCACCAAGGGCAAGCGGCTGATCCTGCCAAACGCCCGTGTGCTGATTCACCAGCCGGCCATGGAGCAGGACTTCGGCAAGGCCACCGAGATCGAGATCCAGGCCAAGGAAATGCTGCGCATGCGCACCTGGCTGGAGGAGACTCTGGCCAAGCACACCGGCCAGGATGTCGACAAGATTCGCAAGGACATCGAGGTGGACACCATTCTGACCGCCCAGCAGGCCAAGGATTACGGAATGGTGGACGAGGTCCTGGAGCACCGCAATTAGCTCCGGTGACTGTGCACATGATTGATCGTCCGGATGGCGGCGGATCCTCGGGACCCACGGCCTCCGGACGTTTTTGGCATCATGGACGATGCCGGTCATATATGATTTCGGCGATCCTTGCGGATTCTCCGGGAAGGGAGAGCCATGGGCCGTGTGGTCAGCTACAATGACGGACTGAATCGCTGCGAGTTCTGCGGCAAGGATGAGCACCAGGTGCGTCGACTGGTCAAGGGGCCTTCCTGCGCCATCTGCGACGAATGCATACGTCTATGCGCCCAGATCATCCAGGAGGATATGGCCAAGGATGCTGCCGACCGGCGGGTGACCCTGCCTGCACCCTCAAAGATATTCGCCTATCTGAACCGGTATGTCATCGGCCAGGAGGCCGCCAAGCGCACCCTGGCTGTTGCTGTCTACAACCACTACAAGCGCGTCAATATGGACCGGGGCGACCGTGGCCGTGTTACTGACGCAGCGTTTGAGCAAAAGGACGCAGCCCCACGCGTCCAGGTGGACAAGTCCAACATCCTGCTCATGGGTCCCACCGGCGTGGGCAAGACCTACCTGGCACGAACCTTGGCCACCATCATGAACGTCCCCTTTGTCATTGTGGATGCCACCAGCCTGACCGAGGCGGGGTATGTGGGCGAGGATGTGGAGTCCGTCCTGCAGGGGCTGCTGCAAGCCGCCGACGGCAATATGGACCTGGCACAGCGGGGGATCATCTACATCGACGAGATCGACAAGATCGCCAGAAAATCCGGCGAGAACACCTCCATCACCCGGGACGTGTCCGGCGAGGGGGTCCAGCAGGCTCTGCTCAAGATCATCGAGGGCACCCAGGCCCGTGTGCCGGTCCAGGGTTCGCGGCGGCATGGGGATGTCCGCACGGTCGTCATGGACACAGCCAACATCCTCTTCATCTGCGGTGGCGCCTTCGTCGGTCTTGAGGAGATTGTCCGTCGGCGGCTGGGCCTGCGGGAGAGCGGATTCTCGGCTACTCAGGGCAGCGATAGGGTGCCCGACGACCGGGTCATGAGCCAGGTCAGGGCCGAGGACCTGGAACAGTTTGGCCTGCTTCCCGAGTTCGTGGGGCGGCTGCCGGTCATCTCCACCCTGGAGCCGCTGGGTGCCGATGAGCTGCGGCGGGTGTTGACCGAACCGGACAATGCCTTGGTCGACCAGTACCGGCGCATGTTCCTGGATGACGGGGCTGATCTGGTCTTCACGGATGCCGCCCTGGATCGGGTTGCCGCCATCGCTCTGGAACGCAAGGTGGGCGCCCGTGGGCTGCGTGGAATCCTCGAGCACACCCTGGAGGCGACCATGTTCGAGCTGCCCGACAGGACGGATGTCTCCCGTGTCGTGGTGGATGCCGATGCCGTGGATGGGACCGGATCGCCCCGCTACGAGACCGGGCAGGGCATGGCCGCAGCTGCTGGTCGTCGTTTGGCCTGACCCCGCCACGATGGGCGCCGCTGTTGGCCGGGCCCGATAGGATGAGCATTGTTGCCGGAAGGGAGGCCCCATGGGTGCTCGTAGCGCTGTCGTGGTCACGCACAGCCGGGTCCGGGCAAGCGGCCACCTGGTTGACGAGGTCGAGGAGCAGTTGCGCCGGGACGGATTCCGCGTCTCGATTGTCGACAACATCGCCGCCCCGGAATTCGGCAGTCCCAGCCAGCAGGTGGCCGACGACACCGAGATCGTCATCGTCCTGGGCGGCGACGGGACCATTCTGCGGGCTGCAGAGCTGGTCAAGGGCACCGATGTGCCCATCCTGGGGGTCAATCTTGGTCACGTGGGGTTCCTGGCGGAGTTCGAGAGCTTCCAGATTGGTGAGGCCATTCGCCGGGTGGCCGATCATGACTACTCCATCGACGAGCGCATGGTGGCCCACGTGGACCTGTGGATACCCGGAGCCGATCGACCACTGAGCGACTGGGCCCTTAACGACATGACCCTGGAACGATATGATCGGGGCAAGATGATCGAGGTATCGGTCCGAGTGGACGATGTGGAGATGAGCTCCTTCGGCTGCGACGGCATGATTGTGGCCACCCCGACCGGATCGACGGCCTATGCCTTTTCGGTGGGCGGGCCCATCGTCTGGCCGGATGCGCAGTCGCTGCAGATGGTGCCCATAGCCGCCCACGCCCTCTTTGCCAGGTCCCTGATCATCGGCCCCAAGTCGCAGTTCACCCTGGATGTTCTGGGTGATTCCCAGTCGGCCGGCTGGATCTGCAACGACGGACGCCGTCAACGGCCAGTGCCCAAGCGGTCCCGCATTGTGGTGCGTCAGTCCCATGACATCCTGAGGCTGGCCAGGCTGTCGGGGGTGCCCTTCACCAGACGGCTGGTCTCCAAGTTCGACCTGCCGGTGGTCGGCTGGAGGGAGCAGCATCGCCCCTCGGTGGCTGCGAATGGGCAGGACCAGGGGGAGCCGCCAGAGTCGAACAAGGAGCACTGATGCTGGAAGAGCTGGAAGTACGAGACCTGGGTCCCATCCACCATGCCCTGTTGCGCCCTGCTGCCGGCATGACGGCCATCACCGGGGAGACCGGGGCTGGCAAGTCCATGCTGCTCAACGCCATCCGGCTGATCTCGGGGTCCACCGCCCGTCCGCAGTTAGTGTCGCCTGGAGCTCGGGAGTCCTGGGTGCAAGGAATTTTTGATGCTGGAACGGCAGGAGCCGAGAATCCAGTGACCGCATCCATAACCGAGGCTGGCCTGCCCTTGGAGGATGAGGGGCAGATTTTCCTGGCGAGGACCATGCCTGTCAAGGGGCGTTCCCGTGCCGCTCTGAACGGCAGAACTGCTCCTCGAGGCCTGCTGCAGGAGGTGGCTGGGATGCTGGTCACTGTCCACGGCCAGGCGGATCAGATGCGTATGGCCAGCCCGGCCCGGCAGCGTGAATTTCTGGATGCCTACGCCGGTGACGGTCCGCAGCTGGAGGCTTTTTCCAAGGCCTTCAGGCAGTACCGACAGGCCCAGGACCATCTGGAGGAGCTGCGTAACCAGCAGTCCGGCGCTATGGCCCAGGCAGATTATCTCCGGGAATCCATCGCCCGGATCGACCGGGTCGACCCGCATTCCGGCGAAGATCGTGAACTCAAGGCTCAGCGGGACAGGATCGAGCACGCGGCCCAGATCAGTCAGGGAGTCATGTCCGCGCTGTCCGCCTTGGACTCCGGCCAGATCGATCCGGATGCCGACGCACCATCGGCTACGGCCTTGGTGGAACGGGCCATTGCCGCCCTGGAGGGCATCGGTGTGGAGGGGGTCTTTCAGGTGTCGGCCCAGCGGCTGCGCTCGTTGAATGCCGATCTGTCTGACCTGGTCTTCACCCTGAGCAGCCAGCTGGATGACGAAGGCCAGGAGGGCGATCTGGACAAGATCAACGCCCGCATCCACGATCTGGATGAGCTGACCCGGCGCTGGGGACCAGACATCGACGACGTTCTGGCCTGGCGCAAGAAGGCGGCATTTGAACTTGAGGACATGGATGCCTCACCCGAGAAGCTGGAGGAGCTTCAAGGTCAGGTTGAGCAGCTTCGCGGAAGCGCTTTGAAGGCCGCACGGAATCTGTCTGCGTCACGGGGCAAGGCTGCACGAAGGCTGAGCGAACTTGTCGACGGCGAATTGCGCTCCCTGGCCATGGCGGGTGCCGGGCTGGAGATCCGTGTCAGACCACGCCAGGACCAGGACATGGATGCGCATGGTCTGGACCAGATCGACTTTCTCTTCAGGCCGTATCCGGGTTCGGACCTGCTGCCCATGGGCAAGAGCGCCTCTGGCGGCGAACTCAGCCGACTCATGCTGGCCCTGGAGCTGGTGGCCGCCGAAGGCCGGACATCATCGTCGCCTGACGGGTCTGGCCATGGACATGCTGGCCGTGATTCCCAGGTCGGTGACCCGACCATGACCTTCATCTTCGACGAGGTGGATGCGGGCGTCGGTGGTCGGGCAGCTGTAGAACTAGGTCGTCGTCTGGCCCGGCTGGCCGTCACCGCCCAGGTGATCGTGGTCACCCACCTGCCGCAGGTGGCTTCCTGGGCCGATCGACAGTTCGTCGTGGCCAAGGGCCGGGAGGGCGGCGATGCCGTAGAGACCCTGGTCCACCAGGTAGAAGGCCAAGACAGAGAGCGGGAGATCGCCCGGATGCTGGCCGGCAGCGAGTCCACAACCTCCCTGAAGCACGCGCGAGAGCTTCTGTCCTCCAGCAGGCTCCAGGCCCGATAGGTCTGGTTGTAGCCTCAACCTCGCCATGCCAAAGTTCGTCGATTCAGTGACTTTGACAAGGTTTGGCGACTTTGTCGCTGGTGACTTTGTTGCCTTTGTGGCCGTGCTTCTGCGTGCTCGGCATCTGTCATTCTGTTGCTTGGACAGCAGGCAATCGGCTGTAGATGATCGTGCGGCAACACTCATGATGGATTTTCGTTGATGACACCCGTATCCGTCCTTGGCATGTGCAATGCGGCGATGACCTGGTCCACATGGATTTTGTCCGAAGCCGTGATCGGTCGGGATTTCAGCACTGCAGCGCCGTTGCTATGGAATCTGTGAATCACGTCCTGAGAAGATCAGTAGTTGTTTGTCTTCATGATCAAACTGTTATAATGTATACATGAACACCGGCACAGCTCAGCCAGGGTCGTGCCGACCATCAATGAAAGGGGCTTGGATGAAGCTGATCATCTCATCCCTGTCCGGACAGCCGATTTATCGGCAAATCGAGGACCAGATACGTTCGGCCATCCTGACCGGAGACCTGCAAGCGGGGGAGGGACTGCCCTCTCTGCGGCATCTCTCGCGGGAGCTCAGGGTGTCCGTGCTGACCGTGACCCGCGCCTATACCGAACTCGCCCAAGAGGGCTTGGTGGAGAACATCCAAGGCAAGGGGACCTTCGTGGCCGACAGTGGCGACCAGGTCATGCGGCAGCATCTGGAGGATCGCGTGCAGTCCCTGCTGGGCGAGGCGGTCGATACGGCTCGTCGGGCTGGAATGGAGCCGGATCGGATTCGCGGCCTGCTCGACGGCCTGCTGGGGGACAAGGGTTCTGCGCCCGCGTCCGAAGAGGGAAAGGAATAGCAGTATGCGTGCATCACCGCCGGTGACAGCTTCCGGTGAAGAGGTCGACTATGCCCTGCGCGTCAGTGACCTGGGGAAAAGCTATGTCAGGGCTGACGGCACGGGTTTCCGCCTGCACCAGGTCACCATGGACCTGCCCATGGGCTACATCATGGGATTGATAGGCCCCAACGGCGCAGGCAAATCCACCCTGATCCGGCTCTTGCTGAATATGACCCGCCGGGACAGCGGAGCAATCAGCATTCTGGGCCGTGATCCCTTGAGCCAGGAGGAGGAGGTCAAAGCAGACCTGGGCGTGGTCTTCGATTCCATTTATTTCCTGGAGGCATGGAAGGTCAAGGCCGTCGAGCCGGTGATGGCACCCATGTATCCCTCTTGGGACAGTGATCGCTACCACGACTATCTGCGTCGGTTCGGTCTGCAGGAAAACCGTAAAATCGGCAAGCTTTCCCGTGGCATGCAGATGAAGCTAATGCTGGCCGTCGCCCTTAGCCACGATGCAAGGCTCTTGATTCTGGATGAGCCCACCAGTGGTCTGGATGTCCTGGCCAGGGACGAGCTCATGGATATTCTGCTGGACTACATCGGCGACGGCCGTCACTCGGTGCTTTTCTCCACTCACATCACCACGGATCTCGAACGGGTGGCTGACTTCGTCACCTATATCAATCGGGGGTCTGTCTTCTACACCGGCCCCAAGGACGAGTTGATGGAGGCTTTCCAGATAGTGAGAGGAGGGCCGGACGATCTGGCTGGAGCGCAAATGCCGCATCTGATGGGCTTGCAGCGCTCCGCCACCGGTTTCGAGGCTCTGGTGCCTGCCGAACACTTGAAGGATTTTCTGGCATCGGCTTCCCCAACCGCCGTAGAGCCTTCAAAGGACCGCTACCTGGTTGAGCGGGCCGACTTTGACAACATCATCAGACTGACCGCAGGCCCACCTGCTGCGGCCGACAAGAATAAGGAGGTGGGGTCATGAAGGCGATAGCCGAGCAGATCAGGCTGGACATGCAACGTTTCTCAGGAGCAGGGAGAACTTGGGTTGGTGTGCTGATTTTCCTGTCTGCGCCCGTCATCGGAATCCTGCTGAACCTGGTCATGGCCCTGACAGGCCATGATGGGGATGATGCACGGACTGCGTTGACGGGAGCAGTGGCCGGCATGGGAATCGGACTGATTGTAGGCCTGGTATCTGGTTTGTTTGTCGATTTCAGCAATGCGGCGATTCGGTTGAACGGTCTGCTGCCCATAACACGTGATCACCAGGTATTTGGACGCTATGCTGCTGTAAGTCTGCTGGTCCTCGTTCAGTCTTGCGGCTATGCAATATTCTATTTCTGCGTTACTGAATCGTTTTTGCAAGGTCAGGACCATTGGCGCGACACCGTCTTGTTTACTCTGGGGTTGTTCATGTCGGAGTCTTTGCTCTTTGCTGTAGCTGCGCCTCTGTTTTATTGGCTGGAACTAGCTAAAGCTGTGATAGCCTTCCTGGCGTTTCTCGGTTTGGTACCAATAATGGCCTTTATCGGCAGTTGGCTGCCCTTTGACTGGGGGGCCATCTGGAATTCACTCATGCGATTCTTGACATCCGACCTGTGGCGGCCGGTGCTCCTCGGGCTGGCGGTGATTCTGGCGGCTGATATGGTTTCGATAGCCATATCTCGCAAGGTCTATGCCAGGAAGGAGATCTGAGTCAATTCGCTCAGGCTTCAGGACTGCATGACCGCGTGGCGGACGTAGTCGGACATATCTCCGGGACCGATGCAGTCTTGGAAGCGCACAGGCGCGTTTTCCAGGGTGCGCAGAGCCTTGGGGGGCCTGGTGTTGGTGGACTCGGCCAGGATGTCCATGCAGTCGAAGTCGCTGTCCGGGGTCTCCAGGCCCAGGGATTGGCAGACCACCCGGGGGAACTTGTAGGGGCTGGCTGTGGACAGCAGCACCCGAGGCACGGCAGGATCCCTGTCGGTCTGTCCGGTCATGACCTGGTAACCGCAGGCCGTATGCGGATCGATCAGGTATCCCCGGTCCTCCCAGCAGTCGCTGATGGCTGAGGCCACCTGGTCCTCGTCGGCCCAGCCGCAGGAGAAGAGCCCGCGGATTCTGGTCATCAGGGCCTCAGGCACCTGGTAGCGTCCCGTGGACTCCAGATCGGCCATAAGCGAGGCAATCAGTTTGGTGTCGCCGCCGGCCATGTAGTAGAGCATCCGTTCCAGGTTGGAGGAGATCAGGATGTCCATGCTGGGGGAGGTAGTGGTGTAGAAGGGGCGGTTGCGGTCATAGACGCCTGTGGTCAGGAAGTCGTTGAGGACCCGGTTGCGGTCCGAGGCCACGGTCAGGCGGGCCACTGGAAGGCCCATCATCTTGGCGTAGTATCCGGCCAGCACATCGCCGAAGTTGCCGGTGGGCACGCAGAATTCGACCGGATCCCCAGGTCTGATCACCCCTCGTTCCATCAGGGACCCGTAAGCCCGGAAGTAGTAGACGACCTGCGGAGCCAGGCGGCCCACGTTGATGGAGTTGGCCGAGGAGAGGACGGTCGAGGCCTTCTCCTCCAGTTCACGAGCCAGATCGGTGTCGGCGAAGATGGACTTGACTGCGGACTGGGCATCGTCGAAATTGCCCCGAACTGCGCAGACCTGCAGGTTGCCGCCCTCCTGGGTGACCATCTGCAGGCGCTGGATCTGACTGACCTTGCCCTGCGGGTAGAAGACGGTGATGCCCGTGCCCGGCGCGTCTGCGAATCCGGCCAGCGCCGCCTTGCCCGTGTCTCCGGAGGTGGCGGTGAGCACCATGATCCGTTCGCCATCCTCCCCGGCCAGGGCCATCAGTCTCGGCAGCAGCTGCAGGGCCACGTCCTTGAAGGCCGAGGTGGGCCCGCGGAAGAGCTCCAGTACGAAGTCGTTGCCGCCCAGGTCCACCAGAGGGGTGATTGCCGGATCAGACCACTGTTCTCCGTAGGCCGCGTCCAGGCAGGAGTCCAGCTCTGGGGAAGTGTAATCACTCAGCAGTCTGGAAAGGACCAGTTTGGCCGTGCCCTTGTAGTCCAGGCCGGCAACCGAGGCAGGGTCGATGGTTTCAGCGTCCAGTTCATCGCTTACGTAGAGTCCGCCGTCAGGAGCCAGACCCCGTCTGATGGCCTGCTTGGACTGCAGCTGCTCCTTGCCGCCTCGGGTGCTGTGGTATGTGCTCATGGTTGCCTGCCCCTCCGCCATGTCGCCGAACTGATCATTACCAGGGCATTCTACCCCGTGCAGGGGTCCGAACCATGGCCATGCTCGGCTTGCGGAGGAAACCGTCCATGGACGCCACGGCCTGCCAGGGGTCGGCATGGCGTACAGTATTGCCCACCAGCCCTGTATCCGAGGCTGGACGTTATAGACAAAGGAGCGACCCATGGTCGAAGAGAACCCGGTACAGCAATCCTACGATGTCCTGAACTCTTCGATCTCGCAGGTGGATCCGGAGATCGCCGCACTGCTGGATGGGGAGTTGGAGCGTCAGCGCGGCGGCCTGGAGATGATCGCCTCTGAGAACTTCGTGCCCAAGGCCGTCCTGCAGGCCCAGGGATCCGTGCTGACCAACAAGTACGCCGAGGGCTATCCCGGCAGACGCTACTACGGCGGATGCGAGTGGGTGGACCAGGTCGAGAACCTGGCCCGGGACCGTGCCAAGGCCCTGTTCGGCGCCGAATATGCCAACGTCCAGCCGCATTCGGGCGCCCAGGCCAACGCCGCCGTCTATCAGGCCCTGATCAAGCCCGGCGACACCGTGCTGGGCCTGGCCCTGGACCACGGTGGCCACCTGACCCACGGCATGAAGATCAACTTCTCCGGACGTTTTTACCATGCCGAATCCTACGGGGTCGATCCGGACACCTTCCGCATCGAGCCCGAGATCATCCGTCAACGGGCCCTGGAAACTCATCCGGCTTTGATCATCGGTGGGTGGAGCGCCTACCCGCGCATTGAGGACTTTGCAGCCATGAAGGAGATCGCCGATGAGGTGGGAGCCAAGTTCTGGGTGGATATGGCCCACTTCGCGGGTATGGTGGCAGCCGGTCTGCATCCCAGTCCGGTGCCCTATGCCGATGTGGTCTCCTCCACGGCCCACAAGACCCTGGGCGGACCCCGCTCCGGGTTCATCCTGGCTCGTCAGGAGTATGCCAAGAAGCTCAACTCCTCGGTCTTCCCCGGCAACCAGGGCGGCCCGCTCATGCATGTGATCGCCGCCAAGGCTGTGGCCTTCAAGCTGGCCGGCACGCCTGAATTCAAGGAGCGGATGGAGCGCACCCTGGAGGGCGCCAAGATTCTTGCTGAGCGTCTAATGGCCAAGGATGTGGCTGACAACGGCATCACCGTGCTCACAGGTGGCACAGATGTCCACCTGGTCATGGTGGATCTGCGCAACAGCGAGATGGACGGCCGTCAGGGGGAGGACCTGCTGGCCAGGATCGGCATCACCGTCAACCGCAATACGGTGCCCTTCGATCCGCGCCCGGCATCTGTGGCCTCTGGTCTGCGCATCGGAACCTCCGCCCTGGCCACACGCGGCTTCGGCCCGGCCCAGTACGAGGAGGTGGCCGACGTGATCGGCACTGCACTGGCCCAGGGTCCCCAGGCGGATCTGGACGCCCTCAAGGCCCGGGTGGATCGGCTGGTCGAGGCCTTCCCGCTCTATCCTGAGCTGGATCAGACCCACTGATCGGCCCTTGAAGGAGGGAGGCGCAGCAATGCCCTCCCTCCTCCTGTCATCATTGCCCTCGCTGAGGGTTACAATCGGTACAGAATATGGGTCTGGCGGACCCGCGAGGGCGAAAGGATCTGACGAACATGAGTGAAAACGAGAACTCCGATCGTCAGGATGTGTTCGATCGGGTTTGCGCCATGGCCGATGCGGCGGCAGCTGCACAGGCAGGTCTGGCAGGCCTGACCGGCCAGGCCAGGAACGCTCTGCTGCTGGCCTTGGCTGATGCGCTGATCGATCAGGCCGATCAGATTGCCGCAGTCAATGAGCAGGATTGCACCCAGGCTTTTGAAGAAGGAATGAGCGCCGGTCTGATCGACCGTCTGCGCCTGGACAAGGTTCGTATCGCGGACGCCGCCCGGGGCGTGCGCATGGTGGCGGGGCTGACTGATCCTCTAGGTGAGGTGGTTCGCGGCCATGACATGCCCAACGGCATGCGGCTCAATCAGGTGCGTGTCCCCCTGGGCGTGGTGGCCATGATCTACGAGGCCCGGCCCAATGTGACCATCGATGTGGTGGCCCTCTGCCTCAAGTCCGGCAATGCGGCCCTCCTGCGAGGGGGTCACGCGGCCCAGCGCACCAACCGCGCCCTGGTGGAACTGATAGGCGGGGTGCTTCGTGAGCAGGGGTTGGATCCGGCTCTGGTGGCTTCCGTGGACCGATACGGTCGCGATGGGGCCCAGGCCCTGATGAAGGCACGCGGTCATATCGATTTGCTGGTGCCTAGGGGTGGACGGGGTCTGATCCGCAGCGTAATCGAGCAGGCCACCGTGCCCACCATCGAGACCGGGGCTGGCAATGTCCATATCTACGTGGACCGCTCGGTGGACATGGATCAGGCCATTCCCCTCATCATCAACGCCAAGACCCAGCGGGTGGGCGTCTGCAACGCCGCCGAAAAACTGATCGTCCACCGGGATGTGGCCGCTGAATTCCTGCCCCGTGTGGCCCAAGCGCTGACGCAGGCCCATGTCGAGCTGCGCCTGGACGCGGTCTCCATGGACATCCTGGCCGGGCAGGGTCTGCCTGAAGAACTGCTGGTCAGCGCAGAGGAAGCCGACTGGGACCGCGAGTATCTGGATCTGAAGATGGGGGTGCGCGTGGTGGACTCCCTGGATCAGGCCATCGAGCACATCAACCGTCACTCCACCGGTCATACCGAGGCCATCCTGGCCCGGGACTACGAGGCCGTGGAGGAGTTCTCCCGTCGGGTGGATTCGGCAGTGATCATGGTCAACGCCTCAACGCGATTCACCGATGGCGGCATGTTCGGCATGGGCGCCGAGCTGGGCATCTCCACCCAGAAGCTGCACGCCCGAGGACCCATGGGCCTGCAGGAGCTGACCACCACCAAGTGGATCGGTTACGGCAGGGGGCAGGTGCGGCCGTGAACGAGAAGATCGAAGAGCTCTTCCAGCGCGAGCACGACAATCCGCGCATCTGGCTGAGGGTGGCTTCAGAGCGGTTGAGCCTGCTGCGGTACGTCTTTCTGGTCCAAATCGAGGACGGCATCCCGGATGCAGACCAGCGCTCCTGCCTGGAGTACGCCGACGCTGTCCTGATTGGCTGGCCTGACGAACATGCCGATGATGTGTACGACCTGGACCAGGACCAGCTCAATCAGGTCAGGCACGACATCACCGTCATGGAGGAGCGGGTGCCGGTCTTCCGCAAACAGGAGCAGGAGGGGCGCATCGCCGACCTGTCCGATTCATTGGTAGCCATCACCGGATGCGTGGCCCAGGTTCGTCGGGCCTACCAGCCGGGCTTCCCACTGCCCACCTACTCTGAGATTCGCCGCGTGGTCCAGGAGGAGTGGAATGCCGACATGGAGCGGATCGATCCCGACCGGGTCAACCCCAGCGCAGAGCAGATGCGTCAGGAGGCCAAGTCGGAGAACGAGGAGAACGCCTCGGAAGCCAGACGGGAGGGCGAGCAGGCGTGAACCGGATGATGTCTGAGCTGTCCAAGGAGGGGGAATCCGGGCAGGAGCCATCAGATATTGACGGGGCCTGTAGGCCTGCCCACCATAACCGCCGACCCCGGGTGGGGATCATGGGCGGCACCTTCGACCCTATTCACAATGGCCACTTGGTGGCAGCCTCGGAGGTGGCCTGGGTCTACGACCTGGATGAGGTCATTTTTGTGCCCACCGGCCGCCCGGCCTTCAAGCTGAACAAGACGGTGACCAATGCCGAGGACCGCTATCTGATGACCGTGATCGCCACGGCCTCCAACCCCAAGTTCACGGTCTCCCGGGTGGATATTGAGCGGCCTGGCATCACCTATACCGTGGACACCCTGCGCGACATCAAGCGGATGCGCCCCGACAGCGACCTCTTCTTCATCACCGGGGCGGACGCCGTGGCCGAGATCATGCGCTGGAAGGATGCCAACCGGATGTGGGATCTGGCCAAGTTCGTGGCCGTCTCCCGGCCCGGCTACTCCTCCAGCCTGGACGACCTTCAGGTGCCTGCTCAGCGGGTGGATACCCTGGAGATTCCGGCCCTGTCCATCTCGTCCACAGATGTGCGCCGTCGTTCGGCCAGGGGCATGCCGGTCTGGTACCTGGTTCCGGACGGGGTGGTGCAGTACATCAACAAGCACGGGCTCTACCGCTCGGCTTCCTGAGCTTCGCATGCTGTCGGACTCGCCAACACGGACAGCCCGGCCGTGTCAGCGCGCGCCATTATTATGGAGGCTGTCCGCTTCAGCGAAAACAACGTTTGGAGATATGGTGAGCGCGATACTCAAAGGCAGACCAGGAAAAAATCTCATACTTGTCACAGGCCGGGCCCATCCCAGACTCGCGGCGGACGTGGCCGATCAACTCGGCATCGACGTCCTGGAGACGACGGCATACGACTTTGCCAACGGCGAGATGTATGTGCGTTATACGGAGTCGGTGCGCGGTGCGGATGTCTTCGTCCTGCAGACCCACTCAGACCCGGTCAACAAGTCCATCATGGAACAGCTGATCATGATCGACGCCCTCAAGAGGGCCTCGGCGCGATCCATCACCGCGGTCTGCCCGCTCCTGGGCTACTCCCGTCAGGACAAGAAGCATCTGGGCCGCGAGCCCATCTCCTGCCGGCTCATGTTCGACCTGCTCAAGACGGCTGGCGCGGACCGGATCATGTCGGTTGACCTGCACGCCGCCCAGTCCCAGGGCTTCTTCGATGGGCCTGTGGACCATCTGATCGCCATGCCTGTGTTGGTGGACTATGTGCGCGACCGGATGGATCTGTCCAAGGTGGCCGTGGTCTCGCCGGATGCCGGCCGCATCCGGGTGGCTGAGCAGTGGGCCCAGCGCCTGGGAGGCGTTCCCCTGGCCTTCATCCACAAGACCCGTGACATCACCCAGCCCAACAAGGCTGTGGCCCATCGGGTGGTGGGCGACGTGCGTGGCCTGGACTGTGTGCTGGTGGACGACCTGATCGACACCGGCGGCACCATCACCGAGGCCTGCAACGTCCTGGAGGAGGCCGGCGCCAACTCCATCACCATCGTGGCCACTCATGGCGTCATGTCCGGGCCTGCCGTGGAACGGCTCAAGTCCTGCCAGGCCAAGGAGGTCATTGTCACCGACACGGTCCCCATTCCCCAGGAGAAGCGTTGGGATGGATTGACTGTGCTGTCCATCGCGCCCCTGCTGGCCTCGGCCATCAAGGCGGTCTTTGAGGATGGCTCGGTGGCCCGGCTCTTCGACACGTATCCGGCTCATCACGGCCAGGGCTTCCTCTTTGCCTAAAGCCCTGCCTGCCCGGCATGGCGTGGCGTAATCGTCCGGCTGTGGCATAATAAACTTGGCGGGGCCTCAAGGGTTCCGCCCTTCCCCCATGGTGTAAAGGCAGCACACGGGTCTTTGGAACCCTTAGTCTTGGTTCGAATCCAGGTGGGGGAGCTTACGCTCGCCGATTCCGGTCGGAGACGGCCTCCTTGGGGTCGGTGACCAACCGAAAGGAACTGTCTTGGCAGTCAAGAAGATCGAAACCTGGCTCACCGACATGGACGGCGTGCTGGTGCATGAGAACACGGCCCTGCCCGGCGCTGCCGAATTCATCGACACCCTCAAGCGCAACAACCGCCAGTATCTGGTGCTGACCAACAATCCCATCTACACCCCTCGTGACCTTTCGGCCCGCCTTGGTCGTTCGGGCATCGACGTGCCTGAGGACCGGATCTGGACCTCTGCGCTGGCCACCGCGGACTTCGTGTCCCGGACCATGCCGCGGGGATCAGCCTATGTGATCGGCGAGGCCGGGCTGACCACGGCCCTGCACGAGGCCGGCTTCATTCTTTCCGACATCAAACCGGACTATGTGATCCTGGGCGAGACCCGGACCTACTCCTTTGAGTCCATCACCACAGCCATCCGCCTGATCCTGGGCGGCGCCCGCTTCATCTGCACCAACCCGGACGCCACCGGGCCCAGTGAGAACGGCGTCCTGCCGGCAGCCGGCGCGGTGGCGGCCCTGGTGACCAAGGCCACTAACCGGGAGCCCTACTTCGTGGGCAAGCCCAACCCCATTATGTTCCGCACGGCCCTGAACAGGGTTGGCGGCCACTCCGAGACCACGGCCATGATCGGCGACCGGATGGACACCGACGTTGTGGCCGGAGTCGAGGCTGGCCTGAACACCTTCCTGGTGCTGACCGGCATCACCACTCGACCCGAGGTGGAAACTTTCCCTTACCGCCCTGACCAGGTGGTGGATTCCATTCAGGATCTGATCGGCATCGCCGAGAGCGGGGTGGTGGAGTTTTGACCGGCGGGCAGACGCTGACCGCTGGCATCATCCTGGCAGCAGGCGAGGGCACTCGCATGCACTCGGCCCACCCCAAGGTTCTACACACTCTGGCTGGCAAGACCTTCCTGCAGAGAGTCATGACTTCGGTGACCGCCCTGAATCCCGAGCTGACGGCCGTGGTGGTTCATCATCAGGCCGACCTGGTGGCGCAGGCCGCACGATCCTACGATCCCCAGGTGCGCATCGTCCGTCAGGACAGCAGACCGGGTACAGGGCGCGCGGTTCAGTGCGCCGTGGATCAGCTGGATGGGGAGCTTCGGCACGACGGTCAGGTGCTGATCGTGGCCTCGGACATGCCCCTGCTGGACGCGGACACGCTGCAAAGTCTGCTTGACTATCATGTCAATTCCGGCGACGGGGCCACCGTGCTGACGGTCAATCTGGACGACCCTACCGGATACGGCCGCATCATTCGTGACCAGGATGGACGGGTTCTGCGCATCGTCGAACAGCGGGACGCCACCGGCACCGAACTGGCCGTCAAGGAGGTCAACACTTCCGTTTACGTCTTCGAGGCGGATCTGCTGCGCCAGGCGGTCCGCGGTCTGGACGACAGCAACGCCCAGGGGGAGTTCTATCTGACCGATGCCCTGGAGACAGCCCGCCGCTTGGGCCGGGTCGGAGCCTTCGCTGCTCCTGATCCGCTCAAGGTCGAAGGCGTCAACGACAGGGTCCAGTTGGCTGAACTGGCCAAGGCCCATAACCTGCGGGTCTGCCAGGAGTTCATGCGCCAGGGGGTGACCATCCTGGACCCGTCCACCACCTGGATCGAAGATGACGTAGTCATCCAGCAGGATGCCGTCATTCTGCCCGGATGCTTCCTGCAGGGTCATACCGAGATCGCCTCGGACGCGGTCATCGGCCCCTATACCGCCCTGATTGACGCCATTGTCGAGCCGCAGGCCAAGGTGGAGCGATCCCGCGTGCAGGAGACCCGGATTGGAGCCCGCGCCAATATCGGCCCATGGACCTATCTGAGGGCTGGCAACGTCCTTGCCGAGGACACCAAGGCCGGGGCCTTCGTGGAGATGAAGAAGGCCACCATCGACCACGGGACCAAGGTGCCCCACCTTTCCTACGTGGGTGATGCTCACATAGGCCACGACAGCAACGTGGGCGGCGGGTCCATCACCGCCAATTACGACGGCGTGCACAAGAACCGCACCGAGATCGGGTCGGAGGTGCATGTGGGCGCAGGGAACCTCTTCGTAGCTCCCGTCCAGGTGGGCGACGGAGTCACCACCGGGGCCGGATCGGTCATCCGCCATCCGGTCGAGGACGGAGCCATGGTCTACTCCACCAATGACCAGCATCAGGTTCCGGACTGGAAGCCCGCCTGGGAGCGGTAACCATGACAGCATCTGCTTCATAACAAGGAAAGGCGTGACAAGTGCCAGCATTGCAGGAATCCATCGACGCAGTCCGGGTGGCCGCTCGGGCAGCCAACGATATCAAGGCCATGGACATCGTGGCCTTCGACGTCTCCCAGCCCATCGCCATCACCGACATCTTCATGGTGGCCACCGGCAGCAACGAACGTCAGGTCCTGGCCATCGCCGAGGAGGTGGAGAAGCAGCTCCACCTGCAAAAGAATCTGGATCCCCGTTCGCGGGAGGGCGTCCAGGAGGCCCAGTGGGTTCTGCTGGACTACGGTGACTTCGTCATCCACATCATGCACAAGCAGGCCCGGGCCTACTATGACCTGGAACGGCTCTGGAAGGACTGCCCCCAGGTGGATCTGCAGCTGGAGCACCCCTTCACCCTTGCCGATGATGACCAGGACGGCCAGTTGGCCTCCAAGGCTGATGATTTGAATGGGGATGATCTGCGCAGCCGTTTCGCTGATCCTCAGGACAACCATGACTGACCCGGTCGCCGCCGTCGATGATGGACGGCATGTGCGTTCCATGACCGTGGTCCGTCATGGGCAGACCTCATATAATGCGAATCACCGGATGCAGGGCCAGATCGACATCCCCCTCAACAGCGTTGGCCGCTGGCAGGTGGAGAGGACAGCCGAGGAGCTCCGGGCCGAGTACGTGGATGGGGCACCTCAGGACCGCCGCCTGCTGGTGGTCTCCTCTGATCTGGGCAGGGCAGCCGCCACTGCCCATGCCTTCGCCGACCCCTTGGGCCAGACGGTCCATCTTGATCCCGGGCTGCGCGAACGCAACTTCGGCGAGTGGGAGGGAGCCAGCGCCGAAGAGGTTCGTCAACGCTGGCCGGAGGACTATGAATCCTGGTCCCGGGGCGCCGGGGGAGAGCTGCTTCACGGTGCTGAGACCAAGGCCCAGGTAGGCAAACGTGGCTTGGAGACTCTGAACCGTTGGATTCATCGGGCTGGTCCAGACACGGATCTCATGGTCTTCTCTCATGGGTCCTTCATAGCCCAGGCCCTCCAGGCTCTGCTGGGCATGGCCAGTGAATATCCCGAATACCTGGGTCTGGTCACCATGCGCAATGCCCACTGGGCGCGATTGATGCCACGAGACCTGCCCGACGGCGGTTTGCGATGGTCCATGATCGACTACAATCGTGGTCCTGCCATCGCCATGCGGGGGGACTGGGACAATCCCCGAGGGCTGGTCCAGACTGACTGACCATCACAGGATCGCCATGACCACCAGCTACCATAAGAGCGCAGCAACCAGCCGTTGGATCAAAAGGGGTCGGAGTGAAGCAGTTCTTTCATGACATTTCCTGGGCGCAGATCGTCGCCGGCGCTCTTGCAGCCATGACCTCCTTCTGGCTGGCCGCCAAGATCGGCGTGGCGGGATCCATCATCGGCGTAGCCATCGGTTCCATCGTCTCTGCTGTGGCCTCGCAGATTTACAAGAATGTTTTGGAAGCCTCTGGCCAAAAGCTGCAGGAGTCCGTGGTTGGCGGTGCCGACCAGGCCGATGGCGATTCCAAGACGGATACGGATGGCGATTCAGCCGCGGATGGACAGACCACGGTCATGCCGGCACAGGGGACAGGCACTTCGGACAGTTCCAGCGGTGCTGCAGACGGGTCCACCCAGGTGATGGAGCCGGTTGATGGGTCCACTCAGGTTATGCCTCCTGTCGGTGATGAAAAATCGGCAGCCAAGACCGGAAGGACCGTTTCGTCCAGCAACGGCCCCCGGGCCCATGCGGCTCCCGTTGGGGCAAACAGCAAGAAGAAGCTGGATCAGCGACGCCGTAACGTCATCATTGTCTCTGTTGTCAGCGCTCTGGTGGCCGTGCTGCTGTCTGCTCTGGCCATCAACGCCCTGACCAAAGGCGAGGGCACCGACAAGGTGGTTCGTAACGTGGTCAGCCCCCCGACCAGCCAGGTAACCCCCAGCCAGGAGGAGGAGACCCCTTCCAAGCCTGCGCGGCGCACTGAGGAGCCTGAATATCAGTCGACCCCGAGTGCTCCGCAGAATCAACCATCAGGAACGAATCAGAATCAGGGCAACGAACAAGGATCCGGTCAGGGTCAGCAGCAGGGTGGAAACTCTACGAGCTCGCCTTCGCCCTCTGCCGACGCGACCGGCTCCACGCCCAGCCCCTCAAATACGGCTTCTACACCCCAGTCGTCGCCGACAAGCACGACCAATTCCGCGCCTCGTAACTAACCTGTTGCTCGGCGCGGCATACCCATCCCACCATGTAATGTGACTAGGGTCACTTTCAGACGGGTCAAGAGGCTCGTCACTAAGGACCTGGTCCCGAAGACGGGATCAGCGATGAGAAAGGTGTATGTATGCGCAAGGTTCTGTGCTCTCCCGGCTCCTATGTTCAGCAGGAGGGCGCCATGGGAAAGCTGGCCGGAGAATACGCGGCTCTGGGCACCAAGGGCGCCCATCTGATCGTCGACCCGGTCATCGACGGGCTCTACCACGACGACATTGTCGCCTCCTTTGAGCACGATGGGATCCCCTACGAACTGATGAAATTCGGCGGCGAGTGCTCCATGGAGGAGATCGACCGCCATCGTGCCCATTTGGGCGACAGCGACGCGGTGATCGGCATCGGCGGCGGCAAGACCTTGGATACCGCCAAGGCTGTGGCCCACTTCGCCCACCTGCCGGTCATGATTGTGCCCACGGCAGCCTCCTCGGATGCGCCCTGCTCAAGGCTGTCCGTGCTCTACACGCCCGAAGGCGTCTTTGACCGTTACCTGCCCCTGCCTGCCAACCCCAATGTGGTCCTGATGGATACCGACGTGATCGCCAAGGCTCCGGTGCGCTTCCTGGTATCAGGACTGGGCGATGCCTTCGCCACCTACTATGAGGCGGCCGCCTGCGTGCAATCGAACGCGGTGACCATGACCGGAGGCCACGCCACCATGGCCGCCTTCGCCCTGGCCCGTCTCTGCCGTGACACGCTGCTGGAGGATGGGGTCAAGGCCGTGGCCGCTGCCAAGGCCGGTGTCCGCACAGCCGCCTTGGAGAAGATCATCGAGGCCAATACGCTGCTGAGCGGTCTGGGCTTCGAGAGCTCCGGACTGGCTGCAGCCCACGCCATCCATGACGGGATGACCGCCCTGGAGGGCACCCACTCCATGCTGCACGGCGAAAAGGTGGCCTTCGGCACCCTGGCCCAGCTGGTCCTTGAGGATCGGCCCCTGGAGGAGACCCGCGGGGTCTACGACTTCTTCCGCAGCGTGGGTCTGCCCACCTCCCTGGAGCAGATCGGCATCGGCCAGGCCAGCGAGGAGGATCTGCTCAAGGTCGGCGAGCACGCCTGCGGTCCTGACGAGACCATGGGCAACATGCCCTTCGAGGTGACCCCTACCGATGTCGCTCACGCCCTGCGCGCAGCCGATCAGCTGGGCAAGCAGCTCTGATACGTCATTCTCTGGTCCCTCGTTGAGAGGCCAAGCGGCCGTCAGCATGAAGTCGGCGGCCGCCTTTGTTTCCTCCGGTTTTGCTCCGGTCATCATTGCAGGGAGCTGGCGGCCTTTCGTATGGCTTCTTCACTTGGGCATGTGGCTGGACCCCGCTGGGTAGTGGAAAGTGCTCCTGCACAGTTGGCCAGCACCAGGGCCTCCTCAATGGGCAGACCTTGGAAGATGCCCGCGCAGAGGACACCCGAGTGTGCATCGCCTGCACCATTGGTGTCTATGGCATGGACCTGCGGGGTGGGAATGTACTGGCTCTGCATTGCATCCTTGGGCTGGCAGTACCAGGCACCGCGGGCGCCGGCTCTGAGAACCACCGGACTGTCCAGTCTCAACGAAAGCGAGCGGCAGAGGGATTCCAACTCAGTAACGTCGCCAGTTTCGGGTTGGCACCCTAGACGTTTCGCCAGGATTGGTCCCTCGCGTTCGTTGAGGGACCAGATAGGATGCAGACCGTTGACCGCATCAAGAACATCCGGTGCAATATCTGCCACCATGGGTCCCAGGTCGAAGAGCACCGGAAATCCTTCGCCCTGGTGTTTCTCAGCAAAACCGAGCAGGCTTCGGGTGTTGTCCTTGTGGCAGAAGGAATACCCACTCAGGTAGATGACATCACCGGGAACCAGATTCATGCTTTCGTAGGTGCCCTCCGGTACCCGGGTCTCTGCGCCACTCGCCGATACAAAGGTGCGTTCACCCGAGGGTTCGATCATGGCTACCGAGTATCCGGTGTCACAGTTATCCAGCACAGGCCCTTGTGCGGGAACCTGCAGGGCAGCAAGGGCTCCACGGGCCATGTCCGCCATCGGACCTGTGCCGATCGCCCCCATGTAGGCTATGGGTGCCCCCATCCGCCTGGCTGCCTGGATCACGTTGTATCCGCCGCCGACCTTTATGGCGGTTCGCCTGGCGAAAATGTCCCCTCCGCGTTCCGGGAGGTGGTCGATGTTCATGCTCAGGTCAATCACCACCTGACCGAGATGAAGGATGCTGGGTTCAGTCATTACTGCTGCCCCTCACCGCCACGGAGTCCTTGGAGAGGAGGTGCAAAATGGCATAGAGGATTCCTCCCAGTAGGAGGGATACCAGCCATGCCAGGCCGTTCCTGCCCAAGAAGCTGCCGGCCAGCGGTCCTGAGAACCAGACCTCGTTCTTGGAGACCTGGGCCGTCACGAACAGGAAGCCGACGACTATCCCCACCAGCCAGCTGACGATGGCCGGGAGGTTGATGCCGTGCCAGTACCAGTATGGGGAATCGGCTTGAAGATTCAGAAGGCCGTCCGAATCATAGCGCTTGCGGAAGATCATATCTGACAGGAAGATGCCTGCCCAGGTGCTCAGCGGCACTGCCAAGAGGGAGATGAAGGTGACGAAGGGGCCGTAGAATCCGTCGGAGCCCAGCGTGAAGTACAGGGCTCCGCAGGTGGTCACCACCACATCGACGACGACCGCATAGACGCGGGGAATTCTGATGCCCAGGGTGATGGTGGTCAGGCCGGCCGAATATACGGACAGGTTGTTTGACATGAGCAACCCAGCGAAGGCGGCAATCAGATAGGGGATCGAAACCCAGGCGGGCAGGGCGCTTCGAACCGCGGCGACCGGATCAGCGGCGGAGGCAATGGTGGAGTTGCCTGCTGTCAGGACCGATCCCAGGCCGATAACCACGACCAGGGGGATGCCGGCGCCGGCTGCTGCAGTCAGGATCAGAGAGCCGGATTTTACCGAGGTCTTTTGGTAGCGGGCCATGTCTGCGCCGGAATTGACCCAGCCGATGCCCGTCCCTGCGGCTATGGTGCCGACTCCGATAAAAAAGGCGCTGGCTGACCCGGGGGCATTGCCGATGAAGGAGGACCAGTCGACGGTCGTGGCCAGATAGATGGCTACCAAGAGGGTAAGGGCTCCGAATATCCAGGTGGCCCACTTCTGCACAGTGAGGATGAAGGCGTGGCCTGCGGCCGAGACCACCACGGTCAAGGCTACGAAGACGGCAATACAGACGAAGGTCAGGAAGGGGGAGCGCTTGGCATCAGCTGAGGTGCCGAAGATGATGGCAATCAGGGAGAGCAGGGCAAAAGCGCCAGTCATCGTGTTCACCGTCTCCCAGCCCAGCCTGGATAGCAGAGCCACCAGTGTGGGGCCCGCATTGCCTCTGACGCCGAAAATGGCTCGGGACAGGGTCAGCGTGGGGGCGCCGCCTCTTTTGCCGGCTATGGAAATGATGCCGACCAGTGCGAAGGATCCGAAGGCTCCGATGGTCGTGGCGAGCACGGCCTGCCAGAGATTGAGGCCCTGGGCAATCAGGGTAGCTCCCAGAGGGATTCCCAGGATCGAGATGTTGGCGGCGAACCAGACCCAGAAGAGCTGACCGGGCGACCCGTTCCTCTGATCCTCGGGCACGGGTTCGATGCCCCTTTGCTCAACTCTGGAGAGGATGGTGCCCTCTTTTGGTGCAGTTGACATGGATTGTCTCCTTTGACTCACGATGTACTGGATGCAGCGATGGATTGTCTGGTCAGGCCTGTGGTGTGGTCTGGGTGGACTCCATGATCTCGGGGTTGACTGGATTTTACATTCTTGTATTCCTGAAGGATTCTGTCGTATCCGTTTTGCGCTTTACCTTAGGGTAATCAGGCCACGGGCAGTTTTCTGCAGGTCGAGGTGAGATACTGAAGCCACCTGGGAGCAGAGTGCAGGGTCGAACACCTCGGGGCCGGTGCATGCGCCGGTCATTGCGCCGGTCATGGCAGCGATGGTGTCCGTATCGCCGCCCAGGTTGACCGCGACGAATAGAGCCGATTGGGGATCGTCGGCGAATCTCCAGGCCAGGGCAAAAGCGGCTGCCACAGACTCATTGGCCTCCACCGAAGTGCCGCAGTCTTCGATGAGGTGGCGTTCGAAGTCGTCCTCATCGCTGAATTCTTCGGACACTTGTATTGCCTGGCGGGCCCGAGCGGGAACCGATGCCTTGGGTGTCCAGGCTCCGGCGGTTTCCATGGCGGGTACCAGGCGCAAGGACTCATTCAGTGCCTGGCGAACGGTCATTCCTTCAAGTCCCAGACTGACTGTCGTAGCGATCAGCGCTGCGCTTTGAAAGCCTGTGACCGTGTCGTGGGTGACCTGGCAGGACTCGTAGATGCGATTGGCCAGCCGTCTAGTGTCTTCGGGCCTGTTGGCTATCCCTACCGGGGCGACTCGCATGGCCGCCCCATTGGTGGTGCCGGTCCTTCCTGTGGTCATGATGTCCGCGCCATGGCGAACCTGTTCCAGGGCCAGCTTGGTGGATGGCCCGAGCAGGTCGAGTGATCCGCGTGACTTCATGCCGTCCTCCCAGGCCAGAAGGCGCTTAGCGAACTCTTTGGGATCGATGTGTCCTCTGCCCTCGATGATCAGCTCTGCGACAATCAGTGCCTGCTCGGTGTCATCGGTCACAGATCCCGCAGGCATACCTGGAGCGATCGGCTGATCCGCAATAGCATCACGAAGGGTGTCAACCCTGCCGTAGGCCTCATGGATGGCTGCTGGACTCATGCTCTGCGTGGGCATGCCCAGCGCATCTCCCAAGGACAGCCCAGTAAGTGCGCCCAGTGCGCCCTTTTCAGTTCTGGTCATTGTTGTGCAAGCCTCCAGAGTCGTTGCGATGAGCCCATGAATCTGTTTGCAGATAGACTGCGACATTTTTAATCAGAATAATTGTAAGGCCCTTGGAGGTTTGTCGGCACAAAGGTTGTGGCAAGCATGATTCACAATGAAGAATGGGAGTCTGAGCGAGCTCTATCCTGTTAGGTGGGAGATAAAAACAATGCTGGTTAGTCGAGGTTAAAGATTTGATCGAGGTGTGGGTTCTATAGATTGCCGACAGTGATTGGCGAAGATTATCCCTTGATGCCGTAACGGAGTTTGTCGGGGTGTCCTAATCTTGGCTTCGGCATGGGTGGGCTATAGGAACTAAACGCGTTGTTTATGTTGGGGGTTTGGCCTTGTGGCTGTAAGCGTGTTGGGTGGTTGTTAAT
>NZ_JBVPQJ010000006.1:0-124107 GCF_058199535.1 Bifidobacterium sp. VU/mBH4 (B4) | reverse complement strand
GACTTGCATGTGTTAAGCACGCCGCCAGCGTTCATCCTGAGCCAGAATCAAACCCTCCACAAAAAACCATGAAGAAGGCCGAAACAGCCCACATCAATAATTGACGGGCCAGCTTCCATAAGGAGGAAACCAACCCACGAAAAACCCCGACACCCCTCACAACGCTCCCACGTACCCGACAACAGCCGGGCGGGCATCGGACTGGCAATCAAAAAGCTATAAGTAGCACAAACACGCTCTTGAGTTCTCAAACCACCACCACACCAACAAGCCATCCAACTTCCTCCCGGAAGAAGAACCGCCGTGTTGAGCAGCAAGAGATAAACTTACCACGAGCCGGCCAAAACGCAACTCGGCCATTCTGGGAGCACCCTTAAAACCAGCAATAACAAGCCCTCAGACGGCGTGTCGTCATATGTCCCTTTTTACTTTAGAACCTCGCGAAGTTTGGACTTCAGCCTACCGTTTCTGCGTCATGCACACATTTTATTCACAAAGTATTGCTTGAGCCACTGCTGGGTCGGCGTGTCAGCATGATCCTTCTGAATTCTGGTCAGGACCGGTTACATCCAATACGGAGTTTGCCTTTCGTCCGCGATCGCCAGTCATCCACACCCTACGAATGCGAATGTTGATATAGGTGTATATTCGCGCACCAAGTTGGCCTTCGACTCATTGAGTCTATTAACGGATGGTAAGACGGGTGTATGAGCACAACAATTGCAGTACTGACCGGGGCGGGCATCTCGACTTCAGCCGGCATACCGGATTTCCGCGGGCCTGACGGGGTTTGGACCAAGCATCCCGATCAGATGAGCGTCTATGACCTGGACCTGTTCATGAGCGACCGGAAGCAGCGGGAGTATTCATGGCGGTGGCAAAAGGAGTCGCCAGTCTGGAAGGCCCAGCCCGGAGTAGCCCACAAGGCACTGGCCAAGCTGGAGCAGGCAGGCATGCTGAACCTGTTGGCTACGCAGAACTTCGATGCCCTCCACGAGAAAGCCGGCAACTCCGAGGACGTCATCGTCAACCTTCACGGAACCATCGGCACCTCCCACTGTATGAAATGCGGCCAGGCATACCGGACAGCCGACATCATGGCCAAGCTTGATCAGGAGCCCGACCCACACTGCCATAAGCCCATGCCCTACCAAGGCAACATGCCTTGCGACGGCATCATCAAGACTGATGTGGTCTACTTCGGTCAAGCCCTACCTGAGGGCGCCATGGAGAAGAGCATGAGGCGGGCCAGCCAGGCCGATCAATTCTGGGTGATCGGGTCCACCTTGGAGGTGTATCCTGCGGCCTCGCTGGTGCCAGTGGCAGCCCAGGCGGGCGTGCCAATCACCATCATGAACATGGGTTCGACCCAGTATGATTCTTTGGCAACCCGACTCATCCACGAACCCATCGAAGAAGCGCTGCCCAAGCTCGTTGACAAGACCATCGCCGGCCAGAGTTGATTCCCTAACCTTTCCACGCAATTATCGGAACAGGTCTGCGATCTGCAGATTTCTGATGGGCCCTGCAAGAACCTGCAGGGCCCACTATGACAATCCTTGAGCCGTCTTCCGTCTCACTACAGACAGACTCCGCCTGTACCGGTCCCCTATCACGCGGATACTCTGCATCAGGAAGCGAACCCCTGCCCCAGAAGAAGGAGGGCGAATCGACTCCGGAAGCCAAAGTCTTCCCGCCCGAGCAAAGCTATGATGCCCTGGACACGCCCTTCAGCACCGACGAGGACTGGGACCAGATACCAATAGGGCTCCTAAAATTCGAATAGGAATAACCACACTCTCCCGCCCCTCTGCATCCAACGCGCCCCGTCCTGTCTCTCAACCTATTTGCAGCACCGACAGAGTCGATTCTTTGCTCCAAAACCCCCATAGCCACACCACAATGATCAGCGGACACCCCTGGCTTCAGGCCATACATCCCATCGGGGCCTTTTCATGCCCGATAGCATACTTTTAGTAGAGCCATAAGCCTGAAACGCCTTGTCCCAACAGAGCTCCGACGCTTCCGATATAGAATCCAGCTCTCTCAGATGGTCACCAAGTAGATTACATGTGTAATAGCCGAGCTCAAACGCGCCCGAAAGACATGATCACGAGTCCAAATTCATCGGGGAAAGCATCGGCACCTCTCGCCAGCGGAAGAAACGACCGCTTAATAGTGTCCGCATCCGGCGAACCCGCTGGGCCATCATGGCACACATGGCCAGCTGGGGCTTCCCTTGACAGCAGATGATCAAACGGAGGAGTGCCGAATATCCCGGAATGATCATGCAAGGTCGCCGCGATCCGGCAGGTTCGGTTTCAGTCCCGTGTCATGCGCCGACGAGTTCGGTGTGGTGGTTTTCAGCGTCCCGCTGGACGAGCATGCGGAAGTATTCGCTACGGTTCTTCAACCCCTCGCGCTTGATGGCGGCGGATACGTATTCGTCCATGGGTTCGCTCAAGCGCACACTGTGCTGCACGCTCGGTTTCCTGCCCTGTTCGCGCTGCTCGAGCGATGGGCGCCCCATCAGGGTGGCGAACAGCTTCGTGGCGTCTGTGTCGGGGTCGAGCATGGCCTGGCTAATCCTCCTGGCTTCCTCGCCGCCCCATGCGGAGACTGGCGGCTTCGAGGGGGCCCGGTCGAGCCGGTCCATGCGGTTCTCGTATTCGCTTGCCTTCACGGTCGTGCGCCGTGTGTTCTCGTCGCTCATTGCCGTTTCCTTTCCGTCGTCGTCCCGTTCCCGTCCCGGCCGTCGGACCAGCGGTGCCAGTAGTCGCGCCACAGTCCGCCCAAGTGCATGACGTGGAATACCCGCATGTCGGGCCCATCGGGGTGGATGAGCACTTCGAGCAGGTCGTCGTCCAATGCGCCTGGGTGCCTTTTGCACACGATGAGCGCTGTCGGCGGATCCCCGGGCGCCGGCGGTGGCACAGACGGGTCGTCCGGGTCAACGATCGCGGTCCATACCGGTTCGCCTATAGCCCTGAGCACCATGGCCTCGTCGAGGCGGTCCTCGCCGAAATGCCGGTACGCCGAATCCGTGAACCTAATCGCCATACCACTATTGTAATGCACTTTTACAGCGTTGGGAAGAGGCTCCTCCCTGTTGATGGGCACACTGCAGAGGATTCGGCATGCTGATGCGATGACATGATCGGCCAGAGGATGAGGAAGCGCTCTGCAAGCATCAAAGAGGAGATCGGGGTGCCGGCCGGCAGACGCGGACAACCCCGTCTGCCGGCCGTTCCTGCGGCGGCAAGGCGGTGTGCTTCGCCATAGTGGCTCAACCAAGATTCAAAAAGCAAAGGGCAAGGGATATATTCGCTAGCGAAGTAAGTCAGCGGAGTAATTTGACGGAGTAATACAACTTTGTATGACTGAAATGCATTGGAAAGGAGGGGGAAATGGCGCGAAGTGAAGATGATATAAGGAGAGAGAATGCGATCTTGCACATTGGTAAAGGTCGACGAATCTGCACGCAGACATGGTCTGAAGAATGGGGAGATCAGATACGCCGTCCGCCACCCTTTCAGCTTTCAAAAAACCCTGGGCAATCCCGGAAGGCGACGGTCGCGTTCGTCGGCCCCAGGCATGAAGGAGGCTCGCCCCATAACGTCATCGAGGTGATTGCGGCTAGCCGTGAGGATGGCCTCCTGCATGCATTCCACGCCATGCCCGTCACCGACAGGTGGATGCATCTAATGCATTGCAAATGACGGCGGTTTGCTGAAGGACCCGCTATCCCAGACCGTTTGGCCTGGGGATGGCGGTCTCCCGATAAATAGAAAGGAAAACGCAGGTGAGCTATACAAGCGAGGAGCTTGATGCAATGGCTGACCGAGGTGAGCTGAAGCCCGCGCCCGGAACTGCGGTGTACAGGGACCCTGGTGCTCCGGCCCTGAAGGACAAAGAGTTGATGGGCATCTTCGCCGGCCGACCCCGCGAAGAGGAGCGACGTCCCGTCAACGTGGAACTACGTGTGAAGGTCACGCCGACCATGAAGGACCCCCTGAAGCACATCGCCCGGGAGGAGAACCTGCATAACTCTTCGGCGCTGGTTCACTCCGTCCTGGCCGACTTCATCCGGAATCGGGCGAAAAAAGCATGTAAAGCCTTCTGACTGCCTAGCTTCTGATTGTCGTTGTCTTAAGCAAAAAGCAATGGCTGCGATCCGGAAAAGCCGCGGCCTTTTCCTGATTACAGGAGCCCATAAAACGACCCGAAGCCGAAATGAATCATCGAAGAGAATGCCCTCCACAGCAGGACGCGGCTGGTAGATCCAAGGAATACTCAGAAGAAAAAAGTGCGGCCTTTGACTGCAGGTCGTCAGTGTGGTGCCATAGAGATAGAAGGCGGGAGAGAGGAGCTCAAACGCTCAAGATGACCAGAAGCGCCGGCAGGCATGGTGTAACGAATACCAAGAAATCGGCTATGCCGTCCTGCATTATGCAGGCAAAGAGGAGGTCTAGGCTCGGAATGGGCTGGATGCCGTGGTGTTCGTCGGGCCCAGGCATCCTGGAGCGCTTGAAAAGAATTGCATCGAGGTCATAGTCAAGGAAGACGAGCCTGGGGAATTCGTCGCCTTCCACACCTTGACCGTCAACGACGTGTGGCGCTATCTGATTGAGTAGCACAAGCGCGACCGATAGACGGACAGACAAACCAACCAACGATCAAAAAGCCATGTCTATGGATAAAGGAATCGAAGCCATGAACGAATACGAGTACGAGCCTAAGACGGAAAAAGAGCGCCGGCAGATGGAGGAGATGAACACCAAGGCCGAACGCGGCGAGCGCCTGGATGCCGTCCCCGGCACCGAACGGTTCATGGACCCGAACCGCGAGGTGGACGAGGACCAGTTCTTCAGGGATCTCCATACGGAATTCGAACAGATGCGCCTGCGCCGGGCCGAGGCCACCCGGTGAGGGCGAAGAGAGACAGGCGCACAGGAAGGGAAAGGAGCGCAAAATGGCCAAGCAAGTCACACCCGAGAACCAGAAGGACATCGATGCGATGATCCACGCAGCCGACCGGGGGGAGCTGATCCACCACACGGAGGCCGCTATCCGGCGGGACCCCGGCGCCCCGCTGCTGACCGACGAGCAGGCCGCATCGCTCATTGCCCAGAGCATGGCGAAGTTGGAGAAGCTGGAGAAGCAAGGGGCCGAGGAACGGACCGCGTGATGCGCCTGGAGGGTCAGGGCGCCCAAGGACCTGGGCGACAAAGCCAGCCGGGCGGCCAAGAAGGAGGGCACCCCCAAGTCGGCCATCATCCGCAAGGCATACCCAGAACGGCCAGCCGGTCCTGGGTCATCCTGGTGGACAGATTCTCCATCTCCAGCATGCGGTACAAGCCTGCCGGAGCCGGCAGAAAAGAGCAGAGCAGAGCCGGGCGTGCGCACCGGAAGAACTGCCACAGTCTGAAGCAAGCATTCCACCGTTATCCCAAAAAGGACCCGAAACCAGCTCATCACATCCATAGAACACCGGCAATCACGAAATCACCATCAATCAATACACCCCAAGTGCGCCAACCACCACAGACAGCAATCACGTCCAGACAAGCCACAATCAGACCAAATTCAAGAGATGGACTTCTTGCATTAAAATGCGGAAAATCCAGTGTTATCGTTGAAATGACACCAAATTCTGCGCACGATGCGCTAATCCGACAAAATTCGGCTGCAGGGACATGCGCAAAATCCAAAATCTGCGCGGGAACCAATGCACGAAACAAGCGAGATCAACGGCCTTTATGTGGACCGTTGCCTGTTGATGCAGCAAGCCGTACCTGCCGGCCAAAGGCAAGAGGAAGATTCAGCGATTCTGCTCACCAAAGTGTATGAACAACTACCACTGGAACGAGGACAAGGACGCCCTAAACCGGTTCGCCGACAAGTCAAAGATGAACCGCCAACACAGAAAACAAACAGCGAACGCCGAGCGGAAACCTTGAGTCCCTCCTCTTTAACAAGAACCCTCACTGCGTAGATATACTGAATTTAGTATGAAAAATCTTCTCTTGCCGGGAACAGAACGGGGAACAAAGAGAAGCAATAAAGGGTATTGCCTCCTTACGAAAGAATTCGCCAGTCAGAATCCACGGCCCCTAGGCGGACCGCAATGGAAGCAGCTCAACAGGCAGCGCTGGGCCTACCTAATGCCCGACTTCTGCCGCATATTTCCGCCTATCCGCAACCCCGAGCCTGGTGCAGCCGAATGGGTGCGCATCAACGGCAGCCGGACCTACGCCTACCAGACCCCGGTCATCACCTGGAAATCGCTCCGGAACCAGATGGGCTCGAACTATGCAGAAGCACGAAACTTCGTCACCAGATTCAAACAGTCGCAGAACCATAAGGCCGCTCTCTGGAACGCGGCCCTGACCGATGCCGGCGCAGAGGGCAGCCTACATTAGAGCATCAAGAAAGACGGCGCAAGGATTGCCATAGATAGTCCATGCAAGAACCTGCAGGCTATCAGCCAAACTCAGCAACGGCGACGGCCATTTTGTCTCTTCGCCCGGTCGTGATCCTTATCTTGGAACCTTGGAAGCTGGGCATTGGACCCCGGTTTCGATCGGGAAACCAAGTCAGTAGTTCTGATGGACTTGGAAGCCCCGGCTGCGCAAGGTATCCAAAATCTGGGTGATGTGGTCGGGGCCGTTGGTCTCCACAGTCACTTCCAAGAGCACGCCGTTGTCATAGTGGCCGGAGGATTTGAACTGGTCGTGGTTGAGCTCGATCACATTGGCTCGCAGATCGGCCAGGACCGTGGCCACATTGACCAGCTGGCCGGGAACGTCGGGCAGCTCCACGCCAAACTGCATGATGCGTCCGCGGGAGATCATCCCCCGCTGGATGACCGCACCCATGGTAACCGTGTCGATGTTGCCGCCCGAGATGATGGGGACGATCACGTGCGGCCCAGGAGCCGACCGGAAGACATCGGACTGCAGATCCAACTGTCCTAGGGCTGCCAAGGAGACGGCACCGGCTGCCTCGACCACCAGTTTGTGCTTCTCCAGCATGAATAGGATCATTTCGGAGATGTCGCTTTCGGTTACCTGGACCAGATCATCCATATAGCGGCTGAGAAGAGCATAGTTCAGATCGCCGGGACGTCTGACGGCTACACCCTCGGCAGCCGTACGCATCTGGTCTGCTGCGACCACATGGCCAGCTGTCAGAGACTCACGCCAGGCCGGAGATCCTACTGGAGTGGCTCCAATGACTCTGACCTCAGGCTTAAAGGTCTTTACGGCGAGCGCAACACCAGCACCCAGCCCGCCTCCACCCAGGGGAACCACGATATCGGTGACATCGGGCACGTCCTGAAGAATCTCCATGGCTATGGTCCCCTGACCGCAGACGACCTCGTAGTCGTCAAAGGGCGGGACGAAGGTCATGCCGCGATCACGTGCCAGCCCCAAGGCGTAGTCAGAGCTTTCATCGAAGACCTCGCCCTGCAGGACAACCTCGGCACCATAGGCCCGAGTGGCATCGACTTTGAGGGGCGGCGTGATCCGGGGCATAACAATGGTGGCCTTCGCGCCCCGGCTGCGGGCAGCAAAAGCCACCCCCTGGGCATGATTGCCAGCGGAAGCGGTGACGATCCCGCGATCCAGCTCGTCCTGATTCAGCGAGGCCACCTTGTTGTAAGCTCCGCGAATCTTGAAGGATCCGGTCAGCTGCAGATTCTCCGGCTTGAGCAGAACGCGATGGCCTATCCGAGCACCCAGATCATCGGATTCCTCGATAAGGGTATGACGGGCCACACCTTCCAGACGTTGGGCGGCTTTGCGCAGATCAGCGGCATGATCGGACTCAAGACAGGCAGTGATTGTTGAAGTATCCATGCTCCAAGTATGGTCGGCCGGGCCCGACCAATGGGGTCAGCCGTCAACATGGTGGACACCTAAACATACTGAAAATCCAAAACATGTGAGCAATCGAACGTTTGGGCACCCGAGGACCGGACAGGCATGAGAGCGGATCTGAAACAACCAGACCGATAACCAAACCAACCACCAGCCTGCCCGTGAACTTGACGGATTTCACGAGCGGTTACCGGTAGTGGCTAACAGTCGCCGGTGATGGCTTGCGGTCGTCTGCCTTACTTGTCGTCAGTGAGCTGGGCATGCGCCTCGTCGACCACGGTATGGTCGTCGCGGAAGTCGTGGGAGGCCACGGGCTCATTGGAGTCACGGGCCACACCGGCACCCAGGTCGGCCAGCAGCAGAGTGACTGCGGTCGGATCGTTGACCCGCAGCCGAGCCTTGGTCTGGCCGGGCCCGACCTTGATGGTCCATCCCTTATCGGGCATGACGGCGAACATGGTCTCGTCCGTTTCATCGTCGCCCAAGGCCATCATGAAGTCGTAATCATCGCTGTTGACGAAGGGCAGGATGGCCTGGCCCTTGCTGGTGGCCACAGGGGTGACCTCGACGACCTTGGAGTTCTCCATGATCATCAACCCCAGGCCGACCACTACTCCGCGCAGACGATGGAGCAGATCCTGACGCTCCTGTTCCGCCACCTGGGCATCGCTCATCCGGTAGTGCCAGGCCACCGCATCGGATTTGCTCTCCACAAAGGAGTTGGGGACCCTGGTGGCCGACTCATCCATGATGGGCCGGATCACCTTCTGCCAGGTATCGGAGTCGGGCAGGCCTTGCGCCCGCTGCCACTCGTCCGAGTCGCTGCCGGGCAGGTTGCGGTTCCAGGCGCCATGCTCGGCAATCAGCCCCACCGGCAGGTCACCGAACCAGTCCTGCATGATCTGATGGCTGCGGCCGGAGACCAGCAGGAAGTCCACATCGGGATTGCTTCCCACCTGGGTCAGCAGACGGCGGAGGGCCTGGGTGGGCTTGGCTCGCTCAGGACGGCGAACCAGCGGGGTCAGCGTCCCGTCATAGTCGCACAGGACCAGACGACGATGGGCGCCGTCCCACTGACGAACGATGGCGTTGTGGTGATCCATACGCAGCCTCCTGTCTGTCATGCCCGGAGTGGACACCTGCCGCAGGGAGTCGAGGAACGAGGTGCACCAGTTGGCTGCGGTGCGCACCTTGAGCCGGGCCTGCATGCGGATGTTGCGCCGTTTGGACTCCTCGGGGGTGATCTCCAGAGCGTTGTGCAGCGCCTCGCAGACCATGTCGATGTCGTAGGGATTGACGATGAAGGCATCGGTCAGCTCGTCGGCAGCCCCGCACATGTCCGACAGGACCAGGGTGCCGTCGCGCCCGTCATGGCAGGCCAGGTACTCCTTGGCCACCAGGTTCATCCCATCGCGCAGGGGGGTGACCAGGGCTACGTCTCCAGCCGTGTAGATGCCGCAGACCGGCTTGATGGACAGGGAGCGGGTGATGTAGTGGATGGGGGTCCAGGCTAGCAGGGAGTAGCGGCCGTTGATCTCGCCCACCAGCTGGTCCACCTGGGCCTTGAGCCGCTGATAGGACTCGACGACCTCACGCGAGGGGGTGGCCAGCAGGTAGTAGGTGACATGGCCCACCCACTCAGGGTACTTGTCCAGCATGCGGCCGAAGGCCTGAAGCCGCTCGGGCAGACCCTTGGTGTAGTCCAGCCGGTCCACCGAAACGATGACCTTGTTGGAGCGGCTGCCCACCGAGGAAGCTGCCTGCTTGGCCAGCGTGGACTCGGGGATGTCCTTCTCCATGTAGTGGCTCCACCAGTTGGCGTCCGATGTGGCGGCTTCGTTGGCCGCCACGCCCTCGGCAGTCACCGAGGTGCGGTAGCGATGACGGGGGGACTTGCCACAGGCCTCGTCGATTCCTCGACGCATGGCCCGGGCCAGGCCGGAGTGGGCGGTACGCCGGTAGAGATTGTAGTCGATGCCGATGGGGAAGGCGTCGATGGCTGCTCGGTGGCCGTCAGGCATCTCGACCACGCCGTCCCGGTTGACGGGCAGTTCGGGCAGCAGCCTGTGCAGGGAAGCCAGGAAGCTGGCGGAGAAGTCCACCGTGTGGAAGCCGATCAGGTTGGCGCCCAGGACGCCCTCCAGGATCTCGCGGCTCCAGGGCAGGGAGCGGAAGATCTCGGCGCTTGGGAAGGGCACGTGCAGGAACCAGCCGATGGAGGCGTCAGGGTAACGTTCGCGCAACATCTTGGGCAGGAGCATCAGGTGGTAGTCCTGGACCCAGATGGTGTCGCCCTTGCGGATAAGCGGCTCCACCACCTGTGCAAAACGCATGTTGACCTTGCGGTACATCTCCCAGTCCTCCTGGCGGAAGACGGCCTCGTGCGAGAAGTCATGGAAGAGCGGCCACAGGGTGTTGTTGGAGAACCCGGCGTAGTATCCGTTCAGCTCCTCCTTGCTCAGGAAGATAGGAATGCACCGGCTCTCCCGGTAGGCCTGACGGATGCGGTCCAGCTCCTTTTCCGAGTACTTCTGAGGATCGATGCCGCTCCAGCCGATCCAGAGGCAGTCCTTATGGGAACGGTGGTAGGGGCCGATGGCCGTGGCCAGTCCCCCCACGTTCTGGTGCAAGGTGTAGGAGCCGTCTTCCTGCGCCTGCAGTGACATGGGCAAACGATTGGAGACAATGATCAGACGAGACATGCAACCCGCTTTCTATTCCCGTCCGTGCCGGAATCGTCGGGATTGACCACGGCGCGGACCCATCGCCCCTGGACCCGGGGGACCCATCCGGTCCCACAGGCCCATCAGGGCATCGCTGACTTCCACTCTAGCCTGGAAGTTGTGCCGGCGACGGGGTTTCCTCAGAGTCGGTAGACGAAACCCTCCCATGGGGAGAGACGACCGGTCAGCAGTGAGCTGGCAGTTTGCTCGGGCCGGTAGGTGGATATGAGGATCCGGTCGGGATCCACATCCCCAAGAGCCATAGAGGTGAATCCGGTCTGGTCCAAGCCCAGAAGCGCTGCGGTTTCAGGAGGCAGTGAGGCCGGGCGGCTGCTCAGATTGACCACAACCAGCAGGCGCTGGCAGGGCAGGGCATCCAGAACACTGGCAGCCTCGGGTCCCGACTTGGGCTCCGGCGCCTGGTCCAGGCAACGGGTGAATGAATAGATCTGGTCCGCATCCGGATCCAGAAGGGTGAAGTCGCCGGCCGCCACGACCGGATTGGTGTGACGCAGACGAATCAGCTCACGGTAGAAGGCCAGGACCGATTCAGGGTCACGCAGCTCGGTCTTGGCGTTGACCTTGTCCCGGTTGGCATTGACGGCCAGCCAGGGCTCCTTGGGAGCATAAGAAGCCGTGAAGCCAGCGAACTTGGTGGAATCCCACTGCATGGGGGTGCGGGCATTGTCGCGGCTCATATAGGCCAGGGCTGCCATCATGGACTCCGGATCCTGCTCGTGCGCCTGGTCGACCCGCTGATGGTAGAGGTTGATGGATTCCAGATCCTGGTACTGGTCGAGGCTGGTGAAACCGGCGTTGGTCATGCCCAGCTCCTCGCCCTGATAGATGTAGGGGGTCCCCCGATGCATGTGCAGGAGGAGCCCCAGGGCCTTGGCCGAACGCGAGCGCAGCTCCTCGCTGGAGGTGTCACCCCAACGGGAGACGATCCTGGGCTGGTCGTGGTTGTCGAAGTAGAGGCTGGCCCATCCGGTCTTGGCCACGGCCTGCTGCTGCTCGTCCATGACCGCCTTGAGCCGGGAGACCTGGAAGGGGCGGATGTCCCACTTGCTGTCCCCGGTGTCAACCTCGGTCTGGGTGAAGAGGAAGAGCATGTCCAGCTCGTGGTTGGCCGGATCGGTGATCTGCCCGCTGCGGGCAGGCGCCAGACTGGGAGCCTCCCCCACGGTCAGGTAACCCTGCCGACCCTGGAAGACCCGGCTGCGCATCTCTTGGAGGAACTCATCCAGCCTGGGGCCGTCCACGCAGAAGGGCACCGAGGACGAGTACCCCTCAGGCCCCACGGGACCGTCAGCGATGGCCGATCCGTCCTCGCCGGGCAGACGACCCTCGGGGTCGACGGCCTTGGAGATCATGACGATCACATCCATGCGGAACCCGTCGATGCCCCGGTCCATCCACCAATTCATCATGTCGAAGACGGCCTGCCGGACCTGGGGGTTCTCCCAGTTGAGGTCAGGCTGCTTCTTGGAGAACAGGTGCAGGTAGTATTCGCCTCGCTGTGGATCGTACTGCCAGGCGGAGCCCCCAAAGTAGGACCCCCATTGGTTGGGCTCTGCGCCCGGAGTGCCGGGTTCGTGGCCGGCCTTGGCGGGACGCCACCAGTACCAGTCGGCGTGCGGGTCATCCTTGTTGCGGGAGGCCTGGAACCAGGCGTGCTCGTCCGAGGTGTGGTTGACCACCAGATCCATGACCACCTTGATGCCCCGACGGTGGGCCTGGTCCAAAAGCTCGTCCATATCGTCCATGGTGCCGAAGATGGGGTCGATGTCCTGATAGTCGGAGATGTCGTACCCGTTGTCATCCTGGGGAGATCGGTAGACAGGGCTCAGCCAAATCACGTCCACGCCCAGATCGGCCAGGTAGTCCAGACGCTGGGTAATGCCCGGCAGGTCGCCGTAACCGTCGCCGTTCGTGTCCTGGAAGGACCGTGGATAGATCTGGTAGACCACCGCATTGGCCCACCAGGGATTGGGGGTGGCTCCGTTGGTCCGCACCCGGTCGGGCAGCTGCATGCGTTCTTCCTGGGTCATGATCCTCCTGGCCGGACGGGTTCGGACGTCCTTGTGCCACCCCCACTATAAATCACCCATTCACCCCCGGTTGGCCTGCTCCTCATGATGGACGCGGAAAGCCAGCTCGGCCAGATGGACGCCGTGGGTCAGGAACTCCTGGGTCCGGCAGACGTAGTCATGCTCGCGTCCCAGACGTGCCAGATAGCCGTTGATGTAATCCACCTCGGTCGGGCGGCCCTTGGACATGTCCTGATACATGGAGGGGTAGTGGAGGGGATTGCCCACGCGGCTGACATAGTCCACCTCGTCCAGGGTCTCCTGACGGGTCTGGATCAGCTGCTTGCCGGCCCGCTCGCAGGCGTCATAGGCCTCGTCGATCAGCTGGCGGGACATATCCTTGGCGCCCGGGTAGGAGATGAACTGGCCCATGGTGATCTGGTACATGGTGCAGATGGTGTTGACCACCGAGTTGAAGATGATCTTGGCCAGGCAGGTGCCCTCGAAGTTCTCGGTCAGGATGGGGTTGAGGTTGGCGGCCTTGAAGTCCTCGGCCATTCCGCGCTCCAGGTCGCTGGTCTGCTCGGTCATGGCACACAGGTGCATGGAGCCGGCCCCGGACTTGCCGATGAAGTCCACGTCGCCCGGCCCGTTGAGGACTGTGCCGATCATGGCCGTGCCGCCGTAGATGCGCTCCTTGGGGAAGTACTTGAGCAGCTTGTCGAAATGCCCCCAGCCATTCATGGCCGAGAAGACCACCTGATGGTCGCGGAAGAGCGGTGCGCAACGCTCCAGGACAGCCTCCAGCTGCATCTGCTTGAGCATGACGATCCAGACATCGGGGTCGCCCTTGTAGTCCTCGGGGGTGTAAATGTTGACGGGCACCAAATGACGATTTTCGTGATCGCGGGAGACATAGACGCCTCCCTGGTCATGAACCTTGTCAATATTGGGCATCCAGGTATCCACGAAATCCACCTGCAGGCCGGCCTGCTCCTGCAGCAGCACACCCAGACGATAGCCCATGGCTCCGGCACCGATGACCGTATATCGCATCGAAACACACCCTCTTCATTTTCTTGATTAGACAACGCACCTCCGGGGACCGGCCCGGGGGATACCAAGCAGTATGCCGAGACGGCAGAAGGGAACCAAGGCAACGGTCGCATGGTGGACATAAGAGCTGGGATATGCCAGGATTCCAGCACCTTGGAGGACCTGGCCACATACGCGGACATCCTGCCATCACAACGAAAACGTCGACCTAGGCTGGAACCCATGCAGAAAGAACAGAGAGGAGCCGGAGGGATGGACCGGCGGACCCTGGCCATCCTGATACTGGTGGGCGTGATCAGCGGATTCCTGTCGGGGATGTTCGGCATCGGCGGCGGATCGATCATTGTGCCTGCCCTGGTATGGACCGGACTGCAGCAACGTCAGGCCTCGGCTACCTCGCTGGCATCCATGATCCCCATGTCGCTGGCTGGCGTGGCCTCCTACGCCCTGGGCGGGCATGTGGACTGGCTGGCCGCCCTGCTGCTGGCCGTGGGCACGGTCATTGGGGCGCAGATCGGCACCTGGCTGCTGGACCGGCTTCCAGAGGTGATACTCAGGTGGCTCTATGTGGGCTTCCTGATGGCAGTCATTGCCCAGCAGCTGCTGTCCACGCCCTCCAGAGATAGCAGCATCCAGCTGAGCCCGGCGGTGGCTTTGATCATTCTGCTGGTCGGCATCCTGATCGGAACCCTGTCAGGGTTGCTGGGCGTTGGCGGCGGAGCCATAGCGGTCCCTGCCCTGGCTCTGCTGGGCGCCAGCGACCTGATCGCCAGGGGGACCTCCCTGCTGGCCATCCTGCCCAGTTCACTGTCAGGGACATTCACCAACCTGAGGCATCATCTGGTCCACGCAGGCCAGGGGCTGCTTCTGGGCATCGTGGCCGCACTGACCACGCCGGTGGGCACCTGGGCGGCTTCAGGGGTCAGCGCGCGAGTGGGCGCCAATCTGTTCGCCGCCTACCTCTGCCTGATTGTCCTGCGCTGCATCTGGGCGGCCCTCCAGGTCACCCCGGCCTTCCAGCGGTACAGGGCCAATCACAGCCACCGCTGAACAACGGGACTCAGTCCTGGCGGCGCCGGGCGAAGAAATCGGCAAGAATCCCGGCGCATGCCTGTTCGCACACACCGCCCAGCACCTCGACCCTTGTTCCGGTGTGCGGGTCACGAGGCAGATCCCAGACCGACCCGCAGGCCCCCATCTTGGGATCCCAGGCGCCGAAGACCACCCTGCTGAAGTGGCAGGCCATCAGGGCTCCGGCACACATGGGACAGGGCTCCAGGGTGACGACCATGGTGCACCCTGCCAGATCCCAGCCCGCGTCGGATTTCCCGATGGCCTCCATCTCGGCATGAGCCAGGGGACGGCCCAGGGTCTGCCGCTGGTTGAAGCCCCGACCGATGACCCGGCCCGAGGCATCCAAGACCAAGGCGCCCACGGGCACGTCCCCCTGGTCTCCGGCTATCCCGGCCAGCCGCAGGGCCTCCTCCATGGGCGCCTTCCACCGTTCTTGCACGGGCTCAGTCTGACAGTCCAGCCCGACAGGCCAGTTCAGTTGATCATGCCCGCGATGCGGCGGCGCACATGGTGCAGATGGCCCTTGGGCCGCCCGGACGTGTCGATGCCACGCTTGGCCAGGAAGGCACGAACCATCTTGTCGCCCTCGCTGAAGATCAGGACCGTCAGCCCAATCACCAAGCAGATGAGCCACTGGCTTGCGCTCAAGGGGGCCATGCCCAGTACGCCTGCAACCGGAGCCAGATACATGGCCCCCGCATGGATGCCCAGGGCCACGAACGAGGCCACCAGAAGGAAGGTGTTGTCCAAGGGATTGAGTTGGAAGATCAGCCTGTTCTCGGACCTGGCCGACATGGCGACGAAGAAGTTGAAGAGGACCAGCAGGGTCAGGGCGATGGTCCGGGCGTGGGCCAGATCCATTCCCGCGTTGATGTTGAGGCGGAAGAGGACCAGGATGCAGGTGGCCATCCAGAGCCCGCAGACGGCCAGTCGCGCCCAGAGCACCCGCGAGAGCAGGCCCTCTCCAGACGAACGCGGGGGCGACTCCAGTTCATCCCCGTTGCCTGGTTCGAATCCCAGGGCAATATCCTGGACACCGTTGGTCACGAAGTTGATCCAGAGCATCTGCAGGGGCAGGAAGAGCAGGGGCTCCTCGGAGATCACATTGACCCCGACGGCGATCATGGCGGCTGCAGCCGTGGACAGGAGGAAGTAGGCGGACCCGCGGATGGCCTTGAAGATGACCCTCCCCTGGCGCACGGCCTGGGTGATGGTGACGAAGTTGTCGTCGGTCAGGACCACATCGCTGGCCTCCCGGGCCACGTCGGTGCCGGAACGGCCCATCGCGATACCCACTGAAGCTGCCTTCAGGGCCGGGGCGTCATTGACGCCGTCGCCGGTCACAGCCACCACGTGGCCCTCGTCCTGCAGGGCCTCCACAATGCGCAGCTTGTCCTGGGGGGAGACGCGGGCGGCGATGGAGGTCTCACGCAGACGGGCCCGGAGGACCTCGTCGCTCATCTCCAGCATTTCGCTGCCGGTCAGCGCCTGGTCGGTGTGCTCCAGACCCAGGCGGCGGCCTATGGCGGCCGCGGTCACCGGGTGGTCGCCGGTGATCATGACCACGCGGATGCCGGCCCCTGCGCATTCGGCGATGGCCTCGCGCACGCCGGGTCGAGGCGGGTCGAGCATGCCCTCAAGCCCCAGGAAGGTCAGGTCGTCGGGTCGACGACGGGAGGCGGGGTCCTGGTCAGAGGAGAGGACCCTGCTGGCCACGCCTATGACGCGCAGCCCCTGGGAGCCCATGGCTTCGTAGGACTTGTGGACGGCCTGGGTGTCCAGGGGAACGACCTGGCCATCCGGATCCAGCATGGTTCGGCTCATGGCCATGACCGCGTCCGGGGCGCCCTTGACGTATTGGGTCAGGGTGCCGTCCGGACTGCGGCGGATGGTCATGGAATGGAGCAGCTCTGGCTCGTAGGGGGTCTCCATGACGATAGGAGCGTCCAGGTCTTCAGCAGTCACAGCCCCGGTCTGGTCGGCCAGGCGGGCCATGGCCATGTCGACCGCGTCGCCGCTGTATTCGATGCCGCCCTGTTCATTCGGCTGCCGGTGGGCCTCATTGGTCAGAGCCCCGGCCCGGGCAAGGGTGGCCAGGCCGCTCATACGATCGTCGTCGGATACAGCCGCTGCGCCCAGGTCCAGGCCCTCTACGGGGACCGGCTGGCCGCCGCCCAGGGTGAACTGTTCCACGGTCATGCGGTTCTGGGTCAGCGTGCCGGTCTTGTCCGAGCCGATGACGGTGATGGAGCCCAGAGTCTCCACCGCTGGCAGCGAACGGACGATGGCATGGTATTCAGCCATCCTCGAAACGCCCAAGGCCATGGCCACGGTCAGCACGATGGGCAGGGCCTCGGGCATGGAGGCCACCACCAGCGAAACTGCTGACAGGAAGGCCCCCGTGGCATCGCCATTGAGGATGGCTCCGCCGATGAAGACGAAGATGGCCACCAGGATGACGGCGACGGCGATGCCCAACTCAGTGCGATGGATGATCCGCTGCAAAGGTGTGCGGCCCTTGGCCACATGGACCAGATCGTTGATCTCGCCCAGCTCGGTGTCAGAGCCGGTGGCCACCACCAGCCCGCGTCCACGGCCGCTGGTGACCATGGTGCCTGAGAAGGCCATACAGTGCCTGTCGCCCAAGGCTGCGTCACGGTCCACAGGGTCCGTATTCTTCTTGGCGTCCTCGCTTTCGCCCGTCAGCATGGCCTCGTCGATGCGCAGGTGGAGGGCCTCGATCAACCGCAGGTCGGCGGGGATGCGATCGCCGCTCTCCAGGAGGACCAGGTCACCCGGGACCAGCTGGTCGGCGTCAATCTGCTCCATCCGGCCCTGGCGCACCACCCGTGTGGTGGGGGTGGACAGGGTCGTCAGGGCCTCCACGGCCTTGTCGGCCTTGGACTCCTGCACATAGCCGATGATGGCGTTGAGGAAAAGGACCAGGAATATGGCCGCAGCGTCCACATAGTGCTGCAGAAAAATGGTGATGATGCCGCAGACCATCAGAACGGCGATCAGGGGGCCGGCGAACTGCTCCAGGAAGAGCTTCCAACGGGGTTTGGCCTGGGCCTCGGCCAGGCTGTTGGGCCCGAAGATCTCCAGTCGGCGTGCGCTCTCCTGCGTATCCAAACCCTGATCCCCGGCGTGCAGGGTCTCCAGCACAGCCGAGGTCTCCAAGCTGTGCCAGTCGGTGTCGTCGAAACGCATGTCAGCCCCTGCCGCCGCTGCGTTCTGATTCTTGATATTTGTAGATGTCATGGATGATGTCATCGGTCAACCTGGCCTTTCCAAACCGGATCGGTCATTTGTCCCCGCATGCGACCCTCTGCAGTCGTTCTTGCAATCTTCCTTCTGGACCGGGGGATGTCCAAAAGCGTCGGGGAAACAATAGCGTGCGCGCAAATCCCCGGGGTCAGGAGATGGGGCTCCATGGTCAGCCGTCGCAAGCAGTGCCCGCTGGGAGGTTCGGAGCCTTCCCGGTCTTCACGAGTATACCGATTAAGCCGGCCTTTCATGCGCTTGCGGGGATCCCCCGGGCCGGATTTTCACAAATGTTCGCCTATCGCGAGCGCAGTCTGTCCACCGTTTTGACTGGAGGTGTCAACTTAGCGCACATTGTCCATCAATACTGTTCCTGGATATCGCCATTCCGTATACTGGACTATGCGACGTCGATCCTCATGCGACCCTGCACTCGAAGATTCCTTCATTGGTCGAACGAACCCTGCTAGTCGGGCCTGCGGCAGCCCGCCCGGGATTGCGTGGCGGAAAGGAAGCCCGTGGAAACATTCATCCTCATTCTGTGCATACTTGCTGCCGTCCTCGTCTCTTCCTTCATTTCCAGATTCATTCCCCGGATCTCCACCCCTCTGGTCCAGATCGTCCTGGGCGCAGTCATGGCCCTGCTGCCCATTTTCCCGCGGATGCGGCTGGATCCTGAGCTGTTCATGGTCCTCTTCATCGCGCCCCTGCTCTACTACGAGGCCCACACCATCAACAAGGTGGAGCTGCTCAAGGGCTTGCGGTCATCCCTTTCCCTGGCCATTGGCCTGGCTGCCCTGACCATGATCATGGTGGGCGTCATCCTGCATGCCGCCTGGCCCATGTTCCCCCTGGCTGCAGCCATGGCCCTGGGCGCCGCCCTGGGGCCCACCGATGCCGTGGCCGTCTCCTCCCTGGGCGAGAGCGCCGACCTCACACCGGACGAACATTCCATTCTTGCCGGCGAATCGCTCTTCAACGACGCCACCGGCGTCATCGGCTTCCAGTTCGCTATCCTGGCCACCGTGACCGGGTCCTTCTCCCTGCCCCGGGCCCTGGGCGAGTTCCTCCTCGAGTTCGTGGGTGGCATCGGCTTCGGCCTGATCATGGGATTTGTGGTCAACTGGCTTTTTGAGTCCGCTCGCCGCCTGGGCTGGGAGACCACCACCACCAGGATCCTGCTGGAGCTCTTCCTTCCTTTCCTGATCTACATGGTCGGGCAGAACATCCTGCATGTGTCCGGAGTCCTGGCCGTGGTCTCCACCGGGCTGCTGGTTCGCTTCGACCACACCGGAGTAGGCCCCAATACCTCCAAGGCCAACATCGTCTCATCAAGCGTCTGGAAGGTGCTCTCCTTCAGTCTCAACGGCGCGGTCTTCGTCCTTCTGGGCATGCTGCTGCCAGCGGCCATGGGCACCAGCTGGCGAGACCGGCGGGTCAGCAACTGGATGCTGGTGGCCACCATCACCCTGGTCTGCCTGACCGTGATCGTGCTGCGCTTCCTCTGGACGGCCAGCGTCCTGATCTTCACCAAGGACCATGAAACCGGCAGCAGACGAAGGATCACATCCAAGCTCCTGAGGTCGGCGGCCGTCATGACCTTCGGCGGCCCCAAGGGGACCATCACCCTCTCCTTGGCCCTGACCATCCCCTATATGACCGACGACGGATCCTCCTTCCCCATGCGCAGCGAGCTGATCTTCGTGGCCGCCGGAGTCATCATCGTCACCCTGGTGCTGGCCAACTTCGCCCTGCCGCTGCTGGCCCCTTCACAGAGCAGCGAGGTGCCGGCCCAACAGGTCGAAAAATCCATCAAGGTGCTCAGGGGCACGGTCCGGGAGCTCTCCAGCAGGATCACTGACGAGAACCGGCTGGCCATCCAGCAGGTGATCAAGCAGTACAACCACCGCATCGCCAAGCTCAAGTCGCGGATCGGCCAGTACTCCCCCAAGGACTTCCAGGACCTGCAGGTGCAGACCATGGAGTGGGAGCAGGACTACATGGAGGAACGGCTGAGCCGGATCGAGGAGGCCCAGGACCAGCTGGAGGAGCGGATCAAGAACGAGAACGCAACTATTGAGCAGGCACCTGCATCAACACAGCCTGCGGCCGAAGCCGAACCCAGCACCGAGGCCGAGACCATAGCCGACAGGGATGCCGACGCCCAGCTGATCAACCGACGCAGCGAACGTGGCGATGACCAGGAGGAGCTGCTGAATCTGCGCAGCCAGGAACAAGCCGCCCGCAGGATCCTGTCCACCATATCCGGATCCCTCTTCCACCTGGACAGGGGCGGGGAGCTCCGCTGGAGGGCCTACACGGCTCGTCGGCGTATCAGGGGCCTGCTGCACAGCCAGTTCCACCGCCTAAAGCACCTGACCCAGCCGATCGACAAGGACCGGGTCTACGTGGCAGGACGCCATCTGCAGGCGGAGATGAACCACTTCCTGATCGAAAAGCTCTACTCCGAGCTGGGCAAGGGCCGCTTCAAGACCGAGGACCTGCTGAACACCATCATCAACCACCAGATGATTGAATCCTCGGCGGAGGGAAAGACCGAATACGCGGGGATACCTGCCGTCAGAGACCAGGTGGAGGAAGCCAAGCGCGAAGGGTATGCCATCGAGCTGGGTCAGATCCAAGACATGGTCGAATCCGGGGAGATATCGCGTACGACAGCCAGGAAGATGCGCCGCAACGTCTACGTCATGCAGGTAGACGCCGACTCGGCCCTGTGAGCCGATCTACATGAGGCCCGAGGTCACGTCAATCTCGCCCAGCCACTGGCGAAGGTCGTTCATTTCGCGCATGTCGACGGCATGATCCAAGTGGTCGTACTCGGTGGTGTGCAGCCAGACGTGCTCGTCCAGCCAGGCGGCCAAGGCCCGGAATTCGTACTTGGGCACCGTGGTGTCATCCGAACCGAAACCCAGAAAGACCGGCTTGTTCAAGCCAGCCAGACGCTCATCCGCCGGAGCAGTGCCGGGCACCAGGCCTGGGGCAAGGAACCCGGACAGGCATATGGATGCCCGGTAGCGCTCAGGGTTGACCCGAAGCAGATGAACAGCCAGCATGGCTCCCTGGGAGAAGCCCATGGCCACCACAGGTCGGTCCTCGGGTATGTTGGCTGAAACCCATGCGTCCACAGCCCGGGCCGCTGCATAGCCATCCCGATCCAGGTCCTCCTGCTCGGGGCGCATATCGTGAAACCAGGTGTAGCCCGGGCCGAACATGCCGCGCTCGCTGCCTGGCACCACCATGGGCGCCCGAAGGGATGCGTAGTCGTTGTAGGGGGCCACGTAGCGCATCAGGTCAGCCATGTCCTCCTCGTTGGAGCCCCAGCCGTGCATGAGTACAAAAATGGGCCGCGAGGGGTTGCCCGTGCCCTCCTTGCGGGACCAACGGACCTGCTCGACCTTGAGCTCCTGCCCAAAACGTCCGGGCACCACCGTGGAGGGCCGACCCACCAATCCGCCGTCATCCTTTTGTGCTTGATCCATATCTGCCACGATAGTCGACTGGCCCGGTCATTCACTGCTGGCTCATGAGCGGCTCGACCTGGCCACCCCACTGGCCCTGCAGTCCGGTCACCTGGGTCTTGCTGCCCACCACCATCCAACGCTTGCCGGTCAGCATCCATAGATCCTGAGGCTGCAACCCGCCTCCATAGCGGGAGAGCAGATCAGGCACGCGGGCGCGGATAGGCCCTTTGGCCAGGGATGCCGCTGAATCGTTGTCGAAAACCACGTAGGCCATGGTCGTATCCGTGCAATACCGGGCTTGGGAGATGCCCACGTACCCGTCCAGGCCGATGTCATGCCAACCCGAAGCGCACTGACCGACAGCCTTGTCGATACCGTCGGTCATAGCCTGGGCCGAGCTGATGGGCGCTTCGTCACGCGCAGGAACCTTGATGATGCCCTTGGGAAAAGAGTTGGCGATGAGCAGGCCTGCCACGGTCAAAAGCATTCCGCAGATCAGCAGAATAATGCCCGCCGAGCCTACCGACGGCCGGTTCGGAACTGTTCCGGAGTGACGGGCTATGACGACCAGGATTACGGTCAAGAGGGCAAAGGCCACAGAGACACCCACCCAGGCTGAGATGCCCACCTGGCCTATGACCCCCAGCCGGGAGGGGGCTATGGCGTGGGCCAGCAAGGCCGCGCCCGCCAGGGCCGAGACCAGCCCTGTGACCGCCGCAAACCGACTCCAGATGTTGGCATGGGCTATCTGAATAGGGCGCTCATCAATATCAGGGCGAGGAGGATAGGAGGCCGGCAGACCCTCGTCATACCCGCTGTCCGCCAGCCGCTGATCCAGCTGGTTGAATCCATCGGCCATCGACCTCGCCACCTTTCACGGTTGGTTTCAGTCTATGGGGGCCGACGCATGCAGACAGGCGAGGGCGGCCAATGCTTCACCATCCCAACATCCTGCTGGGCTGATGGCTGGGCATAGTTCTATGGGCATAGGGTACTTATCGCCGTGACGTTCGGCATCCGTACATGCCCGATGACGACGAAAGATCCCAGGAGCCAACTGGAGGAGTTCAGCCCTTGATGTCTCGGGGATCCTTCTTGCCTATGGTGCGCTTGTCGCGGATTTTGTTGCCACCCTTGTTATGGATGTTGACCTCGCCGCCGCCGGACCGGTCTGCAAAGACCTTAGCCTGCTTGGTGGCCTCCGCCTTGGTGGCGAAGGTCCGGGAGACGCGTGAGGCCCCGGCCCGCTTGACTGTCCAGAGATCGCGATCCTCGTCGTATTGCACGTGATAATCAGCCATGATGGCCGTCCTTTCCGTACTTCCCTGTACCCCCTCATCTTCCACTGCCCGACCTGAGGCACCGTGCTTCGACACTCCAGAATTTTCAGGAATATTGTTTAACAAAGACACAGCCCTGTGCAGCAACTCCTGTCTCAAATACGAAGTGACTTTCTAGTTAGAACGAAGTACGGCGACAACTCGACGCGGTCCTGCAAATACCGAAAAGCACACGCATGACTTCGGCCACGTCGAAGTACGAATAAAACCTGTTATGAACTACTTCCAATAAATACAAATTGGCTATTGTCGAATAATTCGGCTCATGCAGAACAGTTCCAACTTCTCATGCGTCAGAACCTTGTTACAAGAAAAGCGCGGATCACCGTATCAAATTAACACTAACAACCGATTACAAAGAACCATCCGACTCCGCACATGCAAGTGAGTTCATAACATTGATTGACATAACAGTGAACATCACCAAGCCCGAACGCTTTTTCTATAATCACATCCTCGATATCATTGGGATTTTTCACGACGGATTTTTCGATGACATCGGCATCTTTGATTCCGTAGGAGTCAACGATCTTGAGAACGGACTGGAATTAAAGGATAATCTCATAAACCAAGGAAACAGATGAATTCCAGTTCTAAACGACAAAAGCTACCTGAAGAAGAAATACGAAATAATATATCTCTTACACTGATTCTATGAGACAAAAGAAATGGACCATACCTGCTCTGATAGTCGGCTCAGTCCTCTTTTGCGTTATTCCATACCTCTACCAATGGCTTACTGGCAACAACTCTGACTGGCAAGCTTGGTGGGCTTTTGGCACCTTCCTCGTCGCCCTTATCGCAGCCATTATCGCTTATAAAGAGTACAGCGCCCGTATCAGCGCAACCGAGCCGCTCATCATAGTTCGGGTTGTAAACGTGAATGGCAGCAATACGGTATTTCTCACCAACGTAGGCGGTTCCATTGCCATCGATATTAAATTTTCGCTTTCGCCAGGAATAAGGCTAAAAAACTGCCCAGGCATAGAATATCTGGCTCGAAATCTTCCAAAACTGAAACCAGACGAAGAAACCATAATTATCGAGGCACAACACTTTGCCGCGGTTCAAATCCTAGTGGAATCAAACCATTCTCGCCAGATACTCCGCGTTGAGTGGAAAGATGCATTAGGCAGACAGTACGTGAATGATAATCAAAAGCTTGACTTCGGCATTTATTCTTCCGCGTTTGTTTCTGAGAAATAATTTTCAAGAGCATCCTTACCAAGAACAAACGAAAGCAGTTTAGGAATAAGGCGCTTCGTAGAGATATACAGACTCGACAAGACTATGGTCAACAAATGACCACGTAGACACCTCTATTCCATATGTTAGATCTGTGAAATAAGACGCGATCTCGAAAAATTACATCAATAAAAGCTCAAACTAAGTGCGAATATGACAGGTTTAAAATTCTAATCTTTATTGACACACCTGTAAATCCGACTGGAGCGGGCGACGGGAATCGGACCCGCCTCTGAAGCTTGGGAAGCTTCCATTCTACCAATGAACTACGCCCGCAAATCCGGCTACCCGGGTCAGACCTCGGCCAACCGCATGCGAGTCACCATGGTAGCAGGTCTCGGCGATGTGCGCGAATCACCAACTCCGGGCACGGTTGCGCGACAGGTCTTCAATCCACTTTCAGACGGTACCGTCAGGCTCGATCAGGTCAGCCACCACCGTGGAGCAGGCCCCAAGCAAGGCGGCATCCTCACCCAAGGTCGATCGGTCAACTACAAGTGGCCGCCGGAAATCAGTGGCCAGGGCATCGTTCATGGTCTTCTCCATGGCGCTTAGGAAGATGCGGTTGACCACCCTGGAGTCGCCCAGGACAGCCACGCGAGGAATATCCATAAGGCCGGCAGACATGGTCAGAACACTGCCCAGCAGTTCACCGGCCCGACGCAGAATACTAGCCAGGTGGTCGGGATCCCTGTCCATTGCAGCAGTCAGCTTGGGAACGCTGATCAGCGATTCCAAGCAGCCCCGCTTGCCGCAACGGCACTGCGGACCGGTGGGGTCCACCACCACATGGCCGATTTCGCCGGCCGCACGGTTGCAACCGGTCACCAGCTCGCCGGAGACCAGCAACCCTGCCCCAACTCCGTCGCCCAGATGAACCAGCAGCAGGTCGGACTGGCCTGAGCCAAACTGCTGCTCGGCCAGGACCTCGTTGTTGGCATCGTTGTTGACCGTCACCTCCAGGCCTGTCTTCTCATGCAGATAGCCACGCAGATCGGTCTGAACCCAGCCCAGGTTGGTGGCATCATCGACCACGCCTTCGGCACTGACGATGCCGGGACTGGATACGCCGATACCCATGACGGGATGGGTTGCACGTTGCATCAATGAATCGGTCAGCTCTCCCACCAGGTCCAGGGGGACCTTGCCGTCAGCCGTGAGCGGGATCTCCTCACGCGCCACCACCTGCCCGGTCAGGTTGAGGACCGCTCCCCTGAAGACATAGGGCGTGGAAAGGTCCAGGGCCAAGATGCTGCGCCCGTCAGGATTGATGCGCAGCAGCCGTCCCCTCTTGCCCGGCCCGGTGGATTTGCTATAACCCACCTCCATGAGCAGATGCTCGCCCAGCAGCTCGGCCACGATGTCCGATATGGCGACTCTGGTCAATCCTGAGGCACGGGCCAGATCAGCCCTGGTCATACTGACATCGGGGTAGAGCAGCCTGAGCAGGATAGCTCGGTTGTGGTGCCGCACCGACTTGGGCAACGCCTTGGACAGGTTGCCGGTATTGCTGATCATGATTCGCCTGACGATAGATAATGCGGGAACGGGGACCCGCCATGGGGATTGGGCCTTGAACCCCGTGACCATGCCCATCCATGCTTGCTCCTTATATTGTAAACTTCCTTGCCCTGGCAGGCCCAGATCTCGCCATAGCAGTATCAAAAAGGTTCGTTTTCAAGACCGCGCAATAGCATCGTAGACAAGACCACGGGGGCTGCCAATAAAAAGTTCAGTTTCCTAACAATTACGTGTTAGGCTGTGAACAGATACCAGAAACAGCTGCATCCCCTCGCTGAGCAAAGGAGCGATCTCCATGACCACGACACCGAACCATTCGGGAACCTCACCGTCCGCCATCAATCCCCGATACCTGCTGGGCAACGAGGCCAACCGCATCTTCATGGCCTCGCAGACCTACGGTTTCCTGGACTTCGGGCGCGGGTTCCCCACCGAGCAGGGCGGCGCCGGCTGGCTCAATGACGACGGCAGCATCGACCCCGACCAGGGCATTCAGACCTGGATCACCTGCCGGATGACCCACGTCTACGCCATCGGCAGCATCCTGGGCTACCCGGGAGCGTCGGAGCTGGTCCACCGCGGCGTCCAGGCCCTTCAAGGCAACCTGCACGACGATGAACACGGCGGCTGGTACCCTTCAGTCTCCTGGCAGGGCCAGCCCGAGAGCGGCAAGTCCTGCTACACCCACGCCTTCGTGGTCCTGGCTGCCTCCTCGGCCATGCTGGCCGGCGATCCCGATGGACAGGAGCTGCTGGATCAGGCGCTGGAGATCTTCAACCGCTACTTCTGGGATGACAAGAAGGGCCTGGCCGTCGACACCTGGGACAGCGGCTTCACTCGGCTGGACCCCTACCGGGGGCTCAACGCCAACATGCACAGCACCGAGGCCTTCCTGGCCGTGGCCGATGCCACCGGCAAGGAAGACTACCGCGAGCGCGCCGGCCGCATCATCGACCAGGTCATCAGCTGGGCCGAGAACAACCAGTGGCGCATTCCCGAGCATTTCAACAGCGACTGGCAGGCCGACCTGGACTACAACCAGGACAACAAGGCCGACCAGTTCAAGCCTTACGGTGCCACGCCGGGCCACGGAATCGAATGGGCCAGGCTGATCACCCAGTACGCATTAAGCAGGTTCGATCAGGAGACCGACCGCCACCGCTACATCGAAGCTGCCGAGCACCTGTTCGCCAGGGCTGTTGAGGATGGCTGGGCCGCCGACGGAGCCGAGGGCCTGGTCTACACCACGGACTGGCAGGGCCGCCCGGTGGTCCACGACCGCATGCACTGGACCCTGGCCGAGGCCCTGAATACCTCGTCCACCCTCTACGCAGCCACCGGCAAGGCCACCTACGCCGACTGGTACGCCACCTTCTGCAGCTACGTAGACCACTATCTGATCGACCACCAGGGCGGATCCTGGTGGCATCAGCTGGATGCCGACAACCACGTGATCGGCACGGTCTGGCCCGGCAAGTCCGACCTCTATCACGCCTTCCAGTCCACCCTGATCCCCTACAACGACCCGGCGGTCTCCATCGCTACGGCCGTCAAGCAGGCCTGCGGACAGGGACAGGCGGACCAGGGCCAGGCCCGCTGAAATCCATGGCAGCATCGACCCCGCATCCCAGGGCGGACAAAGATAGCGTCCAGGCCGGCCCGATCAGCCTGGGAATTGACATCGGCGGCACCAAGATCGAGGGCGTGGCCATAGATGGTGACGAACACCTGCTGGCCTGCCATCGAACCCCCACGCGCCAGGGCAACCAAGCGGTTCATGACGACACAGCGGCACTTATCCGCCACCTGCTGGATCAGGTGGGCCCAAACCAGGGTCCGGTCACCGTAGGATTAGGCATCCCGGGGCGAGTGGATGCCAATCGGGGGATGGTGGATGACGCGGTCAACCTAGGCATCCGCCACATGGCTCTGGGCCCTGCCGTTGCCAAGACGACCGGTCTGCCCGTCCGCGTCGAGAACGATGTCAACGTCGCTGCTCTGGGAGCTGCCTCGCAGGCTGGCAACACCCTGATAGCACCTGGAGCCACACCACACTCCGCATCTGCCCGGAAGCAGGCCCGACGACCCGCATCAGAGCCGGGGCGTGACGGACCCAGGGCCCTGCCTGACCAGGACAACCACGTAGTGGCCTTCATCAACCTAGGCACGGGTCTGGCAGCAGGCATCATACGCGGAGGCCGAATCGAACACGGAGCCAGCGGGGCAATCGGCGAAATCGGCCACATCCCAGTGGATTCCCACCAGTTCCCCTGCAAGTGCGGTCAGTCTGGCTGCCTGGAGACCGTGGCTTCAGGCTCGGCCGTGGAAGCCCTCTGGCCGGGAATCGCCCACCCCCTGCCCGACCTGATCGCCCAGGCAAGCCAAGGGAATCAGCGTGCCCAGGAAGTAGAGGACATCATCGGCCATGGCATTGCCCTGGCCGTACAGATCGTAGCCCTGACCGTCGATCCTGCAGTCATCATCCTGGGCGGCGGCATGAGCAGAACCGGCCAGCCCCTGCTGGATCTGGTCGCCGAGCATCTGAACAGAAGCGCGGCCTGCAGCCACTTCATCGCCTCGCTGAGTCTGCCCGACCGGCTGCGGCTGGCTCCGGCCGACCTGCCCATCGCAGCCATCGGCGCCGCCCTGGCAGGGCGCATGGCCGCCGACAGCCGCCCATCTGAGCTTATTGGAAAGGAAATCGCATCATGACCGAAATCATCATCGTCAAGTCCCAGGAGGAAGCCGGCGAAATCTATGCCCGCTGCACGGCCGACCTGATCCGGCGCAAGCCTGACTGCGTGCTGGGTCTGGCCACGGGTTCCAGCCCCCTGGCGGCATATCAAGCGCTGGCCGAACTGGTCCACAAGGAGGGGATCGACGTCTCCCAGGTGCGCGGTTTCGCCCTGGACGAGTATGCGGGGCTGGATCCGGCCCACCCCCAGTCCTACCGGTCCACCATCGACCGGACCGTGGTCGAGCCTCTGGGCCTGGACCCTGCCAAAGTGAAGGTGCCCAATGGGAACCTGGACACCATCAAGGACGCTGGCCGCGTGTACGACCAGGCAATCGAGGATGCCGGCGGCGTCGACCCGCAGATCCTGGGCATCGGCACCGACGGGCACATCGGCTTCAACGAGCCCGGATCATCTCTGGCTTCAGGCACCCGCATCAAGACCCTGACCGAACAGACCCGCATCGACAACGCCCGCTTCTTCGACAATGACATGGACCAGGTGCCCACCCACTGCATCACCCAGGGAATCGGAACCATCCTCAAGGCACGCCAGCTGGTCCTCCTGGCCTTCGGGGCCGGCAAGGCGGAAGCCGTGGCGGAGAGCGTGGAAGGTGGCATATCATCCTTCTGCCCAGCCTCCGCCCTCCAGATGCACCCCCACGCCACCGTGATCGTGGACGAGGCCGCCGCCTCCCGCCTGCGCAACCGCGACTACTACAAGTGGGCCTATGCCAACAAGCCTGACTGGCAGTCCATCTAGAAGGCAGACCAAACATGTCCAAGGAAGCATACGAGTCGGCGGGGCTCGCGGTCGAGTCATCCCTGAATGGACCGGCCCATCCCCTTGTCCTGACCGGCGCAAGACTGATAGATGCCCGGGGCATCAGGGAAGATAGCTGGATTCTGGCCCCGAAGGGTAGGATTGAACAGGTCGGACAAGGCAGGGAGAGCCTGGAATCCGCCCTCAGGGCCGCTGGCCTGCCCAGTCTATCCCCCTCCTTCCAGCCTGGATCCGATAACCATGACGTGAATGCGAACGGCGTAGAGTTCATCGACGCCACTGGCTTCATCCTCACCCCCGGGTTCATCGACATCCACTCCCACGGCGGCTGGGTTCACTCCTTCGATGACGGGGACGAGGCCATTCGCACGGCCAGGGCCTGCCATATGGTCCATGGAACCACCAGGCAGGTGCTCAGCCTGATCACCAACCCGGTCGACACGATGTGCACCAATCTGCGCTCGGTCAGGCGGGTCATGGACTCCAGACCCGACGTGCTGGGCGCCCACTTGGAAGGGCCCTTTATTGCCCTTTCCCGTAAAGGGGCGCACGATCCCAAGTGCCTGCGCGACCCTGAACCTGCTGTTCTCGACAGTCTCCTGGAGGCCGCCGACGGTTGCATACGCCAGGTGACGCTGGCCCCCGAGCGCAACCATGGCTACGAGGCCATATCACGCCTGGCCGGATCTGGCGTGGTGCCCGCGGTCGGCCATTGCGATGCCGACTATGACCAGACCCGCCGCGCCTTTGATGCCGGTGCCCGCATACTCACTCATGTCTTCAACGCCATGAACGGCATCCGCCACCGTCAGCCAGGACCCATTCCGGCCACTGTGGAGGACCCCCGGGTCACGGCCGAGCTGATCAACGACGGTTTCCATGTGCAGGACCCCTGCGTCGATCTGGCCTTCAGGCTCTTCCCCCATCGGATAGCCCTGGTCACCGACGCCATGGAGGCCACCGGCTGCGAGGACGGCGCCTACAAGCTGGGTTCCCTGGACGTGACAGTGAAGGGCGGCCACGCCCGCCTGACCTCCAACGGAGCCATCGCTGGTTCAACGCTGACCCTTGACGTGGCAGTCGGCAGAGCAGTCCAGGCCATCGGCCTGCCAGCCCCCCAGGCTGTGGAAGCCGCCACGCTGACACCTGCCCGGGCCCTGGGACTTGACCGTCCCAATCCGATTACCGGCTCTCCGCTGGGTCTGCTGGCACCCGGCTATGCGGCCGATCTCCTCCTCCTGAACCCGACCGACTGGTCCGTCAAAACCGTGGTCTGCAACGGGCGCAGAATTCAGATCTAAAGACGGATAGCCAAAAGCCTCCGATTCCTCGTTGCCTCTATGACAAGCTGGATTCTTCGCAGCTGAGGGCACTAAGGCAGCGGGGAGGGACCACCGCTATCAGCAGGCGCATGAGTCCGTTGATCTCTCAGTACCCCACCTGGGCTCCACGCCCGGAATTCACCTGGGTCTGCTGTCCCATCTCCTGGCTCATCTGCATCAGGCGGGCTATGCGCTCATCGGTGGGCGGATGGGTGGAGAAGAGCCTGCTGAATCCCCTGACCGAGAAGGGATTTTCTATCATCATGGCGGCGGCGCTCTGGGTGCCGGCGGTCTGCGGCATGGGCGCGGCCTGAGACCCGTAGGATATTTTGTTCAGCGCCGATGCCAGAGCCGCCGGGTCCCCGGTCAGCCGACTGCCGTCCTCGTCGGCGTCATACTCACGGGTGCGCGAAATCGCCATTTGGATCAGGGAGGCGCCCAGGGGGGCCAGAATCGAGCTGATCAGCACGCCCAGGAGACCGAAGACGCCGGAATCGTTATCCCTGTCCCGGCTATCGCCGCCGAAATACATGAGGGAGTAACCCAGGTAGGTGATGACCGTGGCCATGGCCGAAGCCACAGCAGAGGTCAGAATGTCATGGTTGTAGACATGCATGAGCTCGTGGCCCAGCACCCCGCGAATCTCACGCTCGTTGAGGATACGCAAAATCCCCTGGGTGCAGCAGACGGCAGCATGGCGCTCGTTGCGGCCTGTAGCGAAAGCATTGGGCGAGTCGGTGGGGGCAATGTAGATGCGGGGCATGGGCTTGCCGGCCCTCCCCGACAGCTCTCGGACAATCCGGTAGAGGTCGGGGGCCTCCTGCTCACTGACCGGCCGGGCGTGCATGGAGGCGATCGCCACCTTGTCGGAGAACCAGTAGGATCCGAAAGTGGTGGCCAGGCCTATGAGGATATAGATGCCCAGCGTCCCCTGGCGACCGCCGGTCAGCCACCAGATGAGCATAATAACGGCCCACATGAGGGCGAACAAAAGCGTCGTTTTCAGGCCGTTGAAATGTCCGTGAACCTTCAGCTTGCCATTCATGGATTCCATGGTAGACAATACCACTGAATTTTTGCTGAACGACCGCTGAAAAGATGAGGCTGGCGATGTCCCCTCTCCATTTCAGAACAATACGATTGGATCTCCGCTCTTCTTGTCATGAGGCTTAGGAACATACCGGGCTTTCTTCAACCTCCCGTTTTCATCGAAGAACCGACGAAGATTCATGGTCTTTACCCCAAAATGGTCTGCGATGTTAGGGATCTTGGGCTCTTTCTTCATGTGCTGCCCCTGCTGCAGCGGAACCCGGGCCTCATCCGTCACAATGACCGCCCCCTTGACTTTGGCCACGGCGATCAGCCAGGGATCCGCCTTGCTCTCTGGCTCCCAACATTGGCGTGACTCTTCTGCGTAATACCCGCAGGTGACCAGATAATCCTGGATTTGCGCATAAACCTGCGCATACCTGTCATCCTTATGACTTATTTGGCGGCCTTTGAACACTGCACGCACCCAAAGATCCAGCATATCGGGATCAGCGGCTTGCTCGTTGACCAGCTCTTCGTAGACAACATCCACCATGGCAATCGCCTTGTCCTCAGCCAGCTTTTCCATCCATCGCCAGAAGGGATGGAACTCCTTGTAGTCGAAAGGATGGTTGAGCCGGTAGGAGGCGATGAAGATGTTGGAATCAGGCAGGTAGAGGGTAGCGGTCATATCAGCTTCTTTTCACGAATCAACCCCTGATAAGACTGCGGGGAGCGCACTCCCACCAGATCGAAGCCCTCAGTCGGAGCCAATCTGCCCCCGTCCATGGCGGCATTGACCAGGCGGACGAAACCGGTGTCAACCCTGGAGGCATTGATCCTGTTGCCATTACCATGGGTTTCCTGCTCCTGACGATGAGCAGTCTTGTTCTGAAGATGCCGATCCATTCGTGCCCGCAGTTCCTCGAGCGTATCCTCGTCAGTCAAGCCGAACTGATGGGCCTGTATCCCCATGGCCAAGGCACTCAGATGGAAGTCGTCAGCTATAGACTCCGCAGCGTCGGCCGGCTTTTGGCCCTCGTCCAGCTTCTCCTGCCACAGCCGCCGGAAGCGCTCGTCGTCAATCACAGCCATTACCACCGCCCGGTTTATCGCGCGCTCCATGGCCTTGCGGCCCCCTTGGCCGCCAATGCCGTCGAAGAGCTCCTGAGTGCCCAGCAGTACGTGCCCCACCTCGTGAATCAAGGTGAAGATCATGCCGTCAAAGGAATCATTTCTGTTGATGAACACCAGCGGAGCCATATCGTCGATCAGCACGAATCCCCGGAACTCCTGAAGATCCAGCTTTCGAGAACTCACGGAGCCCACCTGGGAGTTGAGCATGATCATGATGCCCGCATGGGAGGCACGTTCCTTGAGCTGAAGGAAACGGTCGCTGGAATTGCCGCCCTCCCAGGCAGAGCGCCCATCCAGCCCAAGGGTGGAGCGAAGCGCATCAGCCAGGGAATCGTCCTGCTCGGCATCGCGCACCGAACCGACTAGCGGGTTGGCATCCAGGCCAGACTCAAGCAATTCATCCCTGGCCCACTCCTGCCTGAACCGCATCTGGTCGATGGTGTCCTGCAGATTTTTGCTGGGCTGCACAGACGTGTTGCCTACGGTCCGGTAACGAACCAGAGGTTCAAGGCGACGCTGGGGCACAACCGACCTGACCAGGGCGCCGAAAGGCACATGCAGGGCCCTGCTGAGCTGCTCAACCTTGTTGAAGGATACGGATACGGGTTCCTTGGATTCCAGCCAATCCGGCAACTGGCCAAGTCCCCGGCGCTGAGACAGGGCCACTGGATCGGCATCGCTCTCCTCAACGGCCCACTGGAGGGTGGCCGGATAGAGAGTCAGATTAGCCATGTCACGCTCCTTCGATTCCGTGAGGGGCTCTAATGACAATGATAGCTGCACCAGGCCTATCCGTCTGCCGTAAGCACCCAGTAGGGCATACCAAGAAAACAGGGCCTGGGTGAGGATTCATGAACCTCATCCAGGCCCTGCCACTGCCACCGACGACCTAGGCGCGATCGTCTACTCGCCGTGGGCGAGCTGGCGGAGCTGGTCTGGGTCGATGACCTTGATGTGCTCGCGTCCGACCTTGGCGCCCTCGGCGCGCTCATAGGCATCGACCCGCTTCCAACCGGCGAAGTCGATAGGCTGGATGCCCTTGTCCGCCAGGAAACGATCAATTGAATCATCGTCCCGGTCCTGGGCAAAGCGGCCGCGAGTCGGGCTGGCCGCCAGATCATCCAGCATGTTGCCGATGGTCTCCAGGGCATCGGACTTGGTGGACCCGATCAGGCCCACAGGCCCCCTCTTGGCCCAGCCCGTGGCGTAGAGACGGTCGATGGGTCGGCCGTCCTGCCCCTCGGGAGCAGTGGTCACACGACCGTGGACGTTGGAGAGGGTGTAGCCGGAGAAATCGTAGGGAATGCCGGGAACCTCGGCAGGCTTGTAGCCGATGGCATGATAGACGGCCTGCACCGGGTACTCTTCGTACCGGCTGGTCTCCTCCATGGCGCCCTCGGGCGTAACCTTGGTCTTCTCCACGCGAATGCCGGTCACCCTGCCGTCCTGGCCGATGATCGCGGCAGGCATCCGGTAGAAGTGCATATAGAAACGGCGGTCGGCGGGATTGCCCTCGAAGTCGACGCCGCCGTCCTCAGCCATGTCCTCGGCCATTTCCCTGATGGTGAAGAGCTCCTCCAGCATCTGCCTGGTCAGCTTGTCGGCACCGGCCCGGTCGATGGTCTCCTGATCCAGGTCGAAGTCCTCTTCGTTGATGATGATCTGCACTCCGGGCAGCTTCTCCAGCTCGCGCAGCTCCTGAACCGAGAACTTGGCCTGGGCCGGGCCGCGGCGGATGAACATGTGCAGTTCGCGGGCCTTGTTACCCTGGACCCCCTGGTAGACATTGTCGGGGATGTCGGTGCCCAGCAGGTCGTCAGCCCGCCGCATCAGGATTCTGGAGACATCCATGGCCACGTTCCCGCCTCCGATGACGGCCACCTGCTTGGCATCCAGGGGCCAGTCCTGGTCAGCGTCGGGATAGCCGTCATACCATTCGACAAAGTGGGCGGCCCCGTGAACGCCATCAAGCTCGTGCCCGGCGATCTCCAGGGGGCGGTCGTCCACCGCACCAGTGGCGAAGAGCACCACATCGTAGCGTTCAAGCAGATCATCCAGGTTGATGTCCCTGCCGAACTCCACATCCGCATAGAGGTGGATCTCGGGATTGTCCAGGGTCTTCTCCAAGGCGCCGGCGATGTACTTGATGCTGGGATGGTCCGGGGCCACACCGTAACGGACCAGACCGAAGGGGACGGGCAGTTTTTCGAACAGGTCGATGCGGGCCCGGTCGCCCAGTCCAAGGTCGGCGCCCTTCTCCCGAAGCTGCCGCAGCAGAATGTCAGAGGCATAGACCCCTGCAGGCCCCGCGCCTATGACGGCCACGCGCAGGGGTGAGCCAGCTTCCTCGCCGCGGGCCGGTGCAGGCATGGTGGAATCGTTGACAGTAATATCGCTCATGCTTGTCAGCCTAACGCAAAGCAGGGGTCGGGAACAGGGTCGATCGGGCTCCATCCCCGGGACTTTCACCAAGCGTCGCGAAATGACCTCAGTCCCGGTCTATCAGCGCAGTCAGGGCCCAGAGGATGGAAACCACATCGATGGCCTCCTGGGTAAAGGCGCCGACAACCACCGGAATCAGGTCGAAGGCGGCACAGAGCATGCCCACCGTGGCCAGGGTCAGCCCCAGCATGACCGCCTGGAGCATGACCCGCTTGGTCCTGCGGGCGATGGTGATCGACCTGGGTAGACAGGCGATATCGTCATTCATGATTACGGCCTGAGCGGACTCAGAGGCAGCCGTGGTAGTGCCGTCAGTGATGGCCATACCCACGTCGGCGGCAGCCAGGACCGGAGCATCGTTGACCCCGTCCCCCACCATTACAGTGATGGATTTGGTCACTGACTCCCCCAGGAATTTCGACAGCCAGATGTCCCAGAGGGGCTGTCGGTTGGGCTCCTCCTTGGAGGCCTTGGCGATCAGATCGGCCTTGTCCTCAGGGAAGAGGCCGGCATGCACGTCGGTGATGCCCACCTGGTCGGCGATGATCCGGGCCGAGGCCTCCTTGTCACCGGTGACCATGGAGAGACGGGTGATCCCCAGCTCCCGCAGCTGGGCGATGGTCTGGGCGGCATCCGACCTGGGCACGTCCTTCATGACGACCCTGGCGGCCAAGACTCCATCAATAGAGACGAAGGAGGCCATCTCGTCAGGCGCCAAGGGGCCGAAGAAATCGCTTGAGTGCCCGTCACCCACGAACTGGGCCCTGCCTACCTTGACCTGATGGCCGTCAACCAATCCCTGGACCCCGTTGCCGGAGTCCTCCCGAACCTCCCGCGCATGCAGATGGGTCTCACCCTCGCTCCGTGCCCGCAACCGCTCCTGGGCGGCAGCTCCGGCCTCAGCGATCCCGTTGGCCAGGATGTGGACCGAGTAGGCCTCCACAGCGCCCGCCATGGCCAGAATCCGGTCTGTATCCACTTTCTGCTCCCTGCCGTCAGGCAGGTCGATCTTGGCCACTTGGGGACGTTTGACGGTCAGCGTGCCGGTTTTATCGAAGAAGATGTGCGAGACCCGGCCCAGATTCTCGATCACGTCCTGGGTTTTGATTAGCAGACCCGCCTTGGCCAGCCTCCCGGTCCCGGCCATGTAGGCCACAGGGGCGGCGATTAGCAGAGGACAGGGGGTGGCCAGGACCAGAACCTGGGCGAACCGGGTCGGCACGCCGGAGATGATCCAGGCCACACAGGCGATGATGAAGGCCACCACAGTGAAGGGGACCGCCATCAGGTCGGCTGTTCTGACGACTGCAGCCCGGGAGTTCTGGGCGGAGCGCACCAGGTTGAGGATGCGCTGGTACTGGGAGTCACGGGCCAGCTGGCGGGCCCGCATCAGGAAGGTGCCCGAGCCGTTGACCGCTCCGGACATGACCTGGGCATTCTGGTAGAGCCTGCGGGGCATGGGCTCACCGTTGATGGTGGACATATCCAGGGTGGCGGTGCGGCTTATCAGCTCGCCGTCAACGGGCACAGTCTCGCCGGGCTTGACCACCAGGAGGTCGCCCAGGCGGACCTGATCGACCGCCACCGTGCTCCAGTCGCTCTCCTTGGGAAGGCCATGCTCTCCCTCTGGCAACTCTGCCTGGACAACGTGGGCCACCTGAGGGGCGGCCTGAACCAGCACCGTCAGGTTGTTCTGCGCCCTGTTCCCTGCATACTGCTCGATGGCATCGCCGGAGTAGAGCATGAGGACCACGGCCCAGCTGGCCCAATACTGCTTGACAGCCAGGGTGGAGAGAATGGCGACCACAGCCAGGATATCCACGCCCACGTGGCCATGTCGCACGTCATCGATCATCCCCTTGAGGGTGTCCACCAGCGAAACAGCCACCAGGGCCGCAACCAGCCATTGGGCAGCCTGGCGATAGGGGTGCCAGAGCAGGCCCATGACCAGTCCGCAGACCAGAACCACCCAAAGCATGGGAACCTTCTTGGCGAAACCCAGGATTTTTGACATGACCACTTCCCCGCTCCGGACTTGTCTGCCCGACAGCCGCAGCCGGATCACGGCTCTCTTCTGCACCTGACATATCAAGCCTATACCGCGCCAGGCCCAGCGACGTACGGCGGATATGACAAGGGGCCGCACCCGTCATCTGACGGATGCGGCCCCTAGGGGTCAGCCCCGGATCACTGCCCGAAGAAGAAGCGGAAGGGATCCATGGAATCGTCGTCGCCCGAACCGCCCTGGTCGGAGTCACCGTCCTGACCGCTGCCGTCCGAGTTCCTCCTATTGGTCCTGGGCTTGCCCTGAACGGTCTGCTCCTCGCGGTCCAGAGTGGCGTTCACTTCGGAGGTCTTACCGTCCCTGACCACGGTGATCTTGACCGAGTCACCGAAAGCGGCAGCCCGGACAAAGCCCAGCAGGGAGAAGTTGTTGTTGACCGCATGGCCGTTGAAGGCCACGATGGTGTCGCCAGTCTTGATGCCCGCCTTGTCGGCCGGGGAGCCGGAGACCACCTTGGTGACCTTGGCACCGCCTCGGGTGACCCCATCGGCCTGGGCCGTGCTGCTCTGGATGGTGACGCCCAGGGAGACGTGCTTGGCCTTGCCGTCCTTGATGATCTCATCAGCGATCCGCTTGACCAGGTTGGAGGGGATGGCGAACCCGATGCCGATGGATCCCGCCTCAGACTTGGAGGAGGCCATGGAGGCGATGGAGGAGTTGATCCCGATGACCTCGCCGGCCGCGTTGAAGGTGGGGCCGCCCGAGTTGCCGGGGTTGATGGCCGCATCCAGCTGGACAGCGTTGGTCACAATGGGGTTGTTGTTGCTTTCGTCCATGACCGAGACCGGGCGGTTCAGAGCCGAGACGATGCCGGTGGTGGCCGTGTTCTCGTAACCCAGTGGGTTGCCGATGGCCATGACATTCTCGCCCACAGCCAGCTTTTCGGAGTCGGCGAATTTCACGGGCTTCAGGTCGGAAGGCGCCTGATCCAGGCTGAGGATGGCCAGATCGGCTGTAGTGTCGGTGCCGACCACCTTGGCCGTGTACATCTGCCCGTTGGAGAGGGTGACGTGGATCTCCTGGGCGCCATCGACCACGTGGTTGTTGGTGACCACATGGCCCTGGGTGTCGAAGACCGCGCCCGATCCTGCCCCCACGCCGCTCTTGGTCTGCACCTGAATAGAGACCACAGACTCAGAGACCTGCTTGCTGATGGCCTGCCAGTCGGGAGCCTGCCCGCCCTGGACCTTGGCCGTGCCCTGGCCCGAGGAGTTGGAGGAGACTCCGTTCAGCGAGGAGGACGAGGGCAGGGTGATCCATCCGTTGGACAGTGCCGCCCAACCCAGTCCCAGCATGAGGGCAGCGGCCACTAGTGCGGCCACCACAGCGGTGAAGACGTACTTGCCCGTGCCGCTCAAGCTGCTGCCGGCGTGGTTGGCTGGACCGGGCCGGCCGTTGGGGCCGCCGGAACCGAAAGGCGGGAAGGGACCCTGGCCGGAGGCCTGGCCGGCATTCTGACGGGGCTGGCCGTTCTGCCCGAACTGGCCTGGCTGTCCGTACTGTCCGAAGAAGCCCTGCTGAGGACCGGAGCCATACCCCTGGTTATTGGGCTGCTGCTGACCCTGGTCGTTGGCAGGCGGACGCGAGCCTGCGGGTGCGTAGGCACCATACTCGGGCGCAGGCCAGTAGTAAGACTGCTGCTGCGTCGGCGCATCCTGCCCTGTGGTCGAGCCGTTGGAGGCGGAGGCTGAAGCCCCGACGTTGCTATCGCCATTCGACCCGTTTTCCGTAGTCGCGGACTGTGCATCGACACCAGGCATGGCAATAGGGGTCGTGGGCCTCTGATCCCAGGCCTGAGTCTGCTGGTCCCCTTCTTCTGTCGCTGGGACTTGAGCAGAGTCGGTCTGGTCTGTGGAAGCTCCCGTCGCCTGCTCTTGCTCGGCGGCCCCGCGCTCGATGTGGCTTGGCTGCCAGGACTGACCGTCATCGCCGCCCCTCCAAGGGTCGGCCTTGTGCTCTTCAGCCATTTCTGCTCCTTCGGATCGATGCCGCTGCCTGCTATTCGGTCACGCTTGTCAATCTACCCCGTCGCCCGCGCTTTTTGCTGTTTCCGGCTGACAGGCGAAGCGGGTCGTCGCATGCATTGCTTCCAAGTCTAGAGCCGCAATGCTGAATGTTGTCTGGACATTGCATGAAAGTCATATCGACTGTACGCAGGGCAGCAACGGGACGGTTGGATGTCTTGGATACAGTGGAGCCATGAGCCTGATCACCAACCCGCTGGGAGCCACGCCGGGCCGACCCGGCGACCGCACCGCATTCTCATTCGAGACCCTGAACCGTCTGCCTGACAGCCCCGAAGGCCTGGGACGCGATGGCCGCCGCTACGGCCGCACCGGCATCATCCACACTCCCCACGGAGACATCCACACCCCCGCATTCATCCCCGTCGCCACCCAGGCGGCCATGAAGGCTGTCCTGCCCGAGCAGATGCGGCAGCTGGGCGCCCAGGTCCTGCTGGCCAACGCCTTCCACCTGTTCGAACGCCCCGGCCCCGACATTCTGGACCAAGCAGGCGGCCTGGCCCGGTTCATGAACTGGGATGGCCCCACCTACACCGACTCGGGCGGCTTCCAGGTGCTCTCGCTGGGGGCGGGATTCAAGAAGACCCTGGCCATGGACGTGACCGGCATGAAGTCGGACCAGGTGATCGCCGAAGGCAAGGAGCGCCTGGCCTTCGTGGATGAGGACGGGGTCACCTTCAAGTCCCCGCTCAACGGCGACCGGCACCGCTTCTCGGCCGAGATCTCCATGAGCATCCAGCACCGCATCGGCGCCGACATCATGTTCTCCTTTGACGAGCTGACCACCCTGATGAACACCCGCACCTACCAGGAGCAATCAGTGGAGCGCACCTTCCGTTGGGCGAAGCGCTGTGTGGACGAGCACCACAGGCTGACCCAAGCGCGGACCGGCAAGCCCTACCAGGCCCTGTTCGGCGTGGTGCAGGGGGCCAACTACGAGGATCTGCGCCGGCGCGCCGCCAGGCAGATCGCCTCCCTGGACTTCGACGGCGTGGGTATCGGAGGCGCCATAGAGAAACGGCTGCTGGGACAGACCTGCGCCTGGATCTGTGACGAAATGCCCGAATCCCGGCCCAGGCACGTGCTGGGCATCGCCGCTGTGGACGACATTTTCGCAGGCGTGGAGAACGGCGGGGACACCTTCGACTGCGTATCCCCGGCCCGTTGCGGCCGCAACGGAGCAGTCTTCACCCGTGACGGCCGCTGGAACATCAAGCGCGCCCAGTTCAAGGCTGATTTCAGACCCATCGAAGAGGACTGCGACTGCTACACCTGCACCCACTACTCCCGGGCCTACATCGACCATCTGCTGCGCGCCCATGAGCTCAACGGCTACACGCTGGCCACTATCCACAACGAACGCTTCTTCGTGAGGCTGCTGGACGAGATCCGCCAGTCCATCGATGGCGGCTACTTTGACGAATACAAAAAGGAGACGCTGGCCAGGTTCTACGCCCACGGATCCAAGGGCTGAACCAACACGCCATTATTGCGCCGCGCAGGCAACCGTGCTAACCTTTCCAGTTGTCTGCGAACGTGGCGGAATGGTAGACGCGCTGTCTTCAGGTGGCAGTGAGCTGATGCTCGTGAGGGTTCAACTCCCTCCGTTCGCACGAAGCAATGGAAATGTCTTCGGCTGACTGATGTCGGTCGAAGACATTTTTTATTGGTCCGATGGCAGCCGAGGCTGTTCAGCCTATTCGATATTCCCGGCACGCCCACCAGAATCCCCAGTCCGATTGGGCCTGTCGGACAGAGGTTGCTAGGAGCGGACCAGGCGGGCGATGGCATCGGAGGCCTCCTGCATCTTTTCGTCGGCCTCTTCGCCTCCCTTTTCGGCAGCTTCGCGAACGCAGTGGTTCATGTGGTCGTCCAGCAGGGTCAGGGCCACCGACTTCAGGGCGCTGGTCGAGGCGGCGATCTGGGTGAGGATGTCGATGCAGTAGGTGTCCGATTCGACCATCTGCTCGATGGCCCTGACCTGGCCCTCGACACGCCGGAGTCTGGTAATGGTCCGCTTTTTATCGTTGGCATATCCGGGCACGATTCACTCCATTCGCATTCATCCCATGGCCTTCATGACGCAGCCAAGACTGACCCGAATCCATGAAACCCATCTCGAAATTCACTATCAGTATACCCCTGGGGGGTATAGTGAGCCACATGAGCAGCATCCTGGTCCTTATCGCGGCCCTGGCCATCACGGCAGGCATCATCTGGTACTTCTTCGCGCCCAAAAAGGCCACCCAGGCCAAGGATGAGGGCGGTGTCCAGACCGTCCACATCACAGTCAAAGGGGGATACAGCCCTCAGCTGATCCAGGTTCAGGCCGGGCGGCCGGTCAAGTTGGTCTTCGACCGCCAGGAGAGCGGGGAGTGCTCCTCGCACGTGGTCTTCAACGACTTCAACATCGACAAGACCCTGCCTGCCTTCCAGACCTCGACCGTCCAGCTGACCCCGCCCAAGGCCGGCGACTATCCCTTCGCCTGCGGGATGAACATGCTCCACGGGATGCTCCGGGCCACCGATGGACCGACGACCGGCAGCGCCGGGACTCAATCCGAACACGAGCAGGGCGACCAGTCACAAAGCGAGCGCCCACAAACCGAACCCACCGAAACCGCCAAGCCTGCCCAGACCAACGGCGGCAACGACCAGGACGAGGCGGATCAGGAGCGCACGGCAGAAATCCGCGACCTGACCAAGCGCTTCATCGTGGCCCTGGTCTTCACGCTTCCGGTCTTCATCCCAGCCATGTTCGGCATGTTCCTGCCCATGCCCCACATCCTGATGAACCCCTGGGTCCAGCTGGTCCTGATCCTGCCGGTCATGTTCTACTCGGGCTGGCCCATCCACCGCACCGGGTGGCTGGCTCTGGCACACCGGGCTCCGGAGATGAATTCCTTGGTTGCCCTAGGCACTGCCACGGCCTTCCTCTACTCACTGGTGGTTACCGTGGCCCCGCAGCTCCTGCCCGAGGGAAGCCGTGAACCCTACTACGAGGCCGTGGGCACCATCATCACCCTGATGATCCTCGGCCAGATCCTGGAGGCACGGGCCCGGCGCGGCACCGGCGATGCCATCCGCGCCCTTGTCGGACTCAGGCCCAAGACCGCCACCGTGGTGAGGACCGGCCAGGACGGCAGGGAGACCACCCAGGAGATCGCCGTCGACGATGTGGCCGTCGGAGACGTAATCCAGGTCCATCCGGGCGAGAAGCTGCCGGTGGACGGCCAGGTCATTTCCGGATCATCCTCAGTGGACGAATCCATGGTGACCGGCGAGCCCATGCCTGTCCTCAAGCAGGAGGGCGATTCCCTGGTCGGAGCCACCGTCAACGGCACGGGCTCCCTGCGCTACAGGGCCACCCAGGTAGGGCAGGACACGGTTCTGGCTCAGATCATCCGGCTGGTCAAGACGGCCCAGACCTCCAAGGCACCCATTCAGAAACTTGCTGACCGCATATCGTCAATCTTCATCCCTGGGGTCATCCTGGTGGCGCTCTGGACCTTCGTAGCCTGGTGGATGTTCGGCCCCATGCCTCGCGGCGTATTCGGAATCGTAGCGGCGGTCTCCGTACTGGTCATCGCCTGCCCCTGCGCCCTCGGCCTGGCCACTCCCCTGTCCGTAACGATCGGCACCGGACGCGGCGCCCGTGCAGGCGTGCTCTACCGATCGGCGGAGGCCCTGCAGGGAGCGCATGACGTCGACACCATCGTCCTTGACAAGACCGGCACCATCACCCAGGGCCGACCTGAACTGGCTGATGCCCTGAGCGTGCAAGGGCTTGATGAGAACCTGCTAATAAGAGCGGCCGCGAGCGCCGAGAGCAATTCCGAGCACCCCCTGGCCCAGGCCATCGTCCAGGCCGCCAAGGACCGCGACCTGGAACTGGTCCCAGCCAAGGACTTCGATTCGGTCACTGGCGCAGGCATCGATGCGACCTTCCCCTCCGGCTCCTTCGAATCAGGCGGAGGCACCCCGCATGTCCTAGTCGGCAACCGCAGGCTGCTCCAGGGCAAGGAAATCGAACTTGAGAACGAAACGGCGGACCTGTCTGGCACGCAATCCCTCTTCGACACCGCCCGCAGCTGGGAGGATCAGGGCCGCACGACCATCTTCGTAGCCATCGACGGCAAGCTTGCCGGTGTCCTGGCCGTGACCGACCAGGTCAAGTCCGGGTCCAAGCAGGCCATCCACGACATGAACGAGCGTAACATCCAGACCATCATGCTGACCGGCGACAACCAAGGCACCGCCGAGCAGGTCGGCAGCCAGGTGGGCGTGACCCGAGTGGTGGCACAGATCCACCCTGAAGACAAGGCGAGCATCGTCAAGGCCCTTCAGGCCCAGGGACACAAGGTGGCCATGATCGGCGACGGCATCAACGACGCCCCGGCCCTGGCCCAGGCCGACCTGGGCATGGCCATCGGCACTGGAACGGACGTGGCCATCGAGTCCGCCGACGTGACCCTGGTCTCGGGCGACCTGAACGCGGCCGTCAAGGCCATTGACCTCTCTGCTGCGACCATGCGCAACATTCACCAGAACCTTTGGTTTGCCTTCGGGTACAACGGTCTGGGCATCCCCATCGCCGCCGGCGTGCTCTACCCCTTCATCGGCCTCCTGCTCAACCCCATGATCGCCGGCGCAGCCATGGCCTTCTCATCTTTATCAGTGGTGCTCAACGCCAACAGGCTGCGCCACACGCCCCTGAAGGCCAGGCCGATCAAGGAGGCCAAGCCAATCGACATGGATGCCCTGACCAGGGACCTCAGTATTTCCACCCATCAAGAACACAACCAAGAGAAAGGAAATGAGATGGGACTCTTCCATCATCATGACGACATGCAGCAGGACCAGGCAGCGACGGACAAGGTCACCGACCCAGTCTGCGGCATGACCATCGACCCCAACACAGCCGCAGCCAAGCGCGACTACCAGGGCAAGACCTACTACTTCTGCTCGCAGAACTGCGTCGATACCTTCGACGCCGATCCTCAGAAGGTGCTCAACAAGTAGGATTGCGGGCGTATCATATTCCTGTAGACACTTTTTATGTCTACAGGAATATCGGTGATTATCATGCGTCTGCTCAGAATGGTCGTCGAGGGCCTTGAACCCTTTGAAAACCAGACCCTGGCCCTGGATCTTTACGCCCGGGACCAGGTCCGCTCGAAAGCCCCTGGCAACGGTCTGACTTATCTGGAGAACAATCCGACCAGCCACATTTACGCACAGAACGTGCTGTGCCTCACAGGCATCAACGCGTCCGGCAAAACCACGGCGCTCAACGCCCTGGCTCTGGCCGTCAGCATCCTGAGCAAGGATGCCAGCCCCATGCTGTCCTCCGTCAGATCCCTCAGCGCCTTCGGGCCCAGCCTGCAGATTTCCCTGATATTCGAGTCCAATCAGCAGTTCTATCTGCTCAAATCACAGCTGGACGCGGTCCGGAACGACAACGCCGATGAAAGTACGGACCCGCTAGCAGATAGCACTTATCAGTTTTCTCAGGAACAACTTTGGCACTATCCAAGCAAACCCCTGCCCAAGTCCGTGCTTCGCAATACAAACGCTTTCCAACAACGCTCGAAGCTGATCAAGGTCCGGCGTCCGGCAGCCCAATCCTCAGGCGATGCATCCACCGATGCCTACCTGACCCAGGAGGCCTTCGACTACCTTTCGCCTCACTCGAGCATCGTTCTGCCAAAAACCAAGACGGGTCTGACTCAGGTCATCGCCCGCATCGGACCAGAAACCTACTTCCCTATCGTTCCGGTCGGCACCATCGCCGATCCCGTGCTGCACGTCTTCGATGACAGCATCGACTACTTCCATATCGACCAGGAACACCGCGCCCATCTGCGATTTGCCGGCACCTCTCAAGAAGTGGTCATGTCCAACATGGACACGGCCGGACTGCTTTCCCTGGGCACAGTCCGCGGATCCCGAATCGTCAAAGCAGCCATCCGGGTCCTGCGCACCGGCGGCTATCTGCTGATCGACGAAATCGAGAACAGCATCAACAAGGAGCTGGTGCGCATGATCATCAACCTCTTCATGTCTACGACCAGCAACCCTCACGGCGCTACCTTGGTGTTCACGACCCACTACGCGGAACTGCTCGACCTGATCCAGCGCAAGGACAATATTTACTTCCTCAGACGCGGCGAGGACGAGCGCAAGGGCATCCAAGCGATCAATTACTCGGAGGCAGTCAGGCGCGGGGAGCTCAAGCACAGCGAGGTTTTCCTGTCCAACTATATCGGAGGCACCGCTCCCAAAGCAGCCGAGCTCAAGACCATGCGCCAATACGTAGCCGACCAGGTAGCAGGGCAAGAACATCATGCATAGCAGGCGGGAGAAGCTTGCAAGGGCCATCGGAGACGATGCAGTTCTCTTTTCATGCGAAGGCGTAGCCGAGCAGGTCATTGTCGACAAACTGGTCACCAAGCACCTGACCTTCATCGATTGGAATCGCATTATCACCGACCCCTACAACGACGATGCCTGGTCAACCCGCGACAGAAGCGGCGAGAGCCTGGCTCGTGACTTCCTGACCCAGGACTACGGACGAAATGTGACCATCCTCTGCATACAGGACCAGCTGGGCCACCGCACCTTGCTGCGCCAGCCTTACGCTGAACATGCCCGGACCATCAACGTCACCACGCATCCCGAGATCGAGATGCTGATCGTCTACCGCGAGGGCAAGCTGGACGAGTACAACAGTTGGAAGTCACACCATCGCGGCGCAAAGAACAGCAAACTGAAGCCCAGTCTCTTCTGCAAGGAAGTGCTGGGCAAGGACGACCACGACTTCCGCAACATCAAGAAATATCCTTTTCTGAATCAATACTGGGATGATGCGGATGCGCTGGTCAGAGCTTTAGAGCTGTACAGGGAATTAGCCTCGGCAAAAAAACAGGGCGGTGACTTCCTACTGGCCGATCTGCTCAACGTCTGATCAGCGGTCGTCAGCGAGCTGCCAGGGCTGGTCGAAAAAGTCGAAGATGCGCTCCAAGTAGGGCCCCAGAACCTTGTCAGGCATCTGGTAGAGCTCGTGCATGCTGCCCGGGATGCGCACCAGCGTGGCCTGGCAGCCGCCCTGCTGGACCTGGTCGACAAAACGGTTCTGGGGCATCGGCAGCACGAACCGGTCGGGTTGCGCCTGAAAAAGCAACAGAGGGGTCTCCACCCGATTGCACCGATCGGGACGCAGTATGGCCCGGCTCATCTCCAGGCTCTCCCTGACCCAGCCGAAGGTGGCTGCGCTGGTCTGGTAGTGCAGTTCCTTGGCCCGTAACTTATGGGTCCAAGCCACCCGAGCCTGGCTGCCATTGGGGTACTTGCCCATGTCCAGTTCGGGGCGGAAGGGGCCGAACCCTGGAGCCATGCTGCGCGAGCGGCCCATCATGCAGGCGGCGTTTGTTGCCGTCCAGGCCACCGAGGGCATGAACCCGGTCCTCGGAGCAATCATGGGTGATGACAGGACCGCCTTGTCAATAAGGGAGGGGAAGGTTTCCAGCATCCGCGCAGCCACGCCGCCGCCCATGGAGTGGGCATAGAGCACCATGGGCTTGTCCTGAGCATATTGCTGGCCCACCTGGGAGCAAAAGGCGGCCAGATCCGCCACATACCGCTGCCAATGATCCACCCATACCAAGCTGGGATCACTCACGCCACGGCCGGAGAAACCGTGTCCCCAGTGCTCGGGAATGCAGACGGAGTACCCCTGCATCAGGAAGTACCAGGCCATCTCCTGATACTTGTCGGCGAATTCCGAAAAACCGAAGGAAATGATTACGGCCCCGCGCACGCGAGCCGACCCTGACTCCACCGCGCTCTGGCGAAACAGCGTCCTGTCATAGCAGACATAATGCAGAAGCCGGGAGGGGTCGACGCCGCTGAGATGGGCCTTGTCCAGCAAGGTTCCCCCGTCCTCGCCGCCGTCATGGGAGATCATCCATCCCTCACTGCGGCAGGATGCCAGGTCAGGAAGGACGCGATCCTTCATGATCTGGTCGTAGTGGCGCTCCTCAACCAGTTGGACGCTCATGCTCTCACCCTATACCACCTGCTGTTGGACTCGGCCCTACATGAGCCGGGTGCTCTCCAGGTTTCTGACGATCCAGTCATTGAAGCGGATGACGGGCTTGCGCAGGACCAGCCCCAGCAGCAACGAAGGCACCAGGAAGAGAGCCAGGGTGGCCATCTCCCGCCAGAACTCCATGCCGTAGGCTCCGGCAACGGCCGACTGCATGGCACCGATGGCGTGGACGAAGGGCAGGAAGGGATAGACCCCCTGGAAGAAGCCGGGCAGGGTTTCCATGGGGAAGGTGCCGCCCGAGCCAGCCACCTGCATGACCAGGAGGATGACAGCGATGGCCTTGCCGATGTCCCCGAAGGAGACGACCAGGGTGTAGATCAGATTCATGAAGACGAAGGAGGCGAAGACCGCCACCAGCACGAACATCAGCGGATGCACGCACTGGACCTTCAGGTAGAAGAGGTCGCCCAGGGCGATCAGGCAACCCTGGAGAATGGCCATCAGGGCGAAGACCGCGAATCTGCCGAAGTACTCCTGGTAGAGCTGAAGGCCAAAGCGGCGGGCGTTGCCTGGCGACTCGGGGCGGAAGGCCCCCCAGGAGCGGCTGTCCTCGGTATCCTCATCCAGGTCATCGGCCCTCTTCCAGGCATCCTGCAGGGAGTCCAAGTGCAGGACGAAGGCCTTCTTCTTGTCGGACAGAGCCACCTTCATCATGGCTGCCAGAATGGTGGCGCCCACCCAGATGGAGAGGATGGTGTAGAAGGGGGTCATGGCCGACCCGTAGTTCATGACCGGGAAGACCGCATGCCGATGGATGCCGACAGGCGAGGACAGCAGCGCAGCCAGGGTTTCGGAATCCCCGCTCAGCAGGGATTTGACCTCCTGGGTATCCTTGCCCTGCGAAGCCTGGGTCAGGTGTTCCCCCAGGCCAGTCAGCCGCTTGGAGGCCTGGTCCAGACGCTGGGAGATCTCACCCAGCTGGTCCTTGGCCTGGCTGATGTCCTTGGTCATAGGGCCCGTTAGCCCAGAGGCGCCTTTGACGGTTCCATCCAGCCCCGTCAGCAGCCGGTCGGTCGAGGTGACCACGGTGTCCATGGAGGAAGCCAGGTCGTCCAGGCGGGGCTTCAAATCATCGCGGTACTGGGCGCGGACCTGATCCACCGAGGCGCGGGCCTGGGCGATCCTGTTCTTCAGATCCTGCCGCTGACCACCCAGCTTGTCCTTGCCCTCCTTGGCTGTCTGGGAGGCCTGGCTGATCCGGTCCGCCAGGTCGCGCTGGGTTGCCTGTGCCGCGCGCATTCCGGCCTGGGCCTGATCGATGGCGGTCAGCAGGGCCTGGCGCTGGTCTGCTGTCAGATTGGCGTCGGATTCCACCGTGGCGCGCAGATCCTCCAGGCTGGCGATCATCCGGTCGTAGTCGGCCGCCGAGTCTCTGATCCGTTCGCTTAGATCGTTCAGCTGGCTGCTGACGGCATCGCTCTGCTGACCTACCTTGTCAAAAGCGTCGTCGATCTTGGAGCCGATGGTGTCATAGGCACCCGATGCCTGGTCAAGGGCAGCGTCGACCGCCTGCGCCGACCCGGAGAGGGACTTGCCCAGATCCTTGGACCCCTTGGTTCCCTGGTTCAGGGCCTTTCTGGCATCGGCCATGGCGGAGTCGGATCGGCCCAGAATCCTGCCGGTGGAGTCGATCATCTGTCCGGAGGAGTCCAGAAGGCCCGCATAGGCATTCACCTGGCTGGAGGCAGTGGTCAGCCGCTGTGACATCTGATCGATGTGGCCGGTCGTCCTGGTCAGATAATCCTGGACCTGGGGGCTCTGGGAGTAGGTGAAGACCTGGCTGGCCAGGTCAATCCCCACCTGGCCCACGGTTTTGACGAAGGTCTTGTCGATGGTCGTGGCCACGGTGTCGGCCCCCTGCTCGGTGACATGGGGGGCGATGGCGTTCTTCTTCTCGTTCAGGTAGTACTCGAGGTTGGCGTGCTTCACATCCTGCGAAAAGAGGGTCATCATGTCCGCGCTGAAATCCTTGGGGATGACGATGGCGGCATAGTACTCGCCTGAACGCACCCCCTCCAGGGCCTGGTCGCGGTTGACGAACCTCCAGTCCAGTTGGTCGTTGGCCCGCAAGGTGCTGGTGACCGTCTCCCCCACGTTGATCCTGACCGGGATCAGGTCGGACTTGTACCCCTTGTCGGTGTTGGCCACGGCCACCTTGATGGCCTTGGTGTTCTTATAGGGGTCCCAGCTGGCGGCGATGTTGAACCAGGCATAGAGGGCCGGGACGATGATCAGGCCCATCAGGACGATGATGGCGATGACGTTGCTGGTGGCGTCGGCCAAGTCCTTGCGCAGGATCCTCCAGATGTTCCTCATCGGCGATCACCATCCTCGTGAGCGCCCTCCTCATCGCGGTTCAAAACTGATTCACGCACGGCCGTGGTCAGCCTGGTCATGGCCGAGGGGCCCTGCCGACGCGGGCGGATCAGGGTATGGAAGTCCATGCCGGGACGCTCGGTCAGGCCCAGCTGCTGTACATAGCTGTCGCAGATGTACTCGACGATGATCAGGTAGGCGTCGATCAGGACGATGGAGGCGATGCAGGCGATCAGCATGACGATCTTGGCCTCGGTGCTGAACAGCAGGATGAGGAAGAGGACCGGCAGCAGCACCAGGGCCAGACCAGCCCGGATCAGCGTTGGATAGAGGGCCAGGAAGCGATGCGCCCGCCGCCTTACGACGGCGCGGTAGTCGCCCTCGCCCAGGATGGAGCGGGCCAGACTGCCCAGGCTCAGGCGACGGTCGGCCGAATGGTTCTGTTCGGTCAGCATCAGGTCGGTGGCGCCGAGCCGCCGGTCGAAGAGGGCATTCAGGTTGAGCAGGTATCGCCGCACCACCAGTCCGATCAGGAGGGCCGCAGGCAGGTACCAGAAGATGTGGAGCATGTCCTGCCAGTAGTGGTTGCCGTACATGCCGCCGATGGTCTCGCGCATGGCGTTGATCCCGTAGGTGAAGGGCAGCCAGGGGTTCAGATTGCGGAAGAAGTCGGGCATCATCTCAATGGGGTACATGCCCGAGGAGCCGGGTATCTGCAGAATGACCAGGACCACAGCCAGGGCCTTGCCGATGTGCCTGAAGGAGGCGGCCAGGGCATAGATGATGTTGATGTAGACGAAGGAGGCAAAGACCCCGGCCAGGACAAACAGGGCCGGCTGCTGGCACTGGATGCCCAGCATCAGGTCGCCCACTGTAGCGATCAGCGCCTGGAAGAAGCCGACGAAGACCAGCAGAAGCCAGCGGCCCAGGTAGGCCTGGGTGGCGGTGCACTTGCGGATGCCCTCCTTGTCGACCTCCAGCTTGTAGATGGCGATCAGGATGAACCCGCCCACCCAGAGGGCCAGATTGGTGTAGAAGGGCGCCACGGACGACCCGTAGTTGCTGACCGGATAGACCGTGTGGGAATCCAGCTTGACCGGAGAGGCCATGGCCTTTCCGAAGGATTCGGGGCTCAACCCCAGGGTCTGGGACATCCGGTTCCAGGCGGCCGAGGACCCCAGCGCCGCCACATCGGTGCGAACCCCCTCCAGATCGGACCTGACCGAGGCCAGGGAGGCCCTGGTGGTGGACAGGGTCGACTGGGCCTGACCAATGGTGGAATCCAGCTGATCCAGCAGGGCATCAGTCTGGGCGGCTGTGGTGGCCAGGCTGCTCAGGGCGCCCTGAAGGGAGCCGTTGGAGGCATTGAGGTTGTCCAACCCGGTAAGAAGGTTGGGCATGGAGGTCCCCGTCAGGCTCTGGCTGGCCGCGGTCAGGGCCTTGATGCCTGTGTCGCCGGTGTCGGTCATGGCCGAGCTCAGGTCCGATGCGGCCTGCTTGCCCGAGTCCAGGGCCGTCGAGGAGTTCTTCTTGAAGGCATCCAGGGAGGCCTTTTGCTGCTGGTTGGTCTTTTTCAGGTCGTCGATCTGCCGTTGAATGCTCTCGTAGGCCGGATCACCGGGATGCAACCCGGACTGGTTAAGACCCGACTGGAGCCGGTCCACGGTCTTTCCGTTGGCTTCGACCAGCTGGCCCAGGCCGGAGTTGACCCGGTCCACCTTGTCCTGGGTGGCGTTCAGGTCGGCCGTTATCCCGCCTGCAACTGTATTCACATCAGTGACCGCGCTGGACAGCCGAACTGACCCGTCCGCCAGGGCCTGATTCAGTGCAGATGAAAAACGAAGACTGTCGTCACGGGTCCTGGTCATCTGGTCCTGGGCCTTGCTCAGGGTGGCCTGGGTGGCCGATATCTGGCTCTGCAGGTCCTTGATGTCGCTTCTGGAACCGGCCACGGTCTGCCGGGCCTGGCCCATGGTGGAACCAATCCGGTCAAGCTGGCCGTCCGTCCGCTCCAGCTGATCGATAATGTCCCCCAGGTCGCCCACCACCTGGCTACGGCTTTGCTCAGCCGCGCCCTTGGCGTCGCCGGCTGTCTGCAGGACCTTCCCGGCCAGGGCATCGCTGACGGCCGAGACGAAGACCGTGTTGATCTCCTGGTCGATGGTGGAGGCGCCAGTGTCGGTCACCTTGGGAGCGATGGCGTTCTTCTTCTCGTTGACGTAATAGTTCAGGGCAGGCCTGTTCCCGGTCCCCTCGACGATGCCGACCAGGTCGGCACTGAACCGTTCAGGAATGATGATGGCCGCGTAGCACTGGCCCGAGTGAACCTCGTCGATGGCTCTCTGGTCGTCGTCCATGAACTTCCAACCCAGGCTTTTGTTGGCGCGCAGCTCCTGGATGACTGATCTGCCGGCATTGATCCTGCCGGTTTGCGCGGATTGCGCCCCTCGGTCCATGCTGACGACGGCCACGGGGAGGTTCTTGGCATTGCTGTATGGGTCCCAGAGGGCCATGATGTTGAACCAGGCATAGAGGGAGGGCAGCACGGCCACGCCGATGGTCACGACCAGGGCCACGGGGTTGCGCAGTATCCGCCAGAGATCTCGCCTGAAGATGGCCAACACGGTCTTCACCGCCAGGCACCTCCTTCTTGTCTGTCCGGGGTATCACGGCATTGGCCTGCTCCACTCGGATCGGCTGCATCCTCCCGGGACCTACGTCCGGCCCGAGTATAGCCACCCTTCCTTACTGGCCCAGGCCGGTCAGCTGATCGTGAATGCCCGCTCGATGCCCGCTCAATGCTGGAGGCGGAAGGGCAGGCATGCGACCAATGGTGGTTTCATCGTATATGAGTAAGGACGGATCCCTTGGGCGACACGGGCTACCGACGACGGTTTATGCCTTGGCCACGAACAGACGGGAGACCGCCGTCGACAGGGCCACAGCCAGGCCCATGGGCATGAAGGCCATGACCGGCAGATGGCAGACCTCCATCAGCATGGCCATGGCCATGAGCGGGGCCTGCTGGGAGGCGGCCAGCAGGGAGGCGGCGCCGATCACGGCACACTGCCAGACCGGCAGACCGGGCATAAGGCAGGCCAGCAAGAGGCCCAGAACAGCGCCCATGGCGGACCCCAGGGCTATGGACGGCGTCAGAGTACCGCCAAAGGCTCCGGCACGGATGGTGGCTGTGGTCAGCAGAGCCTTGGCCAGTGCGAAGAGGGCCAGCAAGGCGAGCGGCTGAGCCAGTTGGAGTCCGGAGAACCCCGCAGACAGCCGCTGGTCCATGCCCATCTGAGCCAGAGCCCGGCCGTTGCCCAAGACCTGGGGAACGGCCAGGGCGACCAGACCGGTCAACAGCGCTACCCCCGTCAGTTGCCAGATGGCTGCAGGGCCAGTGGTTCTATGGGCCTCTGCCCAGGAGGTCATCCGCCGGAATCCAGCCCCCAGCAGACCCATGACCGGTCCGATCAGCAGAACCACCGCCATGAGCCAGGGCCGGAAGGGCGCGGAGCCGACCTTATAGTAAGGAGCAAACCCCTTGATGGAGCCTCCGACCAGAGTAGCCAGGGCCGACATGGCCAGATTGACCGTCACCACTTCGGCATCCACCCGCCGCAGCAGCACCTCGATGCCGAAGAAGGCCCCAGTCAGCGGTGCGATATAAATGCCGGCGAATCCGGCTCCTGCTGCGGAGGCCACCAGCAGCGGACCGTCCTGATCACGCAGCCCAAGCCGCCGGCCCATCCTGGTCCAGAGACCGCCCAGAAGGGCCCCGGCCTCGCGCGGAGCCACCTCCCTGCCGATGGAGCCGCCAGCAGCCACAAAGAAGATCTGGGTGAGCACATGAACCACGGTCCGCCCCGGGGGCATGGGCGCGCCCTTGACAGCCTGGCCGACCGAGGGAACCAGCCTGGTCCTCGTCCGCAGCCAGGCCCAGACCAGACCAGCCACCAGACCGGCAACTGTCACCGAGGCCAGCCTCCTGATCGGCGGCACCGCCTCAGCCGTGGGAGTCCCTGGAGTCTCGGCGAAGCCCAACAGACCGACCTGGGTCAGCTCGAAGAATCTTGCCAGCAGGCCCGAGGAAAGTCCGACCAGCAGGCCCAGGCAGAGCACCGAGACCGCCAGGCCCCAGCTGCGGGGAAGCTGGAATCCGCGTTCGGGCCCTGGTGTCTGGTCAGGCTTTCGTTGGGTATGCACAACCCCAATCTAGCGGAAGCAACCGCCAGCAGAGCGTCAGCCCAAGCAGCCTTTTGTCAGTCCGTCTTGTTCTTGAGAGCCTCCCGTAGGAAGTCCCGCTGCAGAATAAGCAGGTTCTCGGCAACAGTCTCGTCATTGGTCATATGGGTGATGCCGGTCAGCGGCAGGACCGTATGGGGACGGCCAGCCGCCATCAGAGCGCCGGAGAGCCTCAGGGTGTTGGCCACGGAGACGTTGTCATCCGCAAACCCGTGGATCAGCATCAGCGGGCGGCGCAGCGAGGGGGCGTCATCAATGATCCCATTGCGGCGGTAGACGGCCGGGTCCAGACCCAGATAACGCTCGGTGTAATGGGTGTCGTAAAGAGTCCAGTCCGTGGGCGGGGCGCCAGCACAGGCCGCATGGATACGGTCGGGAGCCCGCAGAACCGAGAGGGCTGACAGGAAGCCGCCATAGGACCATCCGATCATGGCCACATGCCCCAGGTCGGCCTCGGGAGCGAAGTCCGGCAGAGCCGCCAGAGCCTCAAGTTGATCATCCAGAGTCACCTGGGCCATGTCCTCGAAAATGGCTCGATCCCAGGCAGGCCCACGACCCGGCGTACCCCGGCCGTCGGCGGTCAGGACCAGGAAGCCCTGATCCGCCCACCACTGGGACTCCCAGTAGTAGGACTGGTTGAAGACCACCTGCTGGGCGCCCGGCCCGCCGTAGGGCTTGAGCAGGACGGGCAGGCTGTCGGCGCTGGCGTAGGGGCTGGATTCGGACGGTCTGACGATGGCAGCGAACAGCTCGTGCTGGCCCATGCGCACGAAGTCCACGTTGGGAGTGAACCCTGGATCGCTGCTGGTGTCGGCCAAGACGGCGCTCATGGCTCCTTGGCTATTGGTATGACCGGCATCCACGGCCCGCCGATCAGGACGATCCTGATGCTCCGGCCGTACAGACTCACCAGTCTGCCTAGCGCTGCTGTCGGGGCGGGCTTCGCCCACCAGCCCCAACCCTTCAGCACCCAGTCGGTCCAAATCTCCATCAGCTCCCAGGTAGCAGTGACGCACCTGCCCCTGCGCCGAAGCCATGGTCCGGCCGCTGACCACGATGCCATGGCCGGCTCGCGAGGCGGACCACACTCCGGGCAGACGGTTGAGCACATGAATGGAGCCGTCATAGCCCAGGCGCATCAGGTCGAAGCTGCGGGGGTCAGTAGAGACCACCGCCAGCACATCGCGGTCCTCCACGGACAGCACCTGTCGAATCTGGCAGCCAGCGGGAGAGAATACCTTTCCGTCCAGGCGCAGCCGTGTGGTATCGGCTTCTGTATCGATGAAGGCATCCACCAGCCCGCCCTGGGGCTGGTAGGCCGGCAGCCCCGGCACCAGGTCGATCCACTGGTCGTTGCCATGCTTCTGCAGCACCCTGGTGGCCACCTTGGGCGCCGCCTCGGGATCAAGCAGGGTCATATTCTGCCCCGGCTCCAAGCCCTGGCGGGCATCCGGCACCTGCACATCCAGGATCCTGTCCTCGGTCTGTCGACGGTTCTGAACCAGCAGCAGGGGCCGATGCCCGTCCTGCCAGCGGACCACGGCCAGGTACTCGAAGGCCTGATGGTCCCAATCCACCTCGCCCACCCAGGGATCGTCGTCATCCTGGCCCAGGAGGACCAGACTCAGCCCGACGCGGGCGTTGGCGGTCAGAGCCTGGGGATACCGCCGAGCGCGCGGCCCGACCTGGGGATTGGCCGGATCGCTGATGTACCAAATCGGCTCATCGGAGGAATCCGTGTGCTCGACCAACAGGGACCGGGAATCCGGCGACCACCAGAACCCCTGGTAGCGGTCCATCTCCTCACCGGCCACGAACTCGGCCAGCCCCAGCCGCATCCGATCATCGGTGCCGGGGCGCAGGGCCAGGACAGCCCGTTCACGGTCCTGCTCGGCACCCTGCCCGATAGTGACCACCATCAACCGGTCGCCAGTGGTATAGGCCACCATAGTGCCGTCCGGACTGATGGCAGGATTGAGCACAGCCGAATCGCTGTCTCCCAAACTCAGGACCCGCGTGGAGGCGGTGAGACCATCAGGGGCAATCAGTGAGAGCCAGAGCCGACCGCCCAAGGCAAAGACCACCCGATCCCCGGCAGCGTCCACGCTGTAATCGACAATGCCCTCGCCGCCCTCCCGCGAGCGCTCCCTGCGAGCTTGCTCAGCGGCTGGCACCTGTTCCTGGTCCGCATCATCCAGCAGGGCCCTGGGGTCGGCCAGGAGCACCTCATGGTGGCGGCCTTCCTGGTCAAAAACGGACAGCCAGAGCCCGGTCACCAGGTCTTCAGGTCCGTCGGAGCGCAGAAAGACGGCCCGTGAGCCATCCCCCACCGCCAGGGCCGACCGTGGCGCACCCAACGTAAACCGCAGGGTCCGGGCCTTGGCCCGCGGATATGCCTCCATCGCCCGATCCACCTCTTCGGCCATGCTCGCTCCTCGAATATCTCTGACATGATCCCCATGATCATGCGTCTGCCACGATGATAAGCGCCCAGGCGCCAAAGGGGAATTCGAATAGCTCAACTGCGATACGCCGCCCAGCCCGCAGCAGACGTTAATCGTTCTACATGAGAAATTCTTATTGCCGAATATGGCCTATTCCCGGCCTTCGGCCGGCCGATGACCATTCCCTGCGGTAGAATAGTAGCGTGTTGTCGCCAAAGACTGGTTGATGATGCCTGTTTCCCAGGGGTCGGGGTGTCAAGGCAGGACATCCCATGAATGTATCTGGGGAGCAACCGACAATAGAGAAAATAGAGGTAACCAATGAATATCATGGTTCGTATCAAACGCGCATGCGCAGTACTCGCTGCCGGCGCCACCCTGGCAGGCGGCCTAGCGTTGCTGCCTACCGTGGCCCAGGCTGTCGAGAGCAAGAATGTCCAGACCAAGGCCGCTACTTACACAATCACGTTTAACGACACCGGTGCTGGAACCGTGATTACTCGTACTACCGGCACAGACGGCAAGCTGAAACTCGAAGATGTCCCAACGCCTACAGTGTCCCGTGAGTTGACCGAGCAGAATGTGAAACCTGACGGCTGGGTTGAGGATCCAACAGACCCAAATCAACATCCGATCGACTTCGCCAATCATGTTTTCACCGACAAAGCCGAGCTCTATCCTCACTTCGTGGTGTTAGACCCCGCCGCCATCCCCACTTACACGGTCACTTTCATCAGTGTGAATCCGGAAAATATCCAAGATACATATATGGACCCGTTCCAAACTAATAGTGAAGGCAAGCTGGATATAGACGAAAACACACAACCCGAGGTTCATAACTTCGATGGTTACACCTTCGACGGTTGGTTTAGCGATAATGGCGGATCCCGTTACGTCCCCGGTGGCACCTACACCGCAGACACTGTTTTCAGGGCCAGGTACACCAAGGTGACCACTCCCAACGAGCCTAACAAGCCTGGTCAGACCGCTCCGGCTGACAACAACACCAAGCAGCCTGCCAAGGACAACAAGGCTCCCGCCAAGGATCCGGCTAAGAAGGACGCCAAGAACAACAACACTCTGGCTCAGACCGGCGCCGACGCCGTGGCTCCTCTGGCCATTGCCGCTGGCCTCTGCCTGGCTGCCGGCATCACCCTGGGTCTGCGTCGCAAGCTGGCTCTGTGAGCCTGCAGGCTTCGGCCTGACCCATGATGATTGAAGTTCAAAGGCCCCTTGGTCCATTGTGGCCACGGGGCCTTATCCATGCCTGGCAGTCGCGGTCGTTCGAACCTGTTCATTGAAGAAATTGCAAGCATCCGACCGCCCATTACCCCCTTCCGGCAGGGTCACGTACTATGAAAGGGTTATATGGAAAGGGATGACTATGAGCGTTCTCGATCGTTTCGAGAAGAGCGTGGAAGGCGCCGTTAACGGTGTCTTCTCGAAGTTCGGCTCCAAGGACCTACAGCCCGTCGACCTGTCGAGCGCCCTCGAGCGTGAGATAGACTCACAGGCCATGCCCGTCGGTCGCGACCGCACCGTGGCGCCCAACGAGTATCGGTTCAGACTATCCACCCCAGACTTCGACCGCATCGAGCAGTGGGGTTCGGAGGCTCTGGCCAACGAGCTGGCAGACAACCTGACCAAGTACGCCGAAAGCCAGCACTATGCCTTCGTCGGCCCGGTCGTGGTCATTTTCGAGGAGGACCTCAACCTGAACAAGGGCGACTTCCACCTGTCTGCCGAGTCGGTCCAGGGCAACGCGGCACCCGTCACCACACCCGAGGAGTCCAAGGACTGCCCGGTGCTGGAGATCAACGGCCGCCAGTACCTGCTGACCGCCCCTATTACCACCATCGGCCGTGGATCCTCCTGCGACATCGTCATCGACGACGCAGGCATCTCCCGCCGACACCTGCAGATCGAGATCACCGACAAGGGCGTGGTAGCCCGTGATCTGGGGTCCACCAACGGCACCTATGTAGAGGGACATCAGGTTCCCGCAGCCACCCTGCTGGACGGCAATACCATCACCATCGGCCGTACCCGCATCCTCTACTGGGCATCGTCGCAGGAACAGGATTCGTAAGTCGCCCAGACCTTGAAGTAAGGTCGAATCATTATGCTGACTGAACTGACATTCGCCATCCTCAAATACGGATTCCTGGCTCTGTTATGGGTATTCGTCTGGCTGGCCATCCGTTCACTCCGCAAAGACATCGAGACTTTCAGCCCCAAGACCTCTCATACCCGCCGACGCAGTGAGCGCGCAGCCCAGCGCAAGCTTCCGGCGGCCGCCAGATCCGTGCCTATCGCCCCGGTCAGCAAGACAGAGCCTGCAAGCGACGACCCATCTTTGCTGGTAGTCATTGACGGACCTCTGGCCGGCTCCTCCACGCCGCTGTCTGGACGGCCCATCACCTTGGGACGCTCCTCCTCGAACACCCTGGTGCTGGACGACGAGTTCGTCTCAGGGCATCATGCGCGGGTCTACCAGGATCCTGCATCGGGCCGGTGGGCCATTGAGGATCTGGGGTCCACCAACGGCACCGTCGTCTCGGGGCAGAAAATCACGGCGCCGACAATCCTACCGGCGGAGGTTCCCGTACGCATCGGTGCCACCACCTTCGAGTTGAGGTAGCCGCCCATGACCAGGAACGATGCGAGCCAAAAGCTGTTCCTCTACTCCACGGCGGTTTCAGACGTGGGGTACGTGCGCAGCAACAACCAGGATTCTGCCTTCGCCGGCGAGCGCCTGGTGGCCATGTGCGACGGCATGGGCGGCCACGCAGGCGGGGATACGGCCTCGACCATAGCCATCCGATCCCTGGCCCACATCGAACGCGACGACCGTGAGCAGGACGTGCAGTCCCTGGCTCGGATGATGGAGACCTCGGTCATCGCGGCCCATGACGCCATCGTGGGCAAGGCCAAGCGCGAACACCGCCTGTCAGGCATGGGCACCACGGTCACGGCCCTGGCTCTGGCCGACGACTCCTGGGTGCTGGCCCATATCGGGGACTCCCGGGGCTACCTCCTGCGGGATGGCAAGCTGATCCGGATGACCCAGGACCACTCCTACGTGCAGCACCTGATCGACACCGGCCGCATCTCCCCGTCTGAGGCCCGCAACCACCCTCAGCGCAACGTAGTCATGCGTGTCCTGGGTGACTTCGACATCGACCCCCGCCCGGACATCTCCATCACCAAGGCCCTGCCTGCAGACCGCTGGATGATCTGCTCGGACGGCCTCTGCGGCGTTCTGGAGGATTCGACCATCGCCGAGGTGCTGTCCACGGTCTCGGACCAGGCGGAGTGCGCCCAGCAGCTGGTCACCTTCGCCCTGAAAGCCGGCAGCACCGACAACGTGACCGTGGTCATCGCCGATGCCACGCTGGCCTTGGACGCCGATGCCTTTGACCTGCCCCATCAGACCCCTCTGGTCGGCGGCGCAGCCAGCTCCAACCTGGAGGCCCTGGCCGACATCCTGGATGAGCCCGTAGCGGCTGCACCGCGCCTGCGCGACCAGTCCCGGGAGTCCCCCGCCAAGCGTGCCGCCGATCTGACCCAGGACCGGGATATCGCCAAGCAGGAGGACGAGGACGAAGACGGCCGCACCGCCCAGCCTTCGGCGGCCCGCGAGGAGAGTGGCGAACGGCATGTGCCCGACACCAGCGAGATCCCCGTCGTCCGCAAGAAGGACGGTTCGGCTTCAGCCGACCCCTACGACCCCGACGTGGCTGACGCCATCCACAAGGAGCACCTGGAGCAGCGCAAGCGCCAGCGCTCCCGGCACCGGAGAATTCGGCTGATCCTGGCCGGCATCATCACCCTGGTGGTCCTGGCCCTGGCCGGAGGCACGGCGGCCGCCTATCGCTGGAGCCAGGAACAGTACTACCTGGGCACGGATCAGGGCCGTGTGGTCATCTACCAGGGTGTGCCCACCAAGGCCTTCGCCCTCTCGCTGTCCCACCCGGTGCAGACCACGGACATCGCCGTCAAGGGGCTGCCCCAGTCCTGGCGCGACCAGTTGGAAGAGGGCATCACCGTCTCCAGCATGGATGACGCCCAGGAGCACGCCAATCTGATCCGCAAGGAGGCCCGTGACCTCAAGCGCGAACACGCCAAGACTGCTGCTTCCCCCTCCGCCTCACCCTCCCCGTCGAAAACCAGCCAGGACGGGCGGCACTCGTCATGATCGCCATCCGTCTGCGCCGCATAGGCCTTCTGCTCTTCTCCCTGCTGGTGGGGTTCATCGGCTTCTTCCAGATGTTCGCCCGTTCGGCGGGCCGCTTCCCTGGAGACTACGCTGCCCTGCTGGCAGTCACCGCTGCCCTCTTCATCGCCCTCTGGGTCCTCTTGGAGATTTTCCAGCCTTATGGCAGCCAGGCCATCCTGCCCAGCATCGTCATTCTGAGCTCGCTGGGCATCACCCTGATCACTCGCATAGATCTGCGCAACGCCCGGATCGGCCAACCCACACGAGTGGGCTTCACTCAGCTGATCTGGCTGTGTCTGGCCCTGGTCCTGTGCGGACTGCTGGTGGTGCTGCTGCGGGACTACAGGCTGCTGCGACGCTTCTCCTATGTGAGCATGGTAGTGGGCCTGGTCCTGCTCCTGTCGCCCATGCTTCCCGGCATCGGCCGCGAGATCGGCGGCGCCCGCATCTGGATCGGCGTAGGGTCGCATACCCTGCAGCCCGGCGAATTCGCCAAGCTCTTCCTGGCCTTCTTCTTCGCCGCCTACCTGTTCGACCACCGAGACCAGCTGGCCGTGGGCGGCAAGAAGGTGCTGGGCATGCGGATGCCCCGAATCAAGGATCTGGGCCCCATCATCATCGTCTGGCTTATTTCGCTGGCCGTCCTGGTCATCCAGCATGACCTGGGCACCTCGCTGATGTACTTCGCCATGTTCGTCTCCATGCTCTATGTGGCCACCGGCCGCACCAGCTGGATCGCCATCGGCTCGGTCTTCTTCGTCATCGGGGCCGTGGCCGCATCCATGATCTTCGCCCATGTGGGCGCCCGCGTGGACGCCTGGCTGCACCCCTTCAGCGACGCTGAGTTCAGCAAGGCCTTCGGCGGGTCCGGCCAGCTGGTGCGCGGCATCTTCGGCCTGGCCGCCGGCGGGCTGACCGGCACCGGCCTGGGCCAGGGACGCCCCTGGATCACCCCCCTGGCCAACTCCGACTTCATCTACACCTCGGTCGGCGAGGAGCTGGGGCTGAGCGGCCTGCTGGTGGTCCTGGCCCTCTACCTGGTCATCGTGGCCTCGGGCATGATCACGGCCATGAAGATCAAGGACGGCTTCGGCAAGCTCCTGGCCTCCGGCCTGGTCTTCACCATGGCCTTCCAGGTCTTCACCGTGGTGGGCGGCATCACCCTGGTGATCCCCCTGACCGGCCTGACCATGCCCTACATGGCGGCGGGCGGCTCAAGCCTGGTAGCCAACTGCATCCTGGCCGTCCTGCTGATCATCATCTCCAACGCGGCCAACAAGCCGGCGCCCGAGGTCAGCTCAGACACCTTCAAGTACGAGGCCCTGGCCGTCCTGCGCCAGCAGGAGACCAGCAAGCGCAGCGGACAGGACGACTCGGACCAAAACGATTCGAACCAGGACGAGGAGACCGACCTGCCAGCCACCGGACGCATTCCCGCCCGCCAGGTGCGAGGAGGTGGACAGTGAACAAGGCCCTGCGTCAACTCTTCAACGCCGTCATCGTCCTCTTCGTCATCCTGGGGCTTTCCAGCTCCATCATCATGGTGATCCGGGCCGGGAGCCTGAACTCGGATCCGCGAAATCTGCGCGCCCTCTACCACGAGTATGCGGCACCCAGGGGGGCCATCCTGACCTCGGACGGCGCCGTCATTGCCCAGTCCGACCCCATCAACGACTCCTTCCAGTACCAGCGGCACTACAACAAGGGGGGCATCTACTCGCCCATCACCGGCTACTACTCCATCACCAGCCCGGCCGACCGGGGAATCGAGGCCTCGCGCGACCGTCTGCTGAGCGGCCAGTCGGACAGCCTGTGGATGGACCGGCTCAAGTCCCTCTTCACCGGCACCCAGAACAAGGGCGCATCCATCGAGACCTCCATCAATCCCGGCATGCAGGAAGCGGCCTATGACATGCTGGGCAACCTGTCCGGATCGGTGGTGGCCATCGAGCCCTCCACCGGCCGCATCCTGGCCATGGTCAGCACGCCGAGCTACAACCCCGGCGACCTGACCGCCCACGACAGCGGCGATGCCTCCCAGGCCTACCAGAAGCTGGCCTCCCGCTCAGACAACCCCATGCTCAACCGGGCCACCTCGCAGCTGTATCCGCCCGGGTCCACCTTCAAGGTGGTCGTGGCCGCCGCCGCCCTGGAGTCCGGTCAGTACCACCCCGACAGCCAGCTGCCGGCAGGAGCCTCATACACCCTGCCCGGCACCAACTACAACCTGACCAACGCCACAGCCACGGGCAACGGGGTCAACGGCAGGATCAGCATGGAGAACGCCCTGGCCTACTCCTCCAACACCGCCTTCGCCCAGCTGGGGGTCAGCCTGGGCGGCAAGGCCTTGGCCGAGCAGGCCCGCAAGTTCGGCTACGGCTCCACCATCACCCTGGACGGAACCAACTCCACAGGCCGGCCCATGAAGGCTGTGGCCTCCAAGTTCCCCGAGGACCAGTCCCAGGACCGGCTCGCCCTGGCCTCCATCGGCCAGGGGGACACCCTGTCCACCCCCATGCAGGCGGCCATGACGGTCGCCGCCGTGGCCAACGGCGGCAAGCTCATGCAGCCGACCCTGGTTGACCGGGTGCGCTCCAGCGATCTGAGCGTCATCAGCGAAACCACGCCCTCGGTCTACTCGCAGGCCTTCTCCACGGACACCGCCAAGGCGCTGACCACCATGATGGATGCGGTGACCACCAAGAGCTACCCGGAGCTGGCCATCCCCGGCATGCAGGTGGCGGCCAAGTCCGGCACGGCCCAGATCGGCGCGGGCAATGCGGCAAATGACGGGTGGATGGTAGGATTCGCCCCGGCCGATAACCCCAAGGTGGCTGTTGCCGTCGTGGTGCATGGCATCTCCTCCTATGGCATGGAGATCGCCGGGCCGATCATGAAACGCGTCATGCAGGAGGCTGCCAAGTGAAACTGGTACAGGGACAGCTCATCCATCGACGGTACCGTCTGGACCGCCGCCTGGCCCAAGGGGGCATGGGCGAGGTCTGGAAGGGCTATGACATCGAACTGGGCCGCGTGGTAGCCATCAAGGCCCTGCGCGAGGACCTGACCAACGAGGAGTCCAAGCTGCTGAGGCTACGGGCCGAGGCGCACAATTCCGCCAACCTGGCCCACCCCAACATCGCCGCTCTCTTCGAGTACTACGAACACGACGGCATCGGGTTCCTGATCATGGAATACGTGCCCAGCCAATCCCTGGCCGACATCTACCGGGACCGGGGCGCCCTAGACCCCATCGAGCTGCTGCCCATCCTGATCCAGACGGCCCGGGGGCTCTACGTGGCCCACTCCCACGGTGTCATCCACCGGGACGTCAAGCCGGCCAACATCATGGTCTCCGACACCGGCGAGGTCAAGATCACCGACTTCGGGGTCTCCTACTCCACCAACCAGGGGCAGATCACCCAGGATGGCATGGTGGTGGGCACGGCCCAGTACATCTCGCCCGAGCAGGCCCAGGGCCTCCAGGCCACGCCCCAGTCAGACATCTACTCCCTGGGCGTGGTGGCCTACGAGGGGCTCTGCGGGCACCGACCCTTCACCGGCGCCACCCCGGTGGACATCGCCGCAGCACACGTCAACGACCCTGTGCCGCCGCTGCCCGACTCGGTAGACAACCAACTCATGAACTTCGTCATGTCCATGCTGGCCAAGGACCCGCGGGACCGCCCGGCGAATGCACTGGTGGTCTCGCACACACTGGCCAGGATCGAACAACGGCTGCTGGACCAGCAGGTGGGCGAGACCGAAGTCATCGACCCGCGCGCGCCCATGCCTAGGCGGATCATGAGCAGGCCGCACGCGGTAAAAGACATCTTCAGGCCCTTCTGGGGGCACTATGGAGAAGGAAGCGCACAGCGCGGCCTTGAAGCGACGAACGGAGGGGATACCCTATGAGCATCACACTGCCGCCGTCCCTAGCGGACGGACGATACCGTCTGGGACAGCTGATCGGACGCGGTGGCATGGCCGAGGTCCACAAGGCTGTGGACACACGTTTGGGAAGGACCGTCGCGGTCAAGATCATGCGGTCCGATCTGGCCAACGACGAAGTCTTCCTCTCGCGGTTCCGGCGGGAGGCCCACTCGGTCGCCCTGCTCAACAACCCCAACATCGTCTCCATCTACGACTCGGGCGAGGAGATACTGACCGACGACCAGGGCAACCATGAGCGGGTGCCCTACCTGGTCATGGAGTACGTCAAGGGCCAGACCCTGCGGTCCATCCTCAAGGAGAACGGCGCCCTGAGCCAGCGCGACAGCGAGCAGGTCATGCTGGGCATGCTGAGCGCCCTGGACTACTCCCACCACATGGGGGTCATCCACCGGGACATCAAGCCCGGCAACATCATGATCTCGGAGCAGGGCATCGTCAAGGTCATGGACTTCGGCATCGCCCGGGCCATGGACGATTCGGCCGCCACGATGACCCAGTCCCAGGGCGTGGTGGGCACGGCCCAGTACCTGAGCCCCGAGCAGGCCCGCGGCGAGAGCGTGGACATGCGCTCCGACCTCTACTCGGCCGGCTGCGTCCTCTACGAGATGCTGACCGGACGGCCGCCCTTCAACGGGGATTCGGCCGTGGCCATCGCCTACCAGCACGTCACCGAGGTGGCCACCCCGCCCAGCAGCATCGTGCCCGGCCTGCCGAAGATGTGGGACTCCATCTGCGCCAAGGCCATGGCCAAGGACCGGCAGAACCGGTATGCCACGGCCTCCGCCTTCAAGAGCGACATCCTGGCCTTCATGAACGGCGGGACCCCGGTGGCTGCCGCCTTCAACCCGCTGACCGACCTGGCCAACGTCAAGGCCCGCAAGGATGCCGAGCAGGGGACCGAAACGGCCACCATGCCGCTGACCGAAGAGGAGACGGCCGCCACCCAGGCCTTCAACCCCGTCCAGGATTCACTCAACCCTGCTGCCACCGGCGTAGCCACAGCTGAGCGCACAGCCGCCAAGACGGCCCAGCAGAAGGCCAAAAAGCGCAAGAAGATCATCATCGGCGCCGTCCTGGGAGCCCTGCTTCTGGTAGCCGCCGGGCTGGGACTCTGGACGGTCGTGAACCGGAACCATCATCAGATGGCCGAGGTGCCTACCATCAACGCGCAGATGTCACGGATCCTCGCCCGCGAGAAGGTCACCGCCGCAGGCTTCCACTACCAGGAGAAGGAGGACCACGACTCGGCCGAGCCCAAGGGGACCTTCACCAAGCAAAGCCCCAAGGGCGGAAGCATGGCTCCCAGAGGCTCCACAGTGACCGTCTGGTTCTCCTCCGGGCCCAAGGACACAGCCATTCCCGACGTCAAGGGCATGAACCAGCAGGAGGCCCGCAGAACCCTGGAGAAGGCCGGATTCAAGGTCTCCCCAGCAGCCTCGGTGGAAGACAGCCAGGACGTGCCCAAGGACCATGTGACCCGCACGGATCCCGCCGCAGGCCAGAGCGTGGCCAAGGGAACCAGCATCCTGATCTACATCTCCTCGGGCATGACCAAGGTGCCTGATCTGTCTGGCAAGAGCAAGGACGACGCAACCAAGACCCTGCAGAGTCTGCACTTCAACATCACCATCCGCGAGCAGGCCTCCAACACCGTGGCCAAGGATATGGTCATCAGCACCGATCCGGCTGCCGGGTCCTCCGTCCAGCAGGGAGCCATGATCACGGTCACCGTCAGCAACGGCATGCAGTTGGGCAACTACATCGGTATGACCCTGGGCGAAGCCAAGCGCACCCTGGGCCAGGGGGTCAAGATCACGGTCAACGGCCCTGACAACGACAACGCCGAGGTCACCGGCCAGGATCCTGCCGCAGGCGCCTCCTTCGACAAGTCCAAGGACACCATCACCCTGACCACAGCCATCCGCATCCCGCCCTTCTCCCAGGGCGAGACCTTGGGCAGCTACCGGCAGAAGCTGACCAACAGCGGTGTCAGCGCCGACAGGATCACCTCCATCGGCAAGGACACGGACAAGGTGACCGCTGTAAACCCAGCGGCGGGAAGCAGGGTGGACGACAACACACCCATCACGGTGACCACCATCAGCTCCGCCAACTGACCTGATATGGCCCCGGCGGGCACCGTCCTGCCGCCGGGGCCATATGTTGGGTCATATAAGGCCGGGCAGCATGAGTACGGGGTGAATATAGCGGCGCCTTTCAGACCATGGCCACCGTGGTGTCTTAGATAAACCAGGGCAATCACTGCCGGCAGTCGGCAAGACATGGCACCAATAAGCGGCGGGGCCGCAGGATCACATTGGATCCTGCGGCCCCGCCGCTCTTGCTATGCCGTCTAGATCAGAAGGTGGAGTAGTTGGACATCTGTCTGAGCATGGGCACGTTGCTGGCCAGCCATGGGAAGCCCCATTCCATCAGGGCACAGACCAGAGCCAGCAGAAGCAGAATCAGCAGAAGCCATCGAATCGGGGCTATGCCGGACTGGTGCCGCAACAGCCAGCCGTAGAGGCTGATCATGGGCTGGGGCTTCTCGCCCTTGCGAATCTGCTTCAGCAAGGGGTAACGCCAGGCAGCCAGTGCCGCCAGGTAGATGATCAGATAGGCTGCTGCCAAAACCAGGAAGACCGGCTGCAGAGAGCCCAGCCTGGCCATGATCGAACCCTTGTCGTCGGCGAAGGCCACGTTGCTGCCCCGGTCGCCCAGCAGTTCCTTGGGCACGCCGTCGGACACCTTGGCCCAGTAGCCGAATTCGCCCCAGCTGATCCACCGATGGGTGGCCGTGGTGTACTTGGGCTCGCAGGTGGTCAGCGTGATCATGCGCCGATCAGGAGCGTCGCTGGGTGAATAAGGGTTGGGGGCGATGACGCTCACCTCTTCAGGCGAGACGATCTTGTAGCGGGTGTAGTGGTAGACGTACCAGTAATCCTTGGTGCGCAGAACGATGGCGTCGCCCACTCGCAGCTCGTCCACATGGCCCAGCGGCTCACCATAGCCGGCACGGTGTCCGGCTATGGCCACGTTGCCCATCTCGCCCGGCATCTGCGTATTGGGGTAGTGCCCCAGCCCCGCGTAGGCCAACTCTCGGGGTGACGTGCCCTGAACCACGTTGCGCTCCCAATGCTGCCCAAACCGAGGAATGTAGGCCTGGGCCATCAGTTCACCCTCGGAGGCCTGCTTGGGCTGCACCGGCGGCGCCCCTTTCTGCGGCTTGGCCACCTTGCGGGAGTCGCCCGATCCTGGGTTGCTCCAGGAGGTCGAGGCGCGTGCCTGCAACTGCTGATGCTCGGACTGCACGCCGGTCCACCAGAGCTGCCAGACCACGTAGAGGGCGCAGATGACGGCCAGGGTAATCAGCAATTCCCCTACGATTTCTGCAATGCCCACCAGCCAGGTTCGTCGCTTATCCGCCGGCTTATCGGCCGCCGGCTTGTCGGCCGACGTCTTGTCGTTCTCCGCGTCCTCTGTCGTCATTTACCGTGCCTTCTCATCTAGCGATGCGTACTGGAGTGGCTGCAGGACAGCCGTCGTCTCAGGGAATCTCAGATTGTCCGAAGATTCGACATTCCAACCCAGACCCACCGTATTCACATACTCCTTGTAAACGCGGATGGATGGCGAAGCATTCAGGGACTTGGTCATCCGATCGACTGGTCCTATGGCTGAAATCTTATATGGCGGCGAGTACTTTCGGCCGTGCAGCAGCAGCACATTGCCCACGCATCGCACGGCCGTGGTGGGCAGCACCCGCTGATCCTGGATCCGCATGGACTCGGCTCCCCCGGCCCAAAGCGCATTGACCACGCTCTCCACATCCTGCTGGTGGATGACGTAATCATTGATGTTGGCCGTCGACCCGTCGGACCCCACCTTCTGCTGCCAGAGCGGGGAATCGTTGAGGGTCACCGTCAGCCCCGGCCCCTGGACGGCCTTGAGCACCGTGCCCGAGCCAGGGTCCTCACGCGACTGGTCCGAGCTGCCCTTGTCGTCGGTAAGGGTCTTCAGCGCGTTGATCTGCGAGCTCATGTCATTGATGTCCTTGCGCAGCTCGGCAGCCTTGTTCTGGCGCTCCTCCACCAGCCCGGCCGTGTCCGAGGTGACCGTAACCGTCCTGTTGACACGGATATTGGTGGTCAGCATGTACCCGACCAAGGCCAGCACCACAGCCACGGACACTGTGCCGACCAGGGACCTGCGCGCACCGTGCCGTCCCGTCCGTCTGGTCATAGGCATACCCTCATCCTCATCTGCGATAGTATTACGTTCGAGTCTAACCGCTACTATGGCTTAGTAGATCTACTGAAGGAGAATAACCTCATGGCAGAGCATCAACTCCATGATGACGAGGACCAGGCGGTGGACGAGGCCAAGACCGCTGACACTGGCGAGGACGCCGAGGACGAGGAGTACGGCCTGTCCATGGACAAGGTGGAGGCTGTGCTCAACCAGAACGTTGACAAAAAGCACATGACCCCGCAGATGCGCCGCATCGTGCAGCGTCAGGAGGAGAACACCCGCCGCGTGGAGGACACCATCAAGAGCACCAAGGCCAATCCACGTTGGTTCGTGCCTCTCTTCGTCACGCTGATGGTGGTGGGCCTGATCTGGATCGTGGTCTACTACATCGCCTCCACCCGGGGCAATGTCTTCCCCATCCCCGGCATCGGCAACTGGAACCTGGCCGTGGGCTTCGGCATTCTGCTGGTCGGCTTCCTCATGACCATGTGGTGGCACTGATCCAGCCACAGTGTTCTTCAGGAACCCCGCAACCGTCCAGACACGGCTGTGGGGTTCTTTGTGTACCCGCCTATACCCATCCACACCTGAGCGTCAGGCATGTGTGGATTCAAGCCTCCAGCTCCACCTATTTCATCCACTGTTGTCAGACTCAAGCCACAGTTATCCACAATCGCCCGAATTCATCGTGGACTTCCTAGGACACTCGTCCACAACCCTTCTGCTGACTGGGTTCTTCCTTCACTTATCCACTTTTTACCGGTATATATGCACCAGTTCTGGATACTTATTCCCAGGTTATCCACACGATTGTCAACAAATGTGGATAGATGACATCCATGTCATTTACCGATAACGAGGCCCAAAGCGGAGACGAGATAGTCGGCAGTCAGATGCTGATTTTCAGCGCATGGGGTTGGCCATGTTGCAGCCCAGAGCCAGCAGGACCAGGGCCGCCAGGAAGATCAGCGTGGGCAGCAGCCAGGAGAGCAGGCCATGCACCCGCGAGCCAGGCCGGCCCATGTGCAGCAGGGCCAGCATGAAGAGGCCGCCGACTATGAATCCGCCCACATGGTCCTGCCAGGCGATGCCGGGCACAAACAGGGGCATGCAGAAGTTGATGGCCATCCAGACCACCATGGAAACGATGTCGATCCCCAGACGGCGGTAGACCACCAGGATGGCGGCGAAGAGCCCGAAGAGCGCGCCCGAGGCCCCGATGGCCGACGTGCCCCATCCATTGGGCGCCAGGACCGCATAAACCATCAGCCCCAGGTCTCCGCCCAGCCCGCTGATCAGATAGAGGGCCAGAAAACGCCCATGCCCTATCAGATTTTCCAGCACCGGCCCCACAACCCAGAGGGTGATCATGTTGAAGAGTATGTGCGAGACATTGGTGGCGTGCAGAAATATGTTGGTCACGAACATCCAGGGCTCATGAATGGCCGTAATCGGCACGAAGGCCCAGTAGCCCAGCAAAAGCCTCTGGTAGCGAAGCGGAGCCAGCAGGTACAGGGCCATCTGGATGACCCAGGCCACTATGCAGATCAGGGTGATGGCTATGGTCACCACCGGAGCATGGTCACCCCAGTGCCGCCGGATCCAGCCCAGCGGCCCCCGACCGTTCCCTCCGCCTGCGAAACCGGTGCCCATGCCATTGACCATGAACCTTACCTTACCTGACCATCCGGCCCGGGGTGTGCGGTTTCCGTGCCGCAATGGCACCGATGCGCCCCACAGTTCGCCGCTTTCTACTAGGATGTTGACTAGGTCGGTCGAAGTGGGCAGGACCGACGAAAGTCGTCGAAAGGAGCCAAACATGGAGAATTCATCTTCAAACGGCTGGAAGTTCTTTGCACTGCTCTTCGGCACGCTGCTGGCCGGCGTTGTCGCTCTGTTCGTATACAAGCAGCAGAACCCGGATTACGATCCCTGGGAGGAGCCGTGGGAGAACAGCTCATCGCCAGTCGACCTGGGCCTGGCCAAGGATGAGGAGGACAAGGGGTCCGAGGACCCCGAGACCCCTCTGCAAGCGGGCGCACAGGCCTGACCGTTCCGGTCGGGAAGGAATCCGACCCAGCGTCAAAGACGTGAGGGCAACGGGTTCCTTTTTTTCATGCCTGAATTCGGCCCGGCTGCAGCCTGCTGGGACACGCCTGTTGGGGCGGCGCGTCACAATGGAGCCATGAGTGCCATACGGGAAGCAGACATGGAAGAAGGCCGCCGGGATTTTCTGGCCTGGCGCGATGCAGCCAAGGAGGCCGCGAATAATCTGGGCCCGGAGGGCGACCGGCTGACAGTGGCCCCGCAAACAGACAGGCGCAGCAAGGCCATGGCTGTCCGCTATTCCCTGCACATGCTGGAGATCAAGGCCCCCGGCCCCGGCGTAGAGGTCAGGGTGGCGCCTTGGGGGGCCGTCAAGATTCTGGACGGGCCGGCATCCGACCCGCATAACCTGACCCCGCCCGACGTCATCGAACTGGACCCGGATGTCTGGCTGCGGCTGGCCGCCGGCGTCACCAGCTGGAGCGAAGAAGCCGCCGCCGGGCATATCAGCGCCGTGGGCGAGCGAGACGATCTGCACGAGCTGCTGCCGCTGGTATGAGGCCGGCTACTTGCTCGCGGACCCCTTGGCTGCGGTCTTCTTGTCCTTGTGGTGTTTGAGCGCGCTTGGCACGGGAATAGGTATGCGCTTGTGGGGCTTGGGCGTGGCCGGCATCTCGCCAGAGGTGGCCTTGGCAGCAGCCTCGGCGGCCCACCGGGCGTAATCGTCCAGATCATCGTCCGTGGAATCCTCGGGGTCCTGGCCCCCCGATTTGCGCGAATCCGGTTTGGAGTACTCCTCTTCAACCATTTTGAAGGGATCCTTGCCCCTGGTTCCGGGTTCCTTGCTGCTGAGCTCTTTGGCCAGCTCGTCGTAATCCGTGTCCGTTGTCAGATATTTGAGCTTCCGGGCTATTTTCGTCTGCTTAGCCTTCTGACGTCCGCGGCCCATCCGACCCCCTTCGCCAGGTAACGTGCACTTAGGCAACTTGAATGTGAATTTGCATCATTTATGAGAGTACCACCTGAGCATCTTGTCGGCTCGGACTTTTACCATAAAAGCAATTCCCAGAACGACATTCGGCACGACGGCAAGGGTGGGACCATGCAGGGAGAAGTCACAGCGGCAGGCAACGAGATCAGCGACAGCTTCAGAGCCGCCAAGCACCGGTCCGACCAGGTACTGACCGAGCTGGACAAGAATCCCAGCCGCTACACCATGCTGACCGGCGACCGCCCGACCGGCAGGCTCCACCTGGGCCATTACTTCGGCTCCATCCGCGAGCGCGTCCAGATGCAGAATCGCGGCGTGCACACCAACATCGTCATCGCCGACTACCAGGTCATCACCGACCGGGACACCACCGAGCACATACGCGACAACGTGCTCAACCTGGTGCTGGACTATCTGGCTGCGGGCATCGACCCCAGGAAGACCATGATCTTCACCCATTCGTCCACCCCGGCGGAGAACCAGCTGCTGCTGCCCTTCCTCTCCCTGGTGACCGAGGCCGAGCTTCACCGCAACCCCACCGTCAAGGCCGAGATGGAGGCCAGCGGACACGCCCTGACCGGCCTGCTGCTGACCTACCCGGTCCACCAGGCCTGCGACATACTCTTCTGCAAGGCCAACGTCGTGCCCATCGGCAAGGACAACCTGCCGCATGTGGAGCTGACCCGGACCATCGCCCGCCGCTTCGACGAGCGTTACCCCGGCCAGGCCCCGGTCTTCCCGGAGCCTGATGCCATCCTGTCCGACACCCCTGAGATTCCGGGTCTGGACGGACGCAAGATGAGCAAGTCCTACGGCAACTCCATCATGCTGGGAGCCACCGCCGAGGAGACCGCCAAACTGATCCGCAAGTCGCCCACCGACTCCGAGCGCAGGATCACCTTCGACCCTGTCAACCGCCCCCAGGTCTCCGCCCTGCTGACCACAGCCGGCCTGGTGACCGACCGGAAGCCCGAGGACATCGCTGAGGAGATCGGCGATGCCGGCTCGGGCGCCCTCAAGGCCTACGTGACCAAGTCGGTCAACGAGTTCCTGGCGCCCCACCGCGAGCGTCGGGCCGAGCTGGCCAAGGACATGGACGCCGTGCGCGACATCCTGGTCGAGGGCAACAAGCGCGCCAACCAGATAGCCGAGGAGACCCTTGATCAGGTCCGCTCGGCCATGGGCATGCGCTACTAGACGTCGTACCGCCAGGAGCGGTCGGTCAGCACCCGGGCCGTGACCAGGCCGATGGGCAGGCAGATGATGACCATGAAGGCCCGGAAGGCCCAGTCCAGTGCGTTGAGCGTATTGAACTGCCCCAGGTAGAACATGGCCCGGTACATATACAGGCCGGGCACCATGATGACGATGGAGGGCACGGTCAGGCTGATTCGTGGGTAGCCCAGGTGGGGCGGCAGCAGGCCGTGACGGACCGAGGAGCGCCAGACCGTGGCCAGCATGCCGGCCAGGAAAGCGCCCAGAAAGGCGGCCATCTCCGGAGGGACATGAAGCAGGTCCTGCATCTCCAGACGCATGGTGTCGGTCAGAGCGCCGATGACGGCGGCCACCAGGGCCATGCGCTGGGGTGAATTGAAGAGGACCGAGAAGCCCCAGACCCCGCAGAAGGCCGCAATCAAACGCAGGCCGGCCATCAGCCAGGGGCTCAGGTTCATGGGTTCAAAGCCCTGGGGGTTGAGCATGACCATCCGCGCCACGGCCCATCCGCCCAGCGTGGCCACCAGGATGATCGAGAAGGCGTAGGTGATGCGCTGCACCCCCGAGGGGAAGTCCAGCTTGGCGATGTCCAGGCCGCCGGTGACCAGGGGGAAGCCGGGAATGACGAAGAGGATGGCGCCGATGTAAGCCGTGTCGTGCCTGAGGGCCACCGGGTCGAAGATGCCCACCAGTCTCAGCGTGCCGACGCAGGCCAGGGCGGCGATGATGACCGCCACCCCGGTGGCGAAGAACTGGTTGATCCGCCTGCCCAGCATCTGACGGCGCACCCACTGGCCTATGCCAGCGCCGACGAAGGCTCCGGCCATGTCATAGGGGCCGCCGCCCAGCAGGAAGACGAAGGCTGCGCAGGCCACGGCCGAGGCGAAGCCTGAGAAGAGGGGCGAGTAGAGGGGCTTGCGTCGCTCGATCAGGTCCAGGCGTTCGTGCGCCTGCCGGACAGTGATGCCACCCGTTGCCCGCGTCTGCGAGGATGCGGACTCGTCAGGGGAGGCAGGCTCTTTGGAGTCTGTGGCCTCTTTGAAAGACGCAGACCTGTCGGGAGACACTGACTGTTCGGGGGACGCGGCGCCCTCGGAAGACCTGGCCTTCTCATGTGCTTCGCCTTGAGTTGACGCAGATTGTCCGGACGCAGCCTTGGAATCCTTGGAATCCTGCGGCCGAGGCGTGGAGCCTACGGTGCCCAGACCGGCGGCCGTCCTGGTGTCTATGGCCGCTGCATCGATCCGGTTCTGGCTGATCTCGTCCTCGTTGTGCACGGCGGTGGCCACTGCGTCCTTGAGCGCCTTGGCCGCATCCTGGTCCTGGGCCAGCACCTCCTTGACCGCCTTGCGGGCCGCCGCATAGACGTTCGGCTCGTCCAGGTTGTCCACCAGCTCCCGGGAGACCACCGTCATGGTGTGGTAGGTCCCCGCCTGCCCGCACTTGACGCTGAGCCAGTCCGCGAAGTGTTCCAGCAGCCAGATCCGCTCAGTGTTGACGCCGGTGGTGGGCAGGTCCACCACCTCGGTGATCCGAGACACGCCATCCGTGCAGGTGGCCTCGATGTCGGTCAGGTTCACGTCGGCCCGCACATGCACGCCCATGGGGTAGGCAATCCTGTGCATCATCTCGCGCACGCGGAAGCTTCCCGTGCCGGCCCCCAGCTCCAGCATGCCCACCCGCACAATCAGGCTGGTCTTGGCCGCGATGCAGGCCTCGACGATGGGCTTGTCGTAATCGCGTTCAATGTCCTCCATGTCCAGCGGAATGGAGTGGGTGTGGTACTTGCTTACCCGTCTGACCTCGGCTGCGGTCCTGCCGCGATAGCCGTCCTTGGAACTCCTGCTCTTGAATTTCACACCCACATTCATACTCCACCCGGGTCACGTGCCCTTGCACCGCCGCACGGGACCATGAAACGTATTCGACCTGAAAGCGTCCTAGAATGGGCCGCGAGCCATCGAACCGAAGGCTGTGGGCCTGCAACGCCGACCACCAATAACCGCGGAGGAGCCGTGGAATGGTCGAAGACCGGGCAACCTGCGATTCGACAAGGAGGACTGATGACAGACAGTAATCAGCAAATCACGGCTGCCGATGCGACCCTGGTCACATCCGGCACCGGGACCAAGGGGCCGGAGGAACGCAAGCTGCCTCAATCGTTGGATGAGGACATGGCCTTGTGCCTGCGGCTGCTCAGGGATGTGTTGGGGGAATTCGATCAACAGCTGCTCAAGCGGTTCGACTCCCTGCGCGAGGACGTGATGACGGCCAGCGCCGAGCACTTCAACCGCCACCCCTCGGACCCCGTGCCCGACGAGGACGGCCTGTCCAAGGCCGTGGCCCTGATCGACGACACCTCAGTCAAGGATTCCCAGCTGCTGGCCCGCGCCCTGACCACCTACTTCCACCTGGCCAACCTCTGCGAGGAGAACTACCGGGTGAAGGTCCTGCATGAGCGCGAGGGCAAGGTGGACCTCAAAGTCAAGGGCACCGACCCCATCAACGAGATGACCAGCGCCTACAGCCAGCTCCTTCAGGAGATGGGCCCGGCCAAGGCCTCGGAGCTGCTGGAGAAGCTGGAGTTCCACCCCGTCTTCACCGCCCACCCCACCGAGGCGAGGCGCAAGGCCGTGGAGGGCAAGATCCGGCGCATCGCCAACCTGCTGGCCGTTCGCCGCGGTCTGGGCGGTTCCGAGCTGGAGGAGAACGAGCGTCTGCTGCACAACGAGATCGACGCCCTCTTCCGCACCTCGCCCATCGCAGCCAAGAAGCCGACGCCCGTCGAGGAAGCCAACACCATTCTGGACATCTTCGACGCCACGCTCTTCGAGACCATTCCCAAGGTCTACCGCCGCTTCGACGACTGGATGCTGGGCAAGAAGGCCGGCATGGTCAAGCCCGTCTGCCCCGCCTTCTTCCACCCGGGCAGCTGGATCGGCTCCGACCGCGACGGCAATCCCAACGTGACCGCCAAGGTCTCGCGCAAGGTGGCGCGCAAGTTCTCCGACCACATGCTCAAGGCCCTGGTCAAGGCCACCACCACCGTGGGCCGCAACATGACCATGGAGGTGACCACCACGCCGCCCAGCCCCGACCTGAGGAGCCTGTGGAGCCACCAGAAGGAGATGAGCGAGCGCCTGACCGACCGGGCCACCACCATCTCGCACAACGAGCTGCACCGGGCCGTGGTCCTGGTCATCGCCGACCGCCTGCAGGCCACCATCCAGCGTGACGCCGACCTCATGTATGCCGACTGCGACGACTTCATCGCCGACCTGCGCGTGGTCCAGGACTCCCTGGCCAAGGCGGGCGCGGCCCGTCAGGCCTACGGCCCCCTGCAGGATCTGATCTGGCAGGCCCAGACCTTCGGCTTCCACATGGTCGAGATGGAGTTCCGCCAGCACTCCCTGGTCCACGCCCGCGCCCTGGAGGACATCCGCGAGCACGGCCTGCACGGCGAGCGCGGCGAGCTGCAGCCCATGACCCACGAGGTGCTCGACACCTTCCGGGCCCTGGGAGCCATCCAGAAGCGCAACGGCCAGAAGGCCGCCCGCCGCTACATCATCTCCTTCACCAAGTCGGCGCAGAACGTCAAGGACGTCTACGAGCTCAACCGGCTGGCCTTCGAGCATGCCGAGGACGTGCCGGTCATCGACGTGATCCCCCTGTTCGAACAGCTGGAGGACCTGCAGAATTCGGTGGACGTGCTGGAGGAGATCATCAAGATCCCCGAGGTCCAGGCCCGGCTCAAGGAGACGGGCAACAAGATGGAGGTCATGCTGGGCTACTCCGACTCCTCCAAGGATGCCGGACCCGTCTCGGCGACCCTGGCCCTGCACTCCGCCCAGGAGCGCATCGCCAAGTGGGCCGAGAGCCATGGCATCGACCTGACCCTCTTCCACGGACGCGGCGGCGCCGTAGGCCGTGGCGGCGGCCCCGCCAACCGGGCCGTGCTGGCCCAGCCTGTAGGCTCGGTCAACTGCCGGTTCAAGCTGACCGAACAGGGCGAGGTCATCTTCGCCCGCTACGGCAACCCGGTCCTGGCCATCCGCCACATCGAGTCCGTGGCTGCGGCCACCCTGCTCCAGTCCGCGCCCAGCGTGGAGGAGCGCAACACCACCATGACCGAGAAGTACGCGGACATGGCCGACAAGCTGGACCAAGCCGCCCACGAGCGCTTCCTGGACCTGCTGCACACGCCGGACTTCGCCCCCTGGTTCTCCATCGTGACGCCCCTGAACGAAATCGGCCTGCTGCCCATCGGCTCCCGGCCGGCCAAGCGCGGTCTGGGCGCCAAGTCCCTGGACGATCTGCGGACCATACCCTGGGTCTTCTCCTGGGCGCAGGCCCGCATCAACCTGGCCGCCTGGTACGGCCTGGGCACCGCCTGCGAGAAGTTCGGCGACCTGGAGACCCTGCGTCAGGCCTACGAGGAATGGCCGCTCTTCAGCACCTTCATCGACAACATCGAGATGAGCCTGGCCAAGACCGACGAGCGCATCGCCAAGATGTACCTCTCCCTGGGCGACCGGGACGACCTGAGCCAGAAGGTCCTCTCGGAGATGGAGCTGACCCGCAAGTGGGTTCTGCAGATCGTAGGCGACGAGTGGCCCCTGCAGCACCGCCACGTGCTGGGCCAGGCCATCCGGATCCGCTCCCCCTACGTGGACGCCCTGTCGGTGACCCAGGTGCGCGCGCTGCGGGCCCTGCGTCGTCGCAACGACAAGGAGGAGCTCAGCAAGAGCCAGCAGGCCGACTTCATCTACCTGATCCTCTGCACCGTTTCGGGAGTCGCCGCCGGCCTGCAGAACACCGGCTGATCTCTTCTTGACGGTTTAAGGATGAGGCCCCGTTCTCTTGCAGATAGCAGGAGGCAGGGCCTCGCCGTATTCAATTGCCTTTGCTGTGGTCGTGTGTTGTTTTCTGACTGGGTGGTAGGGTGAAAGGCGGGGGATGTCGAGAAGACGGCTGGCTTCGCCATTGGCTCCTGCGATGTGATGCAGGGTTGGCGCTGGCAGGCAGAACTTGAGTAGGCAAACGGAATTGATTCCGTTTGGTGTTTGGTGAAGGGGTTTTGGTTTCATGCATCTGGTTTCCCGTCTGCGTCGCATCCTGGCGATGACGATCATCCTGCTGGGAATGCTGGCAGGCCTGGGCGTCGCATCCGCCCAGGCGGACGCTCCCATCCTCACCGGGGGGGGGGGGTCGTCAGACCCCTCGCGTAGCTGAGCAAACCCCCGGCACCCTCCCCAGCAGCGCACCAGACACCCCACTGCCCACACCCTCGCCGATACAACCAACCACACCATTAAGCCCCACACCAGGAACCCCGTCATCGACGACGGGAACACCCGGCAGCGCAGGCTCCGCCCAGGCCAAACCAGCAGAGAACACGGATGCTCAGGCTTCGCACACAGTGCGTTTCGACCCGGTCGACGGCAGCAAGCCAACACAGGCGACCGTGAAGACCGGCACCCTCGCCGATCCCCCGCAGCAGAATCCTCAGCGACCCGGCTTCCGGTTCGACGGGTGGACGCTTGACGGCCAGCCCTTCGACTTCCGGACCCCCATCCTCCAGGACACGACCCTGAAAGCCCAGTGGTCGAAAACCACGGACTGGACGCTGAGCCCGGACCACGGGCCCGCCACCGGCGCCCGGCTGACCATCAGCCCGCCCGACAGGCAGGAGCCTCAGTTCGCCAGCATCCACGCCGCTGGAGACCGGTTCCTCGGCCTGGCCGGCGACGGCCGCATCTACACCTGGACGCAGGACGGCACACCCAAACAGATGCCCTCCCCCGCCCAGGCCCCCGACGGGTTCCGCTACCTGCAGGCCGCAGCCGGCAGCCGATCGCAGGCCGCGCTCGGATCCGACCAGCGGATATACACCTGGAACAGCGGACAGCCCACGCCCGCCATCCTCGACACCGGCAAGGATGCCGGGTTCACCAGCATCAGCACGGACAATGACCTCCTGCTGGCGGTGGACCGGCAGGGACAGGTCCACGCCTATCAGGCCAGCAAGGCCGACAGCCAGAATCAGAACCCGAAATTCTTGGAGCAGGCCGCAACCAGCCTGCCCGGGCAAGCGCAGGCCGTCACCGCCGTCGCCTCCGCCAGCCAGGCGCTCATCGTGGACGCGGACGGACAAGCCTGGACCTGGGAGATGAGCAAGACCGGCAAAACCGCACGCGTCAAGCAGCAGCCGGAAACCCGTATCGTCCAGGCCCAGGCCCTCAACCAGGGGTTCCTCCTCCTGGACGCGGACGGGCAGGCCCGGTACCTGCCAGACGGCAAGAGCAGCCCGACAATCGTCAGCCTGCCCGGCGGCGAGCAAACCGGCACAATCAACAGCAGCGACAATCAGGCCACGATCATCGACAAACACGGCCACGTCTGGGCCTGGAAGCCCGGCGAAGCCCCCAAGCGCGCGGACGACGGGAGCCAGCAGTACGTGCGGGCCGCCGCTGATGGCGGCGGGATCGCCGCCATCAGCAGGCAGGGCAGCCTATACAGGTGGAGTCTGGACGGGCAGGGCCAGCCCGGCAAACCCGTCAGGCTCGACACCATGCAGGCGCCCATCCTGGAATCAGCCAGCCTGGACGGCCAGCCGCTCAAATTTACTAAGTACAACGACTCGTGGCAGGCGGACATGCCCGCCCGCAAGCCGGGGCCGGCCGTCATCCTTATCACGGGCAGGCAGGACGGGCAGCCTTTCGCCAGGAGCCTTGCGTACACGGTCGACCAGCCGCTGGCACGGGCTGCGGAGCCAGGATCCGCGTTCACGGTCCGCTTCGACACGGGCGGCGGAAGCCCGAAACCAGCAGACCAGCATGTCCCCTACCCGTACGGGAGGGTGAAGCGCCCCTCCCCAGACCCGGCGCGGGAAGGCTACCTGTTCGACGGCTGGTTCACCGGTCAGGTCGCCTATGATTTCAGCAGGCCCGTCGGCAAGGACCTGACCCTGGCCGCCCACTGGACGCCGGCAGGCCGGAACAGCAGGTGGAGCATCAGCCCTGATAAGGGCAGCCAGCTGGGCAGGGAACCCGCCACCATCACCCCGCCCGACAGCGCCAGCCGGGGCATACGATTCAGCCAGATCAGCGCATCAGTATACGACAATACCACTTCTTTCTCTGGTTTTTCCTTGGCGGTGGGCAGCGACGGGAACGCCTACGCCTGGGGATACAACAACCGAGGCCAGCTCGGCAACGGGACAACCAGCAGCTATCAGACTACGCCGGTCAGGGTGAAGAGGCCCGACCGGAAGACGTACCCGGACCTGCCAGCGGACTTCACCTACCTGCAGGTCAGCGCCGGAGGCGCTCATTCGCTGGCCCTGGGCAGCGACGGCAACGTTTACGCCTGGGGACGCAACGGCAATGGCCAGCTCGGCGACGGGACAAGCACCGACCGGCATGCGCCGGTCAGGGTGAAGACGCCCGACCGCAACACGTACCCGGACCTGCCAGCGGACTTCACCTACCTGCAGGTCAGCGCCGGAAGCGATCATTCGCTGGCCCTGGGCAGCGACGGCAACGTTTACGCCTGGGGACGCAACGGCAATGGCCGGCTCGGCGACGGGACAAGCAGCAGCCGGTACACGCCGGTCAGGGTGAAGACGCCCGACCGGAAAACGTACCCGGACCTGCCAAAGGATTTCACCTACCTGCAGGTCAGCGCCGGATGGGATCATTCCCTGGCCGTGGGCAGCGACGGATACGCCTACGCCTGGGGATGCAACATGTATGGCAACCTCGGCAACAACACCGCCAGCGGGTACGGTGACGTGAATCCTGTTCCTGAGCGCGTGCGCGACCCCGCCAGCCCCGGGGACGCGAGCAAAGGACTGCAAGCCGCACAGGTCAGCGCCGGATACCATCTTTCGCTGGCCGTGGGCAGCGACGGGAACGCCTGGGCATGGGGATACAACGGCAGTGGCCAGCTCGGCGACGGGACAGGCAGCAGCCGGTACACGCCGGTCAGGGTGAAGACGCCCGACCGGAAGACCTACCCGGACCTGCCAGCGGACTTCACCTACCTGCAGGTCAGCGCCGGATGGGATCATTCCCTGGCCGTGGGCAGCGACGGCAACGCCTGGGCATGGGGATACAACGGCAATGGCCAGCTCGGCAACAACAGCTACAGCTCTTCGTCTGTTCCTGCGCGCGTGCGCGACCCCGCCAGCCCCACCGACACGAGCAAAGGGCTCAAAGCCGCACAGGTCAGCGCCGGATACTATCATTCGCTGGCCCTGGGCAGCGACGGCAACGCCTGGGCATGGGGATACAACTACTATGGCCAGCTCGGCGACAACACTACAAACACAAGAAGGGCTCCTGTGCCGGTGTCGTTCAACCTGGCTCTGGTGATCACCGGCGTCAGATTCGACCAGACCCCCGTGTCAGGCCTGACCCGCGGCGACGGCAGCAGCGTCACCGTGACAACTCCCGCACACCAGCCGGGCACGGTCACGGTCAGCGTGGACTACACGCTGGGCGGCGCACCCCAAACGCCCGACACCTCCCTCCGATACACGTACCTGCCAGCAGGCGTACTCCCCAAGGCAGGCGGGGAAGGCATCCTGCTCGCCCTCATCACCGGGACTGTAAGCATGGGCGGGGTCCTGGCCTCACGCCGCCACCGGAGGGAACAACACCAACTGGTTCACGCTTCGCACGAGTAAGAGCGGCCGGGCGGCGTATCAATCCCCCCGCCCCCGGCCCATCAAGGGGGAGCAGGGAGGACGAGTGCCACACAAGGCTCAACCCCAAGAGAGCCGACACCTCCTCCCGCGCCCCCACCACACTTCTGCAGGCAGAAGCCGAGGGCAGGCATGCACGCCCCCGCCTCTGTTTGGGAGAGGAGGAAACACGGCCAGACCGGCCAGGAGGCTTAACAGCCCCCAGCCAGCCCGGCCGCTGTTTACTCATCCCGTCAATCATAAGTTCCGCCGACACTGGATCAGGCTGTCATAGTCATTGCGCGATGATAGGGTTGTATCACTGTACAAAGACGCAGAAACGGATGACATGCACCGTCTGTTGGGGAGACAGTCGGCAGAGTTCTTGGGAGGCTCTGTAAATGGCATTATCGGATATTCCCCACTGTACTTCGCACGAGTAAGGCCGGGTTCCCATCACTGCAATCCGGCGAACTGGCGGCTGTGCCCATCCCAACCGAGCACGGTCGCCATCTACTTCTAAACGGCGGAAAGGTACCCGTCGTAGCGCTCGGGCTTGTCCGAAAACTCCAGGCCAGCCGACTGATACCAGGAGTATCGGCGGGTGCCGCCGTCGTCAGTCCAGATCTCAGGGCAGTCGTTGACCAGCCAGTCCGAGGGAATGGCATGGACGCCACCAGTGGAGGCCAGGGCCAGCGCCTGCCTGAGCTGGTCCTCCTGGTCGGCGGTCAGGCTGCCGGGGCGGGCCGAAAAGAAGAGCGGAGTGCCGGTCCGCGCCAAGAGATCCATCCACTGGCGGTTGAGCTCCCAGTCGATTGAGTCGGATATGCCCACGCAGTCGGCGTCGGTGGCGTAGAAGCTCCCGTTCTGGGGCAGGCGGAAGGCCAGGGTGTTGACCCCGATCTGCCTGGTCCGTTCCCACTGCAGGCCGCTGGTGTCGTCGCCGGTCCGGTTGATCTGCATGAAGCCGACGCCCAGGTGACCGACCACATTGCATCCCTGAACCAGCATCCCGGCCTCGGTGGCCTGCTCGAAGATGGCCCGGTAAAGCTGTTTGACCACCTGGGCGCTGGTCAGGCTCCGGTCGTAGAAGTGCCAGCCGTCCGGGCTGGGCCAGGGATTCATCTGGAAGCCCCACCTGCCCAGCAGGTCGAAGGTGCTGAAATCATGCTTGACCAGCTGGTAGCCCCACTCCCCCAGCTGGGCGATGTCCTGGCGGATGTAGTCCAGGGCCTGCGGGTTCGAGGGGTCCAGGCATCCGTTGTGCGGGAGCCTGAACCGGTCGGCAATGGCCTCGTCCTCGTTGAGGAGCGGGCGGTACCAGATGCCAGGCTTGATGCCCATGGCCTTGATCTGGTCGGCCAGGGCGCCCATGTCGCCGAACTTCTGGTTGCCACGCCGCCAGGGGCCGCCGTTGTAGTCCTCAAGCCGGTGGTGGTCCTGCCAGCCGTCGTCCACAACCATGGTGGGACGGTGGGCGTTGCCCTGGGTCAGGTCGGCCAGATACTCGGCATCGGCAAGAATCCGGGAACGGCTGGAGTCCCCGTAGGCGTAGTACCAGTTGTTGCTCCCGTAGACCGGCTCAGGGGGCATAAGGCCCTTGCGGCTGATCCGGGAGCAGAAGTCACTGGCCACAGCAAAGACCGGACCGCCAGCCCGCTCCTGGAGCGGATACTGCAGGCAGATGATGGTGGCCGCTTCAAGCTGCCGCCCGTCCAGCACCAGACCACTGCCGCCGTTGCGCAGGTCCATGAAAAGGGTGATGCCGGCCGTATCGACCTGCCAGAAGCAGAAGGCGTTGGCGCCGGTGGCCACCCCGTACCCCTCGGCCTGCTCCTGACCCGCCGCCAGGAAGTACCAGGGCATGAACCGGTTGGCGCGCATGGTCTGGAAACCCATGCGGCCGTAGCCACGCTCCCAGGCATCGCCCAAGTAGAGGTCGTCGGCGGGCATGGGCCTGGTCCAGCGCAGGGCCAGGGACCGGATGGGGGTGGAGCCGGCGGTCAGGCTGACCGTCAGAGCGGATTCACCCTTGAGGCTGACCCTCGCATCGGGGGCTGTGCCGAAGGGCCTGCCTGCGGGCGCGGTCTCCCTGTCGGCATCGGTGGTCAGCGTGATCCAGTCCGGCTCTCCCAGGCTGAGGCTGGTTGGGTTCATGATTCAGTGCTCCTTCATCCCTGCGGTGTAACAGATGGCGATAGGTCAGACCCGGACCAAATCGATCAGGCGGATGGTCTCGGGCTGGCAGCGGGGTATGCGGATGCCCACGCGCTCCAGATAGGTGCCGGTGACCTCGGCGTCGCCTAGTGGACCTGTCGGATCCAAGTGCTCCAGCGAGGCTCTGGGCTTAGCGGGGCCAGTCCAGGCCAGCCGATATCGGGCCTTGGGGTCCAGGCCGGGAATACGTAGATAAACACCACGATTATGCAGGGATTCATCCAACTGGACGTGGGCCATGATGGCACGACTGCGGTCGGGGGCCACCACGCCATGGGCCAGGACCGAGGGGTCGGCCAGGTCCAGGCGAACCACGCGGCCGGAGTGGAGGAAGCTCCGATTGGCCTTGTACCAGGTGATCCATTCCTTGAGTCGCTCCAAGTCCTCCTCGCTGGCCTGGCGGATGTCCCACTCGATGCCCATGGACCCGAAGACGGCCGTGGCCGCCCGGAAATCCAGGCTGTAGGTTCTGCCGGTCTGCTGGGAGGAGGGCTGGGAGATGTGGGCGCCGATGTACTCGGGAGCCACGGTCTGCTCGGTCCAGCGCTGGATCAGCTGCCTGCTCAGGGCGTCGGTCATGTCGGAGTTCCAGAAGCGGCGGATCTTCTCGATCACACCCAGGTCGATGCGGCCGCCGCCCGAGGCGCAGGATTCCCACTCCACCTTGGGGAAGCGAGCGCGGAGGGCGTCCAGCAGGCGGTAGTAGGCCAGGGTCTGCTCGTGGATGGCCGGCGCGCCGCCGTGGGCCTGGGAACCGGCCTCAAGCAGGTCGCGGTTGTGGTCCCACTTGACGTAGTCGATTTGGCAGGACTCCAGGACCTTGGTCATGGCCTCCAGCACGTGGTTGAAGGCCTGGGGGTTGGTCAGGTCCAGGACCAGCTGGTTGCGCTGCAGCTCCGGGTTTCTGGAGGATGCCCTCATGACCCACTCAGGATGGTCGCGGAAGGCGTCCGAATCCGGGTTGATCATCTCCGGCTCGAACCAGAGGCCGAACTGCATCCCCAATTTATGGACATAATCAACTAAAGGCTCCAGACCCTGGGGCCAGACCGCCGGGTCCACCCACCAGTCGCCCAGACCAGCCGTGTCGTCCCGGCGCAGGTGGAACCAACCGTCATCCAGAACGAGCCGCTCCACCCCGATGCGTGCGGCCCGGTCGGCCAGGTCGCGCAGGGTGTCGAAGTCGTGATTGAAGGTGATGGCCTCCCAGACGTTCAGGATGACCGGCTGCTCGCGCGGATGCTCGGGCAGGGTGCGCTCCCAGGCGTGCAGGCTGTTCATGATCGGATCCATGCCATGGTCGGAGGCCGTGGCCACGATCCAGGGCGTGCTGTACTCCTGTCCCTGGTCCAGGACCACTTCGCCGGGCAGGAGGAGCTCGCCAGCGCTGACGCCGGCCGGGGTGGCGCTGTTCCGGTCCACCCGGAGCACGGTGTTCCCGCTCCAGGCCGGCTGAACGCAGAGCACCCTGCCGTGATGGAAGTCGAAGCCGGGGGTGCCCACCATGACCACGGGCCCCTCGAAGCCGGTGCGGCCCCAGCGGAACTCGCGCACCCAGGCCCCGTCGGCCAGGTCGTGGCGCTGGGGGCTGCGCTCACGCTCGTGCCTGCCGGCGAAGTCCAGAATCTGGGTCTGCTGGTCGTCCAAGGGCAGGCGGACCTCCAGACCCTCCAGCAGGAAGGGGTCGGCGCCCAGGTTGCGCAGGGTGTGGCGAATCCGCAGGGAGCCGCCGGCCATGGCCTCCACTCTGGTCTCCAACCCAAGCTGGGCATCCTCGTCACGGGCCTTGATGGTCAGCGAGTCGGCGGTCTGCTCGGTCTGGCCTTCCACCAGGAAACGGGGCGACCAGGAACGCCCGGCCTGGATGCCTTCGGGGCCTTGGGCGATCCGATGCCCGGTCAGGCCCGGATGCAGGTAGGTGTTCTGTGCATGCTCCAGCAGCAGGGGCGAATGGGTCGAGGTCCAGGAGGGGGTCTGTTCCAAGCCATCCAGGTCGGGACCCGCATAGAGCCCCCTGATGTCAGGAATATCGGCACCCGGCGTAATGGGCCCCAGGGCCATATAGGTGAATGGCTGATCAGAATGGACCGGCTGTGGAAAGAGCATGAAAAATCCTTTAGTAACTACGGCACAAATGTGCAAAAACAACGATGCTTGATGAACCAGTGAGCCGCCCAGCCCACTGCAGTTGGGCGGCTCCTGATTGATAGACTACTTGACTGCTCCGGCCACCATCCCTGCAATGAAGTACTTTTGCAGGAACATGTAGGCGACCACCATGGGGGCTGCCGCAATCAGGGATGCCGCTGCGGCGACGCCCAGATTGTTGGTATTGGCCGAGAAGAAGGAGGCCACGCGCGGGGCGATGGTCTGGGCCGAGGGGTCGGTCAGGATGTAGCTGGACAGGGCGTAGTCGTTCCATACTGTCGAGCCGGTCATGATGACCACGGTCGCCGTCACCGGCTTGAGCATGGGCAGGACCAGGCGCATGAAGACCTGGAGCTTGTTGGCTCCGTCCAGCTCGCCGGCCTCGTCGATCGCCGGGGGTATGGCCTTGATGAAGGCCGTGTAGAGGAAGACCGACAGAGGCAGGTTGGTGGCCGTCAGCACCGCGATGATGCCCCAGTAGTTATTCACCCCGCCGATCTTCACCAGGAAGGAATAGAGGGGGACCAGAATGCTCAGGGGCGGAATCATCATCATGGAGAGGATGAAGGCCGAGACCAGCTTGTTGAACCGGGTCAGGCGCCGAGCCAGGGGGTAGGCCGCAGCCGCTCCCAGGACGCAGACCAGGGCCGTCGTCCCCACGGTCACCACCACGCTGTTGAGCACGGATTTGAGGATGCCGCCCTCATTGACGGCCTCGGTCCAGTTGGACCATGCCATGTCGTGGGTGCGCATGCTCAGAGCCGAGCTCAGATCATCCGAGGGCTTGAGCGAGGTGGTGATCGCCAGGTAGAAGGGCAGGAGCTGGCAGAGGCAGACGATGACCAGGAAGAGGTAGATGGCCCAGCGCCCACGCTGGTATGACCGCTCGGCAGGGGTCATCGCATTCTTGTTCTTGCTAGCCATGTCAGGCCTCCCAATCCAGCTTGGCCAGTCCCTTGTTGACCAGCCAGGTCACGATGGCAATCAGGACGAAGAGGAAGACCCCGATGGCCGAGGCATACCCGGCCGCCTGGTTGTCGAAGTAGATCGTGCCGATATAGGTCGAGATGGAGTTGGTGGCATACCCGGGGCCGCCGCCTGTCAGCACCTTGACCATGTCGTAGAGCTTCAGTCCTCCGATCAGGTTCAGGACCACGCTGGTCGTGAAGGCGGGCGACAGGAGCGGCAGGGTGATGTTCCAGAACTTCTTCCAGCCGGATGCCCCATCGACCTCGGCGGCCTCGACGACCTCCTGGTCCATGGTCTGCAGACCGGCCAGGTAGATGATCATGGAGACGCCGACGAACTGGATGGAATTCACCAGCACGATGATGCAGACCGAGAATCCCGCATTGTTGAACCAGGCCACCTTGTGCAGACCCAGTGCCGTCATGACGGCGTTCAGAGCGCCCTGCTGGTACTGGAAGACGAAGTAGTACATGATGCCCATGATGACCGGGGCCACCAGAGCGGGCAGGTAGATGATGGCCCTGATCAGGGTGCGCCCCTTGATCTTGGCGTTCAGCAGCAGCGCCAGAGCCAAGCCCAGGATCTGCTGGAGCACTGTGCTGCCGATGCCGTAGATGAAGGTGTTGATGACCACCTGCTTGAAGTTGGTGTCAGTCAGCATCTGCTTGTAGTTGGCCAGCCCCACGAAGGACTTGGCGTCGTTGTACCCGTCCCAGTTGGTCAGGGAAAGCCCGATCCCCGACAGGAGCGGATAGATGATGAAGACCACCAGGAGGATGACGGCAGGAAGATAGAAGAGATTGATCGAGGCACCCCTGAAGCGGCGACGACGCGGGGAGGGACCCCTGCCGTGGCCAACGGATGCATCCCTGCCATCCCCATGTAACGGTGATCCGGATTGGGTGTCCTGCGAAGGAATCGCCCCTGAGCGACTATCTGTCATGACTCGACTCCTCTTGGTCGACTAATCAGGAAGACTTCTGGCCATACAGGCTGTTGAAGGAGGTCTTGACCTGATCCGCAGCGGCCTGTGCAGTCAGCTGACCGGTCAGCAGACCGTCGGTCGACTTGGCCAAGGTGTTGTACATGCCGTTGGGCAGGTACTTGCGGTCGAAGAAGGGGACCAGCTTGGTCTTCTTCTCGTTCACCCAGTAGTTGTAGGTCGGCTCGAACTGCCCCAGTGCGGACTTGACGCCGGTCAGGGCCGAATCGTTCATGCTCACGTCGACCAGCTTCTGCAGGTTTTCAGGCTCGGCCATGAAGTCGATGAACTTCAGCGCCGCGTCCTTGTTCTTGCTGGTCTTGGAGACGCCGAAGGTCAGGGTGTCCTCGCCGGTGGAGAAGTAGGGCTTGCCGACCTCGGCGGGAACCGGCATCATGCCCAGCTTGACGTTGGGGTTGTAGGATTCGATCAGCTGGGAGCTACCGTTGGCGCGGAAGGAGAAGCCGGCCTTGTCCTGGGCCATCAGCCTGGAGATGTCATCCTGGGAGGCGGAGGTGTAATCCACATTGAACCAGCCGTCCTTGGCCCACTTGGCCACCCTGGAGGTGTACTTCTCGTAGACCGCAGTATCGAACTTGCCCTTGGAAAGATCCTTGAGCTGGCTTTCGTCATACATGCCCGGAAGCATGTAGTCGGCGATGTCGCCGTTGGGACCCGCGTCCTTGTTGGAGGAGATGAGCGGAGTGTATCCGGCGGCCTTCAGCTTCGTGCAGGCCTGCTCAAAGGCGTCCCAGGTGTCGATGGACTTGGGGTCGATGCCGACCGCATCCATGACCGTCTGGTTGTACATGATGCCCGACACCTGGATGTCGGCGGGCAGGGCGTAGAACTTGCCGTCCTTGGTCTTGAATACCTCGTTGCCTATCGGCTTGAGCCGCTTGGCCCAGGGCCTGTTCTGCAGCGGCTCCAGGAAGTTGCCGTACCGGTCGCGCGACCAGCCGTGGGTGTTCCAGATGTCCGGAGGATTGTGGCCCGCCAGGCGAACCTTGATGTCGTTCTCGTTGTTGTTGGTGCCCGGAACCATCTTGATGGTGATGTCCGGATTCTTTTCTTCGAACTTCTTGCCCAGGCCCTGAAGAGCCTTGAGCTGGGGGGTCCCCGTTGACTGCATGGTCATGAATTCCACGGTTTTCTTGCCCCCGGAGGAGGAAGAGCCGCAGGCAGCCAATGAGGTTATTGCCATTGCGCAGCAGATGCCGACCGCCGCCACCGTCTTGATCCTATTCATCAACCACTCCTTCGTAGGTTGCTTCGTTGCCGAACACGTTCCATGAGACCGGAGCACATTCGTGTTTCTTAATATACACGAGTAGATTCATCTGTCAAATATCTGACGCCGATTGCCTGAACAGCTGCTTTTGAAGACAAGGACTTTCCCAACGGCTGGAAATTTGGTGCCATTTCCCTTGATTTTCCGGCTATAGCCCAGCATGTGCGGACAGGTCAATGGCGGTGTAGAACGGAGTTTGAAAACAACATCAATTCGAGTAGATTCTATATTCCGGGTAGCATGAATTGAGACTGGTGAATAGGCAGATGGGATCGAGCTCTGATGGCTGCAAACAATAAGAAACTCCGACAACGCAGAAGGGCCACACGCACGGATGTGGCCAAGCTGGCCAACGTCTCCACGGCGGTGGTCAGCTACGTCTTCAACAACGGGCCCAGGGCAGTGGCCCCGGACACATCCAAGCGGGTGCGCGAGGCGGCGAAGCTGCTGAACTACCACCCCAACCCCACGGCTCGTGCCCTGCGCACCGGGTATTCCAAGATGCTGGGGGTCATCGTGCCGGATTCGTCCAACCCCTTCAGCGCCGGCATCTACGACGAGCTGCAGACGGTGGCCATGCGGCGGGGGTACTCGGTCCTCTTCATGAACGTGCGCAGCGACCCCGAATTGGAGGAGCAGTCCATCAGGCAGCTGCTGGAGCGCAACGTCGATGCCATTTTCCTCTCATCCTCGCGCAGCTACACACAGCTGAGCATGGCTCATCTTGAGGAGAGCCGCTTCGTCTTCATGGACCAGCCTCACCGGGTGGCCAACGCCAAGAGCGTGTCGACCGATTTCTTCCACTCTGGCCTGACCGCCACCCAGCACCTGATCGAGCACCGGCACTGCAGCGTCGACATGCTCTTTGGCGGCTCCCCCGACGACCGGGGCGACGCGCGAATCCAGGGCTGGTATGCGGCCCACCAGAACGCCAACCTGCCCGCCGGCAGGATCCGCCAGGCCTTCTTCACACGCGAGGGCGGCTATCGCGCCACCTTGGACCTGATCGACAGCGGCAAGCCGCCCCAGGCCATTTTCGCCGGTTCTGACATGGAAGCCATGGGCGCTCTTCGAGCCCTGCATGAGCGCGGGCTGCGCATCCCCGAGGACGTGGCCATTGTCTCCTTCGACGGCACCATCGACTCCCTCTACACCTGGCCTCAGCTGACCACCATGCAGCAGGACACCGCGAAAATAGCCTCCTGCGCCATCAATGCGGCCTTGGAGCCGGACCAGGTTCCCGACGTGCAGATCATCAAGGCGGATCTGGTCATCCGTCACTCCTGCGGCTGCTGATAAAACGCATGGTGCAAACCGTGGATAATATCCATCGATTTTCATCAATGCAGACCAGCGATATACACCAAAAAGGCGCTGGCGTCATCGCCACAAAGGCAGTGACACCAGCGCCTTTTCAGACTCTATTCAGGGTCGGATCCAGGGTCAGGCTCCGATCAGATCCAGCATTTCAGGAACGGACTTCTTGCCGAACTCCACGGTCTCCTGGCCGTCCTTGCGGATCACAATGCAGGGGACGCTCATGACCTGGTACTGGTCCTTGAGCTCGGGGAAGTGGGCCAGGTCGTAGGCCTCGGCGCGCACCTTGCCGTTCTGGGCCGCCACCCGCTGTGCGGACAGGACCGTGGTCGGACACATGGTGCAGGTCAGGGAGACCAGCATCATCACGTCCACCTGGTCCTTGATGGCATCGATCCGGTCCGAGGTGGGCTGATCCACCTGCTGGCCGGGGCCCGCCGCATTGTAGAGGGCCAGGACGAAGGAGTTGAACTCGTGGCCGCTGGGCACGCCATGGAAGGCCAGCCCGGTCGGCTGGGAGACGCCCTGGTCGACCACGCGGCAGATGCGCACGCTGGGGCGGGCATCGGGCAGGTCGCCAGCGGGATCGTAATCCTTGCCGTCCTCATCCGTGCGGGAGTCGACCCTGGAGGTCAGCTTGCCGTCGGAGAGCCCGACCAGCTCGTCCACGAAGGCCTCCAGCTCCTTGGAGACCTGGCTGCCGTCCAGGTCCAGGGCCAGCTCCAGCTTTCCGGTCATCTTGCCGAAGACCATGTCCAGCTGCTTGCGGATGTCCGGCCCGAAGAAGCCGGAGGTCTTGGCCGGGGCCTGGTCGTGCTCCTGGGCCACAGGCGCGGGCGAGGTACCCGAGGCCAGTGCGGAGTTCTCGGCCTGCCGCTCGGAGCGGGCGTAGGGGGAATCGTCGGGCCGCGGCGGCACCAGACCGGTCTTGTCCGACATATTGGAGGCGTAGCGCTCCAGCTCCACGGCGGCCACAGCACCATCGGAGGTGGCGGTGATGACCTGGCGCAGGTTCTTGACCCGCAGATCCCCGGCGGCGTAGATGCCGGGCACCGAGGTCTCCAGGTAGCCGTGGGTCAGCACATAGCCGTGGTCGTCCAGATCCACCACGCCCTTGAGCATGCCGGTCTGGGGCACGTAGCCGGCGAAGACGAAGACGCCGAAGGTGCCGCCGTCCTGGGGCTTCCAGGTGGTGGTCTGTCCGCTCTTGCGGTCCAGAAGAGTGGCCTCGACCAGTCCGCCGGGGCCTGCAGAGACCCCCTTGAGCTCGGTGGAGTAATGGATTTCGATCTTGTCGTTGTTCCGGGCCTCGTCAGCCACGGCGGCGTCGCAGGTGAAGTCCTCCTCGCGCACCAGCAGGGTCACCTTGGTGGCGTACTTGGTCAGGAAGACCGACTCCTCGGCTGCCGCGAACCCGCCGCCTACCACCAGGACCTCACGCCCGGTGAAGAACTCGCCGTCGCAGGTGGCGCAGTAGGCCACACCGCGGCCCGCGTACTCCTGCTCCCCCTGGAAGCCGATCTTGCGGGGGCTGGCGCCGGTGGCGATCAGGATGCCGAAGGTGCGCAGGTCGCCCCGGGAGGTGTGGACCACCTTGATGTCGCCCTGGGCCTCGATGCCCGTGGCCTCGGCGCTCATGAACTCGGCTCCGAAGTTCTGGGCCTGCTGGCGCATGGTCTCGGTCAGCTTGCGGCCGTCGGTGCTGGCCACGCCCGGGTAGTTGACCACGTCGGCCGTGATGGTGATCTGGCCACCGAAGTCGTCCTTCTCCAGGATCAGGGTGCGATACCGCGCCCGGGCCAGGTAGAGTCCTGCGCTCAGGCCTGCAGGGCCGCCGCCGATGACGACCACGTCATAAAGATTCTTGTCTTCCGTCATGAATGCCTCTTCCGAAGGAATGCACGGATGTGCTGGTGTTGGATGCTGGTCGTGAATACAGAAAAGGGAACCCGCCCTGGTCGCTTCCGATCGGCGAGTTCCCGATGTTGGCAGCTGCGGATCAGAGCTGGCCGACCAGATCCAGGCTGGGCTCGATGGTGTCCTCGCCGGGCTCCCACTTGGCAGGGCAGACCTGATCGCCGTGCTCGTAGACGAACTGGGAGGCCTGGACGCGGCGCAGCAGCTCGTCGGCGTTGCGGCCCACGTTGGAGGAGATGACCTCGTAGGCCACGACCTTGCCCTCAGGGGTCAGAATGAAGTCGCCGCGCTCGGCCTTGCCCTCGGCCTCGTTGTAGGTCTGCAGGTCCTTGGCCAGGGTTGCAGTCGGATCGGCCAGCATGGGGTACTGGACCTTGGCGATCTTCTCGTTGGCCTCGTGCCAGGCCTTGTGGACGAACTCGGTGTCGCAGGAGACGGAGTAGATCTCGCAGCCGATCTTCTTGAAGTCCTCGTACTTGCTGGCCAGGTCCTCCAGCTCGGTGGGGCAGACGAAGCTGAAGTCCGCAGGGTAGAAGAAGAGCAGCGACCAGTGGCCCAGCAGATCCTTCTTGGAGACCGAGAAGGTCTTGTTATCCTGGTAGGCCTGCGTGGTGAACTCAGTCAATTCGTGCTGAAGCTGTGACATGAAAAATCCTTTCGGGAGCGTTGGGAATGCCGGCTTGGAGCCGAACCTGCTTCCGTGTTTCATGCTAGTCAGGTAGCGCTGTATGGGGAAGACGGCTGTTCACCGCTTGGGTGTGACATAGGGCACATGGGGCGTCCATACCCTAGCATTGAAGGCATGGCATTATGGCTGAACATCCTGCTCATTCTCTTCTTCCTCCTTCTCGGTTCCGTCTTCTCGGGGACTGAGCTGGCGCTGGTCTCCCTGCGAGGCTCGCAGCTGGAGCAGATGGAGCAGCAGGACGCGCGCGGAGCCCGGGTGGCCCGCATCGCCCGCGACCCCAACACCTTTCTTTCCGCCGTACAGATCGGTGTGACGCTGACGGGCTTCCTCTCAGCCTCCTTCGGCGCATCATCCATCGCCCCCTACGTGGTGCCCGTCCTGACCGGGTGGGGCGTGCACGAGGGTTTGGCCGGCACTCTGACCACGGTGATTCTGACACTGATCATCTCCTACTGCTCCATCGTCATCTCCGAGCTGGTGCCCAAGCGGATCGCCATGCAGCGCACCGAGGTCATCGCCCGGGCCGTCGTTCCGGCCATCGACGTCTTCACCACCCTGTGCAGGCCGCTGATCTGGCTGATCGGCAAGAACACCAACCTCATCGTGCGCATCCTGGGCTTCGACCCCCAGCAGACCGACACCGAGGTCAGCGACGACGAGCTGCGGATGCTGGTCTCCTCCAACACCAACCTGAGCAAGGACGAGCGGATGATCCTAGGCGACGTCTTCGATGCCTCCGAGACCAGCGTGGCCGAGGTCATGCGCCCCCGGGCCGACGTGGTCTTCATCGCCGGGGACATGCCGCTGCAGGAGGCGGTCGAATTCGTGCACGACGAGCCCTACTCGCGCTACCCGGTGACCGGCCGCGACTTCGACGACGTGCTGGGCTTCGTCCACGTGCGCGACCTGATGGACGTGCGCAACCCCCATGCCAAGACCGTGGCCGACGTGACCAGGCCCGGCATCGCCCTGCCAGGCACCTCCAAGCTCCTGCCCAGCCTGGAGAAGCTGCGCAAGAAGGGCATCCACCTGGCCGTGGTCATCGACGAGTACGGGGGCACCGACGGCATCGTCACCCTGGAGGACATGACCGAGGAGCTGGTGGGCGACATCCGCGACGAGTACGACCTGCCAGAGGAGCAGAACCCGGCCCATCCCCAGGCGACCGCCTTCGTCAACGGGGTGGCCACGGTCGACGGCGGCATGACCATCGAGGACTTCGCCGACCTGACCGGGATCGAGCTGGAGGACGGCCCCTACGAGACCCTGGCCGGCTACTTCCTGGCCCAGACCGGACGCATGGGGCAGGTGGGCGACGTGATCCACTCCGACGACGGGTATGACATGGTGGTGACCAAGGTGGACGGTCGGCGCATCGAGACCATCGAAGTCAGGCGCCGGCAGGAGGCCGAGGACCAGGCTAGCGATGATGACGACCGCGGAGACGGCCAATCCGACGCGGGCCGAGGCGATGCCGTGACCGCAGCCTAGCTATCCTCTGGCCTGTGCTCGGTTGGCAGTCAGCCGGTGACCAGCCACACGTCAGTCAAGGAAAAGTGACTGTCAGCGTAGCCGATGGTACGTGAATGATTTCACTGGTTGATTCCCGCAAAATCCAAGCGTTTCCTTGCGTTTTCCTCTAGTCTGGAGGTACATGGTCGGGCCGACCCGACCGCAGGCATAATTTCACATTTAAGGAGCGATTATGGCATTGAACTTTACCGTACCGGGACTCGACGAAGCGACCAGCGAGAAGGTCATCGCCATCCTGCAGAGCCGTCTGAGCCAGGAACAGGAGACTGCCCTGATCCTTAAGCACGCCCATTGGAACATGAAGGGCAAGGAATTCATCGGCATCCACGAGATGATGGACCCCGAGGTCGATTCGGTGCTGAACATGGCCGACGAGACCGCTGAGCGCATCGCCACCCTGGGCGGCTCCCCCGCCGGACGGCCCGACGACATCATGAAGAACCGCGACTGGGATGGCATCACCATGACCGGGCGCCAGGATGCTCTGGACTACCTGAAGGCCCTGGACACCTACTACACCACCTTCATTAAGCGCGACCGTGAGGCCATCAAGGAGCTGGACGACCTGGACATCGTCAGCTCCAACATTCTTCAGGACCACGTGCAGGAGCTTGAGCACTTCCAGTGGTTCATGCGCAGCCACCTGTTCTGAGTTACTGAGTTACTGAGTTCTGAGAGCTCATCGCCGCCTCCGATAGGCGGTATGCCAGCGGCCCTGCATCGTAAAAGGTGCGGGGCCGCTGGCATTTTCTCTGACCGAGATAGACTGCTGGGCTTCAGGATAGAATTGACATCTGGGAAACGGCCGGGCGCCGCTTCATGCCGGGAAGACTGGTCGGCCATGGAAGACCGAACCCTACCCGCCCGACCAGGAGCATCATGCCGCCCACGCCTACATTCCCAACATTCTCTGTCAATCCACGTCGTCAGGATTGCGACGATTCGAATTCGCAGCAGAATTCCAAGCCATCAAATGCCCAACCATCAAATCCACAGCGTGGGCAAGGCGGACCTGACAGGGGCCAGCACAACCGATTCCATCCTTCAACCTTCTTCGCCGCCCTGTCGTCGCTGGCTGAAAACGATCGGATCACCGGGCTATTCATGATGGCCTGCGCCCTGGCCGGGCTGATCCTGGCCAATCTGCCAGAGACCGGGCCGGGGCTGAACGCTCTTGCCGCTTGGATTCCTCTGGACCTGCCCGGTGGACTGAACCTGTCCCTGAAGGATTGGATACAGGATGGGCTGTTGACCATATTCTTCCTGACCATGGGCCTTGACCTGCGCCAGGAGGCTGCCACGGGCACTCTGCGCGACCACAGGCAGGTCCTGCTGCCCATGCTGGCCGCTCTGGGCGGTGTGGCCGTTCCGATCCTGATCTACTGCCTGTTCAACCTGGGCTCCCCTGCCGGGTTACGCGGCTGGGCTGTCCCAACGGCCACCGATGTAGCCTTCTCCCTGGCGGCTCTGCAACTGCTCCTGCCCAAGGCCGGGCCTGCCCTGCAGGCCTTTTTGATGACTCTGGCCATCTTCGACGACCTGATCGGCGTCCTGCTGATCGCCCTGGGCTACTCCAGCTTGGGACAACCGAGCTGGCTGCTTGTCTGCCTGGTCGGCCTAGTGGTCTGGGCCTTGCTGGTCCGAGCGGCGAGCCGTTCCGCTCAGATTTGGCGACCCTTGATGCCGCTGTTCCTGCTGGGCGCCCTTGCCGGCGGTCTGCTGGCCTGGCATGGCCTCTTCAAGGCTGGAATCCACCCCGTGCTGGCGGGAGTGGCAATGGGCCTCTTGACCCCTGTTGCCAGGTCGAACGAAGCAGAACCATCCGGGACCGAGACAGCAGGGATTGAGCCGAGCCACGTCCAGACATCATCGCCTGCCGAACAGTTGGATCGCCTGCTGACGCCCTTGAGCGCCCTGGTGGTTCTGCCCGTGTTCGCCTTCTTCTCGCTGTCCATCTCCCTGGATCAGCTGGGACCCGGACTGCTGACGGACCGGGTCTTTTGGGGCGCCACGCTGGGACTGGCCTTGGGCAAACCCCTGGGAATCCTGACCATGGTGATCCTGGCAGGTCATCTAGGGCTGCGGCGGCCTGCCGGCTCTACGACCGGGAACATGATCGGCCTCTGCCAGCTCTGTGGAATCGGCTTCACCATGTCTTTCTTGATCGCCAACCTGGCCTTCGCCGGATCCCCGCACCTGGAGTCAGCTCTTTTGGGCGTGCTGGCAGGGTCGATCCTGTCTGTGCTAATCGTGGCCGTGGGCACAATCGCCGGTCGACTACGTTCCGCCAGGCGCACATAGGCTCAGCTGCCAAGACCCAACCTCCGCCAGACCCGGTTCCTGCCGGAATCAACCTGCCAAACTCTGTTCCTGCCAGAATCGGTTTTTGACAGAATCGGTCCCTTACCAGGCTCAGCTGCGACGGTAAAGCTTGGTGTATGAGCCCTCGGCACGAGGACGGACCACAATCTGGTCAATGTCCACAGTGTCAGGCTGCTCCAGGGCCCAGGTGACGCATCCAGCGATGTCATCGGCGGTCAGCGGGTCGGGTACCCCGGCGTAGACCGCATCAGCCCGGTCGCTATCCCCGCCGAACCGCTTCAGGGAGAACTCGTCGGTGTGGACCAGGCCCGGGGCAATGTCGACCACACGCACCGGCTGACCGATCAGCTCCAGCCGCAGAATGCGGGCCATAACCCGTTCCGCCGCCTTGGAAGCGCAGTATCCGCCGCCGCCCTCGTAGGGCTCGATGCCTGCGGTCGAGGAGATGACCAGGACCGTGCCCTCCGACTCTTTCAGGGCCGGGAGCAGTTTCTGGATGACCCGCAAGGTGCCGATGACGTTCAGCTCGTACATGCCGCGCCAATCGTCCAGGCTGGAGGTAGCCACCGGATCCTTGCCGAAGGCCGCGCCGGCGCAATTGACCAGAGCCTTGACCGGCCCGTCCTTGAGCACGGCATCAACGGCCTCCTGGGTAGAGTCCTCGTCAGTCACGTCGCAGACCTCATAGGTGAAGTTCTGGCCCAGCTGATCAGCCAGGGTCTTGAGATTGTCTTCGCGCCGGGCCAGGCCGACCACCTTCCAGCCCTTGTCTACCAAGGCCCGCACACTGGCCTGACCGATGCCGCTGGAGGCGCCGGTAACCACAGCACGCTTGATCGTCTTCTTGGATTCCGTCATTTCATCCGCTCCTTCATGATCAATTGCCCCGGATCAGCTCCACACGCGCCTCCGGGCCTCAGGGAGCCTGCCCTAGCTGCTGCAGTGCCACCCCTCTTCCTCAACGCTAGCGCACCAGCAGGGGCGGCGGCAGTCTTCCATCGGTCTTCGATGACAAATGTGGTGGAGTAAACCAACCTTGAGCAGGGTCGGAACGAATCAAAGCAAGATCGGGTTGAGTTAGAACAGATCCGAGTTAGAACAGATCAAAGTCAGATCGGTCTGAATCAGGCCCCATAGTCAGGTTAGATCAGGATAGGCAGGACACATCAAAAACCATTCCAGCTTCGTATCAGAGGGTCTAGCGAGGGTTCGAATTCGGAAATCACCAGCACGGATGATGCCCTAGGTTCATACTTCACAAGCGCGCATTGCACAAGTTCAGAAATCATGCGGAGTTGATGGCTCCGGAAATCATGGCTCTGGGAGTCATAGCTTCAGATGTCTAAGCTTCTGGGGTCACAAAGCCAGATAGCGGTTGAGTCGACGACGGCGCTCGGTCCAGTCAGGCATATAGCGATCCATCCGCGCGCGGAAGCCGGGGCCGTGGCCATGCTCATAGAGGTGGGTCAGTTCGTGAACCAGCACATACTCCAGCAGGTCAGGAGCCAGCCAAGCCAGGTCGGTGTTGAGCCGGATGCTGGCAGTGGCAGGGGTGCAGGAGCCCCAGCGGGTTTTCATCTTCCGCAGACTGATGCGCTCGGGCCGACGACCCACCACGGGGACCCAGCGATCCAGCAGAGTCGGCAGCCTTTCTTGGAGAATTCTTTTGGCTTCGGCCTCGGATCGTCCTGGCGACAGCTGATCATCGGCTCCGGGTTGGGCATAGACATCGCGCGAACGGGCCAGACGTTCTCTAGTGGTTGCAATCCAGCGGTGCTTGCCGTCGATAAAGGCACGAATCTGGTCATCGCCCAAGTTTAGAGGCGCCGTCACTTCCAGATGGCCGTCAGGCGGCTTGACCCGCAGATAGACGTTGGCGATCCGCTTCCTGATGACCAGAACCGTCTCACCACCGACCTCCAGCTGCTCTGACCGGACTGGTTCCGCACGCCGTTTCCGCCTCATGACCCCCATTCTTCCGCCAAGACGCGACGCGACGCCGCCGAGATTGACTTGAGAGGACACTATGGTAAGCTATCCATTTGTGTGATTCTTCGGTCACACGGCATGGGCCTGTAGCTCAGCTGGTTAGAGCGCATCCCTGATAAGGATGAGGTCGGAGGTTCAAGTCCTCCCAGGCCCACGCATTCTTGCGCGGTTGAAGTTCTTTTCACATTCACGGGGCTATGGCGCAGCTGGTAGCGCATCTGCTTTGCAAGCAGAGGGTCGCCGGTTCGAATCCGGCTAGCTCCACAGGTAGGGTTTTCCAGGTTTTCGCTAGGAGACCTTTTTTCATATGGTTTTCCTTGATAAAAAGGGAACTATCCGACGGCTGCCAGGTAGTGAACGATGATGCCACTGCGCGAGAGCTGCACTGGCGGATGAAGTCCCTGCAGTTGGGCGCCTCCTCACTGCCATCCATCCGTTGTTGTTCTCGTAGTCCCCGGGCCGCATCTACAGGTGGTGAAGCCCAGTTGTCGGTGATGCAGATCGGTGAGGGTACCGAGGCTAGGCGGTATATCAGCGGCCTGTACCATTGCGGTTCTAAGCGGTGTGCGAGGTGTTCGCAGTCGATAGCGGCCGAGAGGGTGGATCAGCTGTCTAGGGGGCTGGACTGGTTCATGCATGATGGACTCGGGGACGACATCGGCCATCAGGTTCTGTTCGCCACGTTCACAATCGGGCATTCCTTTGCTGACAAGCCGGATAAGCTGATGAACGCGTTGGGTCATGCCGGGAGCGCTCTGACAGCCGGTGGGTCCTGGAGCGAGATCCCGGATCCAGGGCGACCGGAGGAGATTCGGAGCCTGCAGCATGATCAGCACCGTCGAGGTCACCTGGAACTGCGACAGCGGCTACCATTTCCACCTGCATTGTCTGCTGCTGCTTCAGCACCCTCTATGGTATTCCGACTACTTCGTGCTGGGGTCCCGTTTGTATGGGCGGTGGAAGAAGAGTCTGAAAGCCGACGAGTTTGACTGCTCGCTTCAGGGGTTCTCGATGCTGCCGTTGACCAGTACCATCGCGATGTCCGAGAGAATATCCAGGTACGTCAACAAGGCGGATGCCAGGCATGCGGCACGGAGATGCTCAACGACCAGGACAAGCTTGGGCGCGGTGAGTCGGTAGGGTTCTTCGAGCTGCTGGCGTACCTGTGCCTTGATGAGAGGCTGGCCAGGTTCTGGTTCCCGCTCAGGAAAGGGGAAGATGCCTCATGGGATGAGTCGGGGCTTCATGTGGTCAACAAGGCAACCGGTGAAATTACCTGGAGCAGCGCCATGGGGGGGCGACCAGCAGTATTGGCGTGTGCTGCATTCCATCGAGAAGGTCATGAAAGGCCGTCGGGTGCTGAACTACAGTCATCGCTGCAGGCGGGAAGACTCGGTTCTGGATAGCCTGTGGAACAGGTTCCTCGACCATGCGCACGCCGCTGGGTCCAGCGATGAGGACATCACCCGGGATGATATGGGGAAAGGCAAGCTCGTCCAGGTCATCAGTGCCGAGACATGGCAATCGGAATTCGTCAATAATCCATCCAGGGTAATCAGCCTATTGAAACCATGATTTACACAGACCAGGCGTCAGATCAGTGGCATCATAATTCAATTGCAGAGACTAGAACCCCACCAGCAGCTATAGCCGCTTATGGCAACCAATCATTTAATATAGGGAGGAAGGAACAGAAGTAGCTCATATCAAAACCTATCACCAAACTCTAATTCAATTTATTCAGTTATAGAGTGGGTTCTAATCCCGATAAACAGGAGAAGAACCCGGATATTCTATTGAATATCGATATTACCTTCAGTGATACTAGTATTACCATCCCAATGTTGGGTAGCAGAAGAACCATCGATGGTACCGGTCCAAGTAGGGTGACCACCACCATTAGAAGATGCAGGAGCAGAACCGCCACCTGAAGGAGCACGGTAACCGCTACCACCACCGGAAGGAGCACTATAGCCACCGGAAGGAGCTCGGTAACCAGAACTACCACCTGTGGCAGCGCTCGCAGCTTGGGCCTGGGCAGCGGCAGCGGCATCAGCAGCATCCTGAGCGGCTTTGGCATTAACAGCATTATTTACAGCTTGAACCTTGGTATCAAGGGTGGTCCTGGCATCAGCGAAGGTCTTAAGAACCGATTTCCTGTCCTCAAGGGTCTTCTTGGCCGAGTCAAGGGTCTTGGTTAGTTCATCACGGGAGTGGTTCCCATCGGGCACCTTGCCGTTGGAATCAGCGAGGGTTTTGTCTGCATTACCTATAGCGTCGGAGAGCAGCTTGTGGGCCTTAGAAGTGTTCACGGCGAGCACCTTGGCCTTGATGGTCCTGACTTCTGCCTTCATTCTCGAAATCTGTGAGGCCAGGTTTTCGGTCGCCTTCTTCAGCTCCCCGGTGGATGCATCCCCCGTTAGGGCGGTTTTAACACTGGTCTTCCTGCTCGATGCGGGTTTGGTGGTTTTCACATCCCTGGACATGGCCAGGACTGTCTTGGCATCGCTGACCTCTTCCTCTTTGATGGCAGAAGCGGACTTCACTTCGTCGGAGTCCAGGTATGAGCGATATCGGCCCTCCTGGCTTGCATAGATCCTGACCGCCGCCCGGTATGAGGTAAAGGCTTGATCGTGTTCCCGGACCGTGTGGTTATGCCACCACAGTCCCCCGCCGCAGATGACGGCTACCGCCAGCACCAGGACCGCCACAATGACTGCAGGCCTGCGTCTTGAGGTGTCCCCGTTCCCGTTTTCCTTCACAGTCGCCCTTCTCTCTCCACCGACGGCCAACCCCTGTTAACGGCCCGTCCTTGCCGTTTCAAACTTAGTGTGCCATGTACTGGATGCCGCGGCATTTTTATTATGTCATGCACACGTGCCCACGCAGACATGACATTCCTTTTGCTTGCTTTTTACTGTATCTGAAACTGAAATATATCAATGGCAGAAACTTCGAGTAGAAGTCGCTCATGTTGAGTCATTAAGTCCCAGATTTGTTCAATAATAGGTTACGAAATAGGTTACGATTTGATCTTCATTGATGAGAACCACTGCAATTACAAGTAAAATTGTGGATATACGGCGCCCGGTTAGCTCGACAGGTAAGAGCTCTGTTATTTAGAGATGACTTTTCATCAAAATTGGTGGAGCATTTGTTGATTTACACGTATTACCCTAGCCTATAGTTTGCATTTTATGCCAAAATGAGCATTTGGCGTGAAATGTTGGAGATAATGACTTGACAATTATAAAACATATGCCTAACTGATCGGCGCTGACACTACGGTGTTCAGACAAACTAGTAATACTACTGGTATCAGCTTGTTAACTAGTGAGCAAAAATTGCATACTCCTGAGATCGCTCATTATCCCAGCCCTGCAGTTGTAAATAACATACCAATCTAGCCAAGATAGAACGTCATTATTGCAATGAACCACTTGATACTGCATCTCAAATCGAAGTCGAACTCACTTTAGCCAGTTACAGCAACATTTATACTTCATCCTCAGAGTTGACAAAATCCAGCTTCTATTCAATCTTCATATTCCCCCAGTTGAAAGTACAGTATATTTGTTATATGGGTTTTGTTGTGCAAATGCGTGATAACGCTTTGAAGTCATTGCCTGCTGATCGTAAAGCTAAATTCAAGCAATACTTAACACCAGAGAATGTAGCACATCAGGCGGTAAGCTTGTTCACTCCAAACACGAATCCTGTACGAATTTTGGACCTTGGAGCTGGTACTGGAATTCTTGGTGCCGAAACTGCCCTACAATCCGCTCAGAGCAGCTCATTAACCGCCGTAGAGGTTGACGAACGGCTAGCCACTATTTCAAATCAAACCCTCAAACATATAGGAATCACCCATGAAGTTATTCATGGAGATGCGTTATCTATATCACTTGATCCTATCTATGACCGAGTGATCCTTAATCCCCCTTACAAGAAGATTCCCCCAATTCGTATGGCTACGAACTCCGGCTACGTATCAGTATCTAACTTATACGCAGCGTTTCTAGTTCGGGCAATATGTGCGTTAAAAGCAGGTGGCGAATGTGTCGCTATCATACCTCGTTCATGGATGAATGGGGAATATTTTACCCCATTTCGTAAATGGTTGTTTAGCAATTGTTCAATAGATGTGATAGCTATATACCGATCTCGTAAAGACCATTTTAAGGATTCCAACATACTTCAAGAAATCATGTTACTAAAAGTATCAAGAGCAAGACAATCTTGCACAGTTTCGGTTTATAACGAGATTACTCCTCTTGACAATCTCCGCACAAGCAAACATCGAGTTTCTACACTGAGCAATTTGCTAGCTGGCCCCAGACAAATACTGCGCATTCAAACTCAAGACTCTCTCTTAGAGAACTTCCCAACATTAGCCGAATCGGGTCTCTGGGTGTCAACAGGCAAATTAGTTAGTTTCCGGAATCGCGATTTGTTATTAAACAAGCCAGTTGAAAGTTCCTTGCCACTGTATTGGACTGATAACACTAATTCACTTGTGGCGATTCATCCGAATATTGAATCACGGCATGAACAGTGGATTGATGCGAAAGCTCATGAACGGCATGTAGTACTACCAGCTGGTAGCTACTGTCTCATAAACCGCTTTTCTGCTAAAGAACAGACGCGTCGTGTTGTGCCATCACTTCTAACGAGCAAAGTACCGTTTGTGATCGATAACAAACTCAATTACGTGCATCAGGGAACGTCGCGAAGCACAGTTCCCATTAATCAACAGTTGGCTGCAGGCCTTACTCTATGGATGTCCTCAAAACTGGTAGACGACTGGTATCGACAAGTCTCTGGAAGCACACAGGTTAATGCAACGGATCTGCGCGAGTTGCCTATACCTCCAAAGCAAGCGTTACTCAGTATAGCTGAGCGACTCCATATCGAGGATAAGCCAACATACGAATATATTGATCGTGTAATCAATGCTGTGACGGAAAGGCTGAACTAATGAATTCCGTAAATACTCTTATTAGCGAAGCGCAAGATTTGCTTAGACAATTCGGATTCGACAGTATACGGACAAATAAACGATCCGCTATGGTACTACTTGCTTTGTTGCAACTTAAACCCGGTGATGCATGGAGCCAAGCTCAAAACCCACTATTAGGAACGCACGCAATCATGGCTTGGATTGCAAACAACTTTGGCGTCAATTACAAGCCGAACACACGTGAAACAATTCGACGGTTCACACTTCATCAGTTCATAATTGGACAACTCGTCGAAGAAAATATAGATAAACCCATGCGACCAATGAATTCGTCAAAATGGAGCTATCGAGTAACCACTGAGGCGCTTGGCATCATTAAACAATATCGCACATCAGAATTTGAGAGGCATTTAGCAGCCTATGCACATGATCATGTATTTTTCAAGACTCTTGCCGAGGAACGGCTTAATTTACCTAAAACAAACGTGCGACTTCAATCAGGTCAGGTACTTCACCTGTCACCAGGTGGACAAAACATGCTCATTAAATCAATCATCGAAGACTTCATGCCACGTTTTGTGCCAAGAGGCGTCGTCTTATATATCGATGATACGGATCACGGTACTGGGGTAATCAACCCTGATCTCATGAACAAACTTGACATCAAACTTAAACCTAGAGAAAAAGCCCCTGATATAATAATATGGGATCGGACACGGGCATGGCTGTTCCTCATCGAGGCAGTGAGCACGCATGGCCCTATAGATGTGACTAGAAAAATAGAACTGAAACACATTTTCTCCAAACAGTTTCACCAAGCGGTACTCGTGTCCTGCTTCCCAAGTCGAACGGTAATGCGTAGATTCCTATCTCAATTGGCCTGGGAATCTGAAGCTTGGTGCGCAGATACTCCCGATCACATGATCCATTTCAATGGCAATCGATTCATGGGACCGTATGGAATATAGATGCTGTCACTCGTGCATCAGGCGACGCTAACCTCGCATTTTTTTATTTCCGGATATTAATTTCGAGAAACAAGCTAAGTATTTATATCTCAGCTTCAGTTTTGAAAAGACAACATGGGGATAAGATACAGAATGTCTAGCGACTCAACAACTTTGGAGTTAGCTCGATACCATTGATCACCTGCTGGTCCTATAGCGACATAAGTATCTGCCCTTAAGAAGGCTGTTCAATCGATTATAAATTATAGTAACCAAATTAAATGCCGATCAAAATTGAATAATATATGATAAACACGAGAAATCGCCAACAACAGCATCATCTCTTCAGAGGTTTGCCATAAAATAAAAATGACATGACATTTCAGGTCAACATTATAAACTGGCGTTAATATATCCCTGCAATTGGCTTGTTATAAGTTTATCTAAATCCACATACGCTACGGGGCTTAGAGAGAACCAGAGCTAATTATTACTATATTGAGAATACAGCATATACTATTATGCACCTTAGCTCAACTCCGATTGTTATCGTTTTCCTTACTTCTAGCATCAGCCTATTCGTAGTATTTTCTTAAATAATTTTTGTCCACCCTTTTTCCATTGTCTGGAACCTTCATTTATAAGATCACAAATAGAGTACAGCTTGATCTCCGAGTTTCGCATTTTCTTCCGATAAAGAGTTTCTTAAAGGCACAATGACGTTGTGCTAAGAAGAAATACAACCGCCCGCGGTATACCGATTTCATTCCGCTCAAGTTTGATTAATACTATACCCAAAGGTCTCTTTCAACTGAAAGAATGCTCTAAGGATTTACGAATAAAATGATCGCCTTCTTGGCTTACTAATAAGAATCCAGATTCGTAGTAGCAGTTATCCCCCTACGGCTACGATTAAAAAATCGTGTTAATATCATATGAGCATACTGTTCAACGACCAAGCAGAAAAATCATGCAGAGAATAGTCTGCCATCCTGCAGCGTCCACAGACAATCAACCCTGGCAAGGACCGAGGGACGATGGGAGACAATCAGACAGGTACGGTCGCCCTTCCGCTCAATCAGCCTAGTCAAGACCCGGCCCTCGAGGAGGGCATCCATATTGCTGGTGGGCTCATCCAAAAGCATGAAGGGCGCCGAGCTCAAAAAGGCGCGAGCCAAGGCCACTCGTTGCCGCTGCCCCTCGGACAGGTCCGAGCCGTTGTCGGCCAACAGATGATCCAAGCCATCGGGCAGCTGGTCAATCAGATCATCCAAGCAAGCATCATGAGCTGCCTGCTCAATATCCGCTCTGCTGGCATCGGGCCGGGCCAGAGCGATGTTATCTGCAAGAGTGAGACTGAATATGTAGGTGTCCTGGCTCACCAGAGTCTGCTGGGCACGCAGGTCGGCGGTGCGAATAGATTCGATAGGCAGGCCAGAGACGGTCAGGTCCCCGCCGCTGCGCTCCTGGAACCGCATCAGCAAATCGATCAAGGTGGACTTGCCGACTCCGTTGGCCCCCTGGATGCCGATCAGCTCGCCAGGCTTGATGGAAAGATCCAGATTATCCAAAACCGCAATTCGACCACCATGTTCACCCGAGTGAGTCTTACCCGTGTCAGTCTTGCCGGCGTAGGAAAAGGAAACTGCCCTGGCATTCTCTCCAGTGAACTCCGCCAAAGGATTCCCGTGATTGGATTCCACCTCACGTACAGGCAGCTCCTTGTCCAAAAGAGAGAAGACCCGCCGAGCAGCAGCCAGGGTAGGCTGCAGGCCGGCGCCTAGCCGGGCCACAGGTATCAAGGGAGCGAAGGAGGAAAGGAAGCCGACCAGTCCGATCATTCCCCGTGCAGGACCAACCAATCCTGCCGAACCTAGATGGCAGGCCATCAAAGTGAAGGCTCCAACGCAGATCAGAGTGACCACGTTGGTGACCATATCGTTGGTGATGGTCCGCCCAGAGGTGCGCCCCCGGGCATTCAGCATCTGATCCGTGGCAGCTCCCACCCGGCGACGGGTATTGCCAAGAGCCCCCAATCCAGCCAGTTCGGTGCGGCCCTGCAGGGTCTCCAGAAGCAGGGAGTGCAGACTGGCCTGGGCCGTCCGCTCCTGCATGGCCACCTTGAAAGTGGGCCTGGCGCTCAGGATGGGGATGAGCAGGCCGACGATCAGGTAGGAGACCAGGGCGGCAAGTCCCATCCAGGGTGAGAGCCAGGTGAGCAGGGCCAGATTGGCCAGAGATGTCACCAGGGCGATGGCGATGGGCGAAAGCGTATGGGCGTAGAAGATCTCGAGCAGCTCGATGTCGTTGGTGATCACCGTCACCATGTCTCCGCGCGCCTGGTCGCGCAGGCCGGCCGGGGACAGGGACCGCATCTTGTCGAAGACCGTCGTGCGGATGTCCCGGAGCATGCTGAAGGCCATCTCGTGGTTGTAGTACTGCTCCCCATAAGCCATGACCCCACGGCTGAGAGCAGTCAGAACCGCCACCAGGGCCCAGACGACCCACTGGCCATTCAGCGGCGGCCAGTCCGCGACCAGGCCGATCAGAGCCGCAGCGGCTGCCATCATGCTCCAGACAGCAAAGAGATGGCCCAGGCTGCCGCAGAGGATGGCCTTGCCCTCCGTACCAGCCAGAGGCTTCATCAGCCGGGCCATGCGGCGCATCATCGCCAGGTTGCTCGTCGTCTGCTGCTGCATGTCTTCACTCCCCGTCCTCATACTGAGCCTGCTCCTTCCACTGGGCCGCGAATCCGCCCCCGGCATCCACCAGCTCACGGAAACCGCCACACTCCGCCAGACGGCCCCCCTGCAAGAAGAGAATGGAATCGGCATTGCGGACCCCGGCCAAGCGGTGGGTGATGGTCAGGACCAGGGACTCCTTGCCCAGCGCATCCATCAGAGCAGCCAGTGTAGCGTCATGCTCACGGTCCACGGCGCTGGTGGCCTCATCGAAGATATAGACGGGGGAACGCCGCAGGAGCCCGCGGGCAATGGACAGGCGCTGCCGCTGCCCTCCGGATAGGTTGCCTCCCTCGGGGTCGATAGGAGCGTCCAGTCCGCCCTTGCTTTGGACAAGACCGGTCAGGCCGACCTGGTCCAGCGCATCCTGCAGCTCCCAATCCGAGTAGCCCAGTCCGGCCGGGTCCAGATTCGACCTGATGGTCCCGGTGAAGAGGTGATCGGTTCCCCGAACCACAGTCTGCAGGCCGACCAGATCCTCGCGCGACAGGTCGCTGATCTGGCGCCCACCAATGGTCAGCTCTCCGGCATACCCCTGAAGGCGCCCGGACAGCAGGCCCGCCAAGGTGCTCTTGCCGGAGCCCGAAGCGCCGACCAAGCCCACATGTCCCTTGGCAGGCAAATCGAAGTTCAGATCGGTCAGGGCCTGGAAGCCGTCAGGATAGGTGTAGGTCAAATCGCGAGCGCTGATGCCTAGCGAATCATCGCCAGACATATCCGCCTGATCCGCCTGCTCCGAAGCGGATTCCGAGTCAGACTCCCGAATTGCTTCCTCAGATGTTTCGAGACTCGCTTCCGGAGCCGTCTCCGAACCCGTACTCTCGCGTGACTCAGGAGTCGTCTCCGGAACCGCCGACTCCCCGTCGCTCCCCTGCCGTGCTTGGAGGATATCGTCGATGGCCTTGCCCTGCTTGATGGCGACCATGCCGGAATGCATCATGTAGACCAGCTGCCGCTCAGGGGCGAAGAGCCGGACCCCGGCCAGAGCGACAACCAGGCAGGACAGCACTCGAGCGGGCCCGCCCTGCCCAATCAGAACTGTGGCCGCGACCGCCAGGATGAGGCTGGTGTAGATGACCACGTCGGCCTTGATCAGCGAGCGCAGCTGCCCGCCAAGGACCCCCATGGTTATCCGGCGGAATCCCTCGGACTCCTCGGCCAGGTCATCAGCCTGCCGCTGGTCTGCCCCGAAGATCTTCAAGGTGTTGAGCCCCCTCAGGGCATGCTCGAAGTGGACACCGACCTTGTCATACTTGCGCAACTGGCCCAGCTGCACCTTGATGTTCTCGCCCATGGTGGGCTTGGAGGCCAGGGGCAGAGCCACCATGCCGATCACGACGATTGCCGCAGCCAGGGGACTGACGGGCAGAAGGACGATCAGAGTCACGACCAGCATCAAGGCGGTCTGGACCAGGGCCGGAATGTAGGCCGTAAAATATGAGACGACCGACTTGACCCCCTCGGTCGAAAGCCTGGCCAGGGTCTGCGCCGGAACGCCCAGGTCGTCCTTCTGCGCATTGGGGTCGAACACGGACAGGTACAGGGCCTGGGAGAGCGCCTTGCCCATCCCATCAGCCAGCCGGGCGCTGACGGACTTGGCGACCGCCTGGGCCAGGAGCCGAACCAGGATCAGCCCGCCTATCAGCGCCGCCAAGGGTCCGGGCCGGCCAGGCACCCAGGCAAGGGCATGAGGGACAGGCAGGCCAAGGGAACGGCCCACGGCCGCGATGGCCACCGGCAGGAGGAGGACCTCCGCCAACGCGCCGATCGTCTGCAGGAGGGCCAGCAGGAGGCTGGCGCCCATCCTGGCTCCCGGTAGATGAAGTAGTCGCTTGCTGATCATGCCTGTCCTCCGTGCCGCCTTTCTGATACGCCCCTCTCAGTGGACACTAACAAAATCCTCGCGCGCCAGGCAATACCCTGATTGTGAAGCACCGGCAAGAGACATAAAAAAATATCATTTACTTTCCCTCCCGGCCCTCCTAAACTTGACGGCACAACCTGAAATCGGCGGATATGGCCTAGGGCCGAGCGACCGCCACCCAGATGGGAGCGATCCTTTATGAAAGCACTGAAGACAAAAGACCTGGTCAACGTCGGCATTTTCACGGCCCTCTACTTCGTCAGCATGGCGGTGGGCAACTTCATCACCGTCTTCCTGGCTGGCCTGGTCATGCCCGGCCTGTCCTCCCTCTTCATCCCCGCTGTGGTGGGGCTGGTCTCCGGCCCGGTCTACATGCTGATGATCCGCCGGGTGCCCAGGTTCGGGGCCATCACCATCGTCGGCGTCATCATGGGCCTCTTCCTGCTGGTCTTCGGTCACTTCGCCCTCTCCTTCATCCCCTACGCCTTCTGTGGCCTGCTGGCTGATCTGGTTCAGTCCTCGCTCAGGGAGAGCCGTCCCAACCTGGCCCGCTACCTGAGCTACGTCATCCTCACCTTCGGCTGCACCGGCCCCGTCCTGCCTCTTTGGTTCATGAAGGACGCCTATGTGGCCAGCCTGGTCCGCCGCGGCAAGAGCCAGGAGTACATCGACGGGGTCTTCGCGCCCATCACCGGAGCCACCTTCCTGGTCTGCATTCTGGCCACCCTGGTCGGCGCCCTGCTTGGGGCATGGATAGGCGCCAAGATCGTCGACAGGCATTTCAACCGGATACCCGCCAAGCAATGAGGCCCATCTCCATCTACACCAGATTCCTGCTGGTCATCTTCGCCAACGCCCTGATCTTCGTCACCCTCCCCACCCCACTGGTCCTGGCCATCAACATCTACTTCTGCAGCTTCCAGGTCATCGTGGGCAGGGTCAGGAAGGGCCAGGCCTGGCTTCTGGTCTGTCTGGTCTTCGCCCTGGGCGCCTCCCTGGCCATGGTCTTTCCCGAGAACCTGCCAGGACATTACCTGCTCTTCCTCTTCGTCGGCGTGGGCAGGATCCTCCCCCTGGTGCTGGTGGCGGCCTTTATGATGGGCACCACCAAAGTCTCGGAGCTGGTCTACCTGCTGCGCAGGATCCACGCCCCCCAGTGGCTGGTCATCCCCGTCAGCGTCCTCTTCCGCTTCTTCCCGACCGTCAGACACGATTATGCCCAGATCAGGCGGGCCATGAAATTCAGGGGGATCGCGGTCACCACCGGCGACATGGTCCGGCATCCGATGCGAACCATGGAGTACATCTACGTCCCCCTGCTCAATAACGCCACCAATGTGGCCTCCGACCTGACCTCGGCCGCCCTGACCAGGGGGATCGGCGACCCCGGGCCCAAGACCTCCATCCAACGGATTGCCTTCACCGGACTGGATGCGCTCATGTGCGCCCTGGGTCTGGTCCTTATGGGATGTGGAGCCTATGTTGCAATGTTCCAGGCTTAGCTTCACCTACGAGGGTGCCAGCCAGCCATCCCTCCAGGAGGTCTCCTGCCGGATGGGCCAGGGACGGCTGACCGTGGTCACCGGGCCGAGCGGTTGCGGCAAGACCACCCTGTCCAGGGTCATCAACGGCCTGATTCCCGAACTCTACGAGGGCAAGCTGGAGGGAGAGTGCCTGATCGGGGGCGAGCCCACCACGGCCCGGCCCATCTACCGGCTTTCGGAGCAGGTGGGGTCGGTCTTCCAGAATCCCAAGACCCAGTTCTTCACCACCGACGTCCGCAGCGAGCTGGCCTTCCCCCTGGAGAACACCGGGGTCCAGCCGGAGGCCATCCGGGAGCGCATAGACCAGGTGGCCGATCTCTTCGGCATCGCCCCGCTTATGGACCGGGACATTTTCTCCCTGTCTGGAGGCGAGAAGCAGATGATCGCCATCGCCTCCTCCTGCATGATGGATCCGCAGATCCTGGTCCTGGACGAGCCCTCAGGCAATCTGGACGTCGAAGCGGTGGCCAGCCTGGCGCAGATCCTGGGCCGCTTGAAGGACCGGGGCCTGACCATGGTCCTGATCGAGCACCGCCTCTACTACCTGGACGGCCTGGCCGACGACTTCCTGGTCATGAAGGACGGCAGGCTGGCGGAGCACCTGACCCCGGCCGCCATGAGGGGGCTGGATGGTCCGAGTCGCCAGGCTATGGGGCTGCGGGCCCTGGACCTGGACGCGACCGAGAATGCGTGCGCCCCTGCCAGGGTCATCGATGACAAGACCCCCGACCTGCTCCGGGTCAGGAACCTGACCTATGCCTACCATCACGACCAGGATCCTGCCTTGGATGTGGACGACCTGACCCTGTCCAGCGATGACATCACCGGCATCATCGGTCGCAACGGCGCCGGCAAGAGCACCTTCGCCTCGGTCCTGACCGGACTGCTCAAGCCTGGCGACAGGTCGGAGATCAGCCTGAATGGGACCAAGCAGACCGCCAGGGAGCGTGTCGAGGACTCCTACATGGTCTTTCAGGATGTCAACTACCAGCTCTTCAGCGAGACCGTGGAGGGCGAGATGCTCCTTGGAGCCAAACGGACCGACCTCTTCGAAGAGGTGGCACGAAAGCTGGACCTGGAGCGGCTCCTGGGCCGACACCCCAACACCCTCTCCGGCGGGGAGAAGCAACGGGTGGCCATCGCGGCCGCCATACTGTCGGGCAAGCGCCTGGTGGTGCTGGACGAACCCACCAGCGGCCTGGACCTGCTCCACATGAACCAGGTGACCGGGATGATCCGCTACATGCGCTCCCTGGGGGTCATGGTGATCGTCATCTCGCACGACCAGGAGTTCCTGGCCCAGACCTGCCAGCGGTTCATCACCTTCCGCCAGGGCAGACCGGTCAGGGACAGCCGCAAACTGGGCAACCTCCTGCAAGCCCTCTGAACCTCCGAACCCTTGCAGGGTCGGCGAACATGACGCCTCCCGGCAGGCGGTTCTCCTGTGCTCCGGACCCCGCGAACGTATACAGTAGTGGGGAAAAGAGCATCAGGGGGCGTCCCTCGCGTCGGACGGCCCCGCCGCACAGCCAGGGTTACGAGAGGGCATGATGGGCTATATCGACGTCATCGGAGAGACGAAACGGTATGTGACCGGCGAGACGACCATCGTAGCCAACAATGAGGTCACCTTCTCCATCGAGAAGGGCGAGCTGGTGGTCATCCTCGGCGCCTCGGGGGCTGGCAAATCGACCGTGCTGAACATTCTGGGCGGCATGGACACCTGCAACGAGGGCCAGGTGATCGTGGACGGGAAGGACATCGCCGGCTACGACGCCCGGCAGCTGACCACCTACCGCCGCTACGACGTGGGCTTCGTCTTCCAGTTCTACAACCTGGTGGCCAACCTGACCGCCAGGGAGAACGTGGAGCTGGCCTCGGAGATCGTGGACGACGCTGCCGACCCGGTCCAGACCCTGGTCGACGTGGGCCTGGGCGACCGGATCGACAACTTCCCCGCCCAGCTTTCCGGCGGCGAGCAACAGCGGGTGGCCATCGCCCGGGCCGTGGCCAAGAACCCCAAGATCCTGCTCTGCGACGAACCCACCGGAGCCCTGGACTACCGGACCGGCAAGCAGGTGCTGCGCATCCTCCAGGACCAGTGCCGCAAGAAGGGCGCCACCGTGGTCATCGTCACCCACAACGCGGCCATCGCCCCCATCGCCGACAGGGTCATCCGCATGCATGACGCCCGGGTCCAGGCCGTGCAGACCAATGACAGCCCCGAAGACATCGAAAACGTGGAGTGGTGAGGATGCAGCCCGTCAGGAAGGTGCTCTGGCACGACATCCGGGTCTCCCTGCGCAAGTCCCTGGGGCGGTTCATCTCCATCGTCTGCCTGGTGGCGCTGGGCTCCTTCGCCCTGGTCGGGCTGAGCGTGACCGGGCCGGACATGCGACAGGCCGGCAACGCCTACCTGTCCGACCACCATCTGGCCGACTTGATGGCCATCAGCAGCTACGGGCTCGACCAGGAGGATCAGGATGCCATCGACACCGCCCCCGGCAACTCGGGAATCGAATACGGGTATCTGAAGGATGTGGTGCTCAAGGGCACCGACAAGAGCCTGCGTATCTACTCCGCCCCCGACAGGATCTCCACCTATGAGCTGGTCGAGGGATCCATGCCGACCAGGCCCGACCAGATAGCGGTCGACACGGCCCTGGCCGGGAGCCACCCCATCGGCAGCAGCATCCAGGTGGATGAGAAGGCCGACCAGCTGGGCAGGAAGGTCTTGAGGCATCATAAGCTGCGCGTGGTGGGCACGGTCAGGTCGACCGAGATCCTGAGCAAGGTCAACATGGGCCCCTCCACAGCCGGATCCGGATCCCTGGACTCCTACGCAGTGACCACGCCCAAGGCCTTCGACTCGGACGAGTACATGATCGCCCGCCTGACCTTCAAGGACCTGGACCGGATTCGGGACCACTATTCCGACCAGTACATCCAGGCCCTGCAGACCCACAAGGACGATCTGAACAGGATCCTGTCAGGGCGCCCCACTGCCAGGCTGAACGCCATCAAGGCCCCACTGAAGCAGAAGCTGGACCAGGGGCAGGACCAGGTGGATCAGTCCAGAGCGGAACTCGAAGGGAACCGGCAGCAGCTGGACCAGGCCAGGAAGGATCTGGATCAGGGCGCCCAGGGCATCCAGTCCGCCAAGAACCAACTGGCCGCCAAGACGGTACAGGCCCAGGCGGCCATCGACCAGGGACAGCAGGAGGTGGATCTGAGCTCGGCTGAGCTGGCCCGAAAGCAGAAGCAGTACCAGTCCTCCGCCAACCAGGTGGCCCAGGGCAGGCAGCAGGCCGATCAGGGTCAGCAGGCCATCGACCAGGGACAGGCCAAGCTTGATGGTTCCCGCCAGCAGCTGGAGGGCGGCAAGGCCCAGGCCGACCAGGCTGTAGCCCAGGCCCAGGCAGCGCAGAAGCAATGCAGACAGGGCATCGCACAGGTCACCGGCCTCATTCAGACCATCGACGCCCAGCTGGCCACACCCGGGCTGACCCCTCAGCAGCAGGAGGAGCTCAACCGCAGGAAGGCCGGGCTCCAGGCCCAACTGGCCGAGCTCAACCGGCAGTCGCCGCAGATCGATGCCCTGGCAGCCAAGGCCAAGGCGGGCCGCGATGCCTTCATGACCAACCAATACACCCCCGGCATGGCCCAGGTGGCAGCCAACCAGCAGACCCTGGACGCAAAGCGCCGGGAGCTGACCCAGGCAAGAGCCAAGGTGGAGGAAGGCGAGCGCCAACTGTCCCGAGGCAAGGCTCAGCTTGACCAGGCCTCAGCTCAGCTTGCCCAGGGCAGGGCCAAACTAGTCCAGGCCCGGCAGCAGCTGGCCGGCAGCCGCGCCTCGGCCCAGGGGCAGATCGACCAGGCCCAGGCCACCCTGGATCAGAAAACAGCTGAATACCGGACCAAACTGGACAAGTTCAAGAGGGAGAGCCCGGACGCCCAGAAGAGGATCGACGACTCCCAGAAGAAGCTGAACAAGGCGGCGGACCAGCTGAGCCGACTGGAAAAGCCGGTCTATGCCCTGGACTCACGCCGGGAAGTGCCCGGCTCAGAGGGCTACAAGGTCTACGCCTCCGTTTCCTTCATCGTGGACTCGCTGGCCAAGGTCTTCCCCTACTTCATGTACCTGGTGGCTGCCCTGGTCACCTTTACGACCATGACGCGCTTCGTGGACGAGGAGCGGATCAACGCCGGAACGCTGAAGGCCCTGGGCTACAGGGATCGAGATGTCATGGCCAAGTTCCTGGTCTACGGCGGAGCGGCCTCGGCCCTGGGCGCCCTTCTGGGCATCATCGCCGGCCACACCCTCCTGCCCTGGATCGTCTACCAGGCCTATGTCCACGCCTTCGACATGCCGCCCATCCACTACGGCTTCCACCTGCCCATCACCCTCCTGGCCTGCCTTCTGGCCTTCCTGAGCGCCGTGGTCCCCGCCTTCCTGAGCGCCTGGCGGGAGCTGCGCGAGAAGCCGTCGGCCCTCCTCCTGCCCAAGCCGCCCAGCGCCGGATCGAAGATCTTCCTGGAGCGCATACCCCTGATCTGGAACCGGCTCAGCTTCACCCACAAGGTCACCGCCCGGAACATCTTCCGCTACAAGCAACGGATGCTGATGACCATCTTCGGGGTCTGCGGTTCGGTGGCCCTCCTGATGGCCGGTTTCGGCGTGCAGGGGTCCATCTCCGCCATCAACGAGCACCAGTTCGGCCAGGTGATCCGCTACGACCTGATCGCCGCCGAGAATAGCCAGGCCACATCCGACCAGCGCCAATCCATCAAAAAACGGCTGGAAAAGCCCGATGTGAGCCGTTCCCTGAACGTGCGCTACGAGGAGATGAGCAAGACAGCCGGCCACAACGCCGACAAGCAGTCCATCACCATGATCGCGCCGGCCAGCGCCGAACACCTGGACGACTTCATCCGCATGGACACCCGGTCCGGGCACAAGCCCCTGAGTCTCAAGGGCGACGGCGTGATCCTCTCCGAGCGGATCGCCCAGCTGACAGGGACGAAAGTCGGCGACAGGATCACCCTGCAGGATTCAGGCGGCAGGGACAGGACCATGCGGGTGGACGGCATCTGCGAGATGTATCTGGGGCACTTCGTCTTCATGAGCCCGTCGGCCTACAGGACCGTCTTCCACCAGGACTTCTCGCCCAACGCCCATCTGGTCACCTTCAAGGACTCCAGCGCGGAGAACACCAGAAGGCAGGCCGCCTCCTTCATACGGATCGACGGGATCCAGGGGGTGGTGCAAAACACGACCCTGATGAGCCAGATCGACACCGTGGTCAGGTCCCTGAACATGATCATGCAGGTGCTGATCATCGTGGCCACCCTGCTGGCCCTGGTCATCCTCTACAACCTGACCAACCTGAACGTGGAGGAGCGGATCCGCGAGCTGAGCACCATCAAGGTGCTGGGCTTCTACGACCGCGAGGTGACCATGTACATATACCGGGAAACCATCCTTCTTTCAGCTATCGGCGTCCTGGCCGGGTACGGATTCGGAGCCTGGCTGCACCACTACATCATCACCACCGTCCCGCCGGACAACGTCCTCTTTGACCCATCCATCAGCTGGGTGGCCTTCGTCGTGCCCCTGGTCATGATCACGGTCATCACGGCCGGCCTGGGCTGGATGGTCAACAACAAGCTCAAGCATGTGGACATGCTGGAGGCCCTCAAGTCGGTGGACTAGGCCATATCGGCATTTACCCATGCTGATGGCGTAAGCTGGCACTCCAAGAGTCCATAAGTCCATGCCATTGAGAATCCAGAAAGCGGAGGACGACGGTGCTGCAGATCGAACACATCTCCAAACAGTACAAAACGGGGGACTTCATCCAGCAGGCCTTGAATGATGTCAGCGTCAACCTGCGCGACAACGAGTTCGTGGCCATCCTGGGCCCCTCCGGCTCCGGCAAGACCACCCTGCTCAACATCATCGGCGGGCTGGACCGCTATGACCAGGGCGACCTGATCATCAACGGCACCTCCACCAAGAAATACAAGGACAGGGACTGGGACTCCTACCGCAACCACACTGTGGGATTCGTCTTCCAGAGCTACAACCTGATCCCCCACCAGAGCATCCTGTCCAACGTGGAGCTGGCCCTGACCATCTCGGGCGTGCATCGGCAGGAGCGGCGCGAACGGGCCAGGCAGGCCCTGGAGCAGGTGGGACTGGGCCAGCACGTGAACAAGCGGCCCAACCAGCTCTCGGGCGGGCAGATGCAGCGGGTGGCCATCGCCAGGGCCTTGGTCAACAACCCTCGCATCCTCCTGGCCGACGAGCCCACCGGAGCTCTGGACTCGGAGACCTCCATCCAGATCATGGACCTGCTCAAGGAGGTGGCCCAGGACCGGCTGGTGGTCATGGTCACCCACAACCCCGAGCTGGCCCACCAGTACGCTACCAGGATCGTGGAGCTGCACGACGGCTCGGTCATCAGTGACTCCGACCCCCTGCCCGACGACCAGGTGCCCATCCGCCGGGCCCGCCACCGCACCTTCGGCAAGGCCTCCATGGGGCTGCTGACCTCCCTGTCGCTGAGCTTCAACAATCTTCGGACCAAGAAGGCCCGGACAGCGCTCACATCCTTCGCTGGGTCCATCGGCATCATCGGCATCGCCCTGATCCTGTCGGTGTCCACCGGGGTCAACCGCTACATCGACAGGATACAGCGGGAGACCATGACCTCCTACCCCATCACCATTCAGGAGCAGTCCTTTGACCTGAACAAGATAGTGGACTCTGCCCAGGAAACCCAGAAGGAGGCCAAGGCCCACAAGGATCTCAAGGCCATCCAGCCGGACGACTCCAGCGTCAAGGGGGCCTCCAGCCTGACCAGCAGCATCACCCAGAACAACCTGACAGACTTCAAAAAATACTTGGACAATCCCAAGAGTGAAATCCACCAGTACGTAGGGTCCGTGGGCATCCAATACTCCTACGCCACCAAGTTCTCGGTCTTCGGGCACGATCCGGACGGCAAGCTGGTCTCTGCGGATAAGGTGACCATGGGCGGGCAGGACGATGCCAGCTCCACCGCCAGCCAGATGGCCACAGCCAACACCGACAGCGACATGGGCGACATCCAGTCCATGCAGATGTCCTACCTTACCGGCAAGACCGAGAAGAACAAGGCCCCGGAGATCTTCGGCGAGATCATGCCGGGGGCCGATGCCAAGACCACCATCAGCAAGGTGGTGACCGACAACTACCAGGTGGTGAACGGCACCTGGCCCAAGGCCAAGGATCAGGTGGTCCTGGTGCTGGACAAGAACAACCAGATGCCCGTCACCAGCCTCTACAAGCTGGGCATCCTCCCCTCCAGCCAGTACACCGACATGATGAACAAGCTCAACAGCGGCCAGGAGGTCAAGGTCGACACCAAGCCCATCGAATACGCCAAGGCCATGGACCAGAAACTCTCCCTGGTACCCGCTGCTGACCAGTATGCCAAGGGGACCGACGGCCACTACCACTACATCGGCGACAACACCGACCAGATGACCAAGGCCGCCGACCAGGGCCTGCAGCTGCACATCGTCGGCATCGTCCGCCCCAACCAGGGGGCCAAGGCCACGCCACTCAAGGTCGGCGTCGGGTATACCCGCCAGCTGACCGACTACCTGATTGACCAGGCCAAGACCAGCCCCATCGTCACCGACCAGGAAGCCGATCAGGGCCACAGCGTCCTCAACGGGATGGCCTTCGCCCCTGCCGACGATGCCGCCAAGGCCAACGATGCCAAGGCCTACATCGCATCCCTGGGCGTCAGCCAGAAGGCCAGCATGGCCCAGGAGATCATGAAGGGCTCGGCAGCCATGGCCGGCCAGGAAGCCCAGGGTCAGGGCCGGGCCGGAGCCGCTGCAAGAGCCCAAGGTTCTGCCGGCATCCCCACGGGGGCCTCAGCCGAGCAGCAGACGGCCCAGGCCTTCGACCAGTACATCGCCACCGCTCCGCAGGACGCTCTGGTCGCCATCTACAACCAGTACGTTTCCACCGGCACCTACGCCGACAACCTGAGCGACTTCGGCCTGATCTCCCGGGACGCCCCCTCCCGCATCAGCATCTACACGGACAGCTTCGAGAACAAGAATTCCGTGGGCGACTCCATCAAGCACTACAACGACAAGGCTGCGGAGAAGAACCGGATCGTCTATACCGACTACGTGGGCCTGATGATGAATTCGGTCACCACCATCATCAACGTCATCACCTACGTGCTGATAGCCTTCGTCGGGGTCTCGCTGGTGGTCTCCTCCATCATGATCGGCATCATTACCTACATATCGGTTCTGGAGCGGACCAAGGAGATCGGCATCCTGCGCGCCATGGGCGCCTCCAAGCGCAATGTCTCCAACGTCTTCAACGCCGAGACTGGCCTCATCGGACTTCTGGCAGGTCTGCTGGGAGTGGGCATCACCCTGCTGCTGATCATTCCGGCCAACAGCATCATGCACCACTTCATGGGGACCACCGAGGTGAACGCGGCCCTGCCTGCATCGGGCGGCGTGGCCCTGGTCATCCTGAGCGTGGTCCTGACCCTGATCGGCGGCCTGATCCCCTCACGGAAGGCAGCCAAGCAGGATCCCGCCACCGCCCTGCGCACCGAGTGAGGCTGAGCGACACTGGGTGACACTGGCAAAGAAGTGAATTCCCGCACAGTCGGGCCTTGGGGGCGGTCCCTCTTTACTCGGGAATGCCATAATGAACCCCGTGAATGAGCAATCCAATCAGATGACAGATCAACAGAAACGGCAGCCCCTCTTCCCCGGGCGGGCCTTCATCAGCACCGTCCTGGATGTGGTCGAGAGCAAGAAGACCATGAGCGGCGCCCTGACCGGCAAGTACATGCAACGAGCCACCATGGCCGGCCTCTTTGTGGGTATCTTCTTCACGGCCTACTTCGTCATCATGGGCCAGGCCGGCCAGAACCCGGCCGACCACGGGCTGATCCTGGCAGGCCGGGTCCTGGCGGCGACCACCTTCGGCTGGGCCCTGGTCCTGATCTACTACACCAACTCCGAACTGCTGACCTCCAACATGATGGTGGTCACCATAGGCGCCTATCACAAGCGCCTGGGCTGGCTGGCCTCCCTGCGGATCCTGGTCCTCTGCCTTCTGGGCAATCTGGCCGGAGCCCTGATCGTGGCCGTCATCCTGCGCTTCTCATCCATCGTCAGCGGCCCCACCCTGGACCAGATGCTGGCGGCCGCGGCGACCAAGACCGGCTACGTCTCCGGCGGCCCCATGGGCTTCGCTGACCTGTTCGTGCGCGGCATCCTGTGCAACTTCTGCATCAACATCGCCATGCTCATGGTTTACAACGGCAAGCTTTCCAACGACTTCACCAAGTGCATCATCATGGTCGTGGCCGTCTTCGTCTTCGCCTTCTGCGGGTTCGAGCACTCGATAGCGGATTCGGCCCTCTTCCTTATCCTGGGCGTCTTCGGGCGGGTCAACGCCTGGAAGGCGATCCTGGTGGTCCTAGTAGCCATGCTGGGCAACTACATAGGCGGCGGCATTCTGATCGGCCTGAACTTCGCCACCATGAACGACGAGCGCCGGTTCAAGGCCTGACTAACCTTCCCGCCTGCTGCCGTCCGCCGCTCATCAGAAACCACATACGTGCTTACGAGCCTGCGCAAAGACACCTACTCATGAAGAAACTCGAATGTCTATATACAGGCAGAAAGCGGAGGTTCATGATGAGCGAGACTGAGACGGCAGCCAGCAAGTCCCTGGTGTAGGAGTTCTACGACCAGGTCTTCAGCCGGGGAGATACCAGTAATATCGACATGTTCATGCGAAACGACTACATCCAGCACAACCTGGAAGACATACAGTCCCGTAACGGCAACGGCATCTTCTGACCCCAGCGACATAAGAAAGGGCGTAAACAGACCGGGCAGGGAGACAACTGCAGCCGCTCCAGGACATGGATATCTCTTTTAAGTTGGGTCCAAAATCCTCCTAGATCATCCAGACACCTGCAGCGTTGATATGGTCAGCCAAGACTGATCCAGCTGCTTCCATACCGTTTTGCTGACCATATAATCGCAGTCTACGCGGCAATCCGTCTGTGTGAAAGAAACCCGCGCCCGCATTCATGGCCGTCTTCACAATGGCCCGGGCCTCCTGGTCGTCTGGCGATCAACATTGACCGACCAGGGCCACACGGGAGGCCCGGAATCATCACCGTCCCAGACTTATGTATGCACGATGCCCTCCTTACAATTGGCACTCAAGCCCGATCGCCTGTCCGCACCTATTTGGTCTTGTCCGGTTACTCAAGCAGGTTGCGACGCAGGGCCTCCACCTGGTCTGGCCCGAACCCTAGGGCCTGATGTGCATAGGCAAAGACATCACCATAGGCATCAATCATGAGCTGGCGGGCGTAGATCAGATATTCCTTCTTGACATAAAGCGCGACCGCCAGTGCGTCCAGTGAATCCTGGTCGAAGCCTTTGGCGCGGAATTGGTCCAGCAATTGATTGTTGGCCGCGACCCTCTCCTCGTTGGTCTTCAGATAGTCCGCGAATATCTCGTCGTCGTCCACCTCCAGCAGCCAGAGCACCAGGGCCGCGGCGAACCCGGTCCTGTCCTTGCCGGCAAAGCAGTGGAAGAGGGTGGCCCCCTGGGTGTTGCCCACGACGATGCGCAGGAAGCGCCCAAAACCTTTCTGAGCACCTGGATTCAGGACCATATCGTGGTAGGTGCCCAGCATATGGTCATTGACCCGATCGACCGAACCTATTGAGGCGAAGTCGTCCAAGCTGGTATTACGGGCACCGATCATACCCAGCAGATCGATGTTGGTAAAAGTGATGCCTTCGATTGAGTCGTCAGGACTCTCCTGTATCTCGAAGGGCCTACGGAAGTCCACGACCTCCTTCACCCAGTAACGGTTAACCAAATCCCTCTTGGTCTCCTCGTCCAGGCCGACCAGCTGCCCGGACCGGATGAACTTGTGCTGGCGGACCCGGCGGCCGTGGATGGTCCGCATGCCACCCAGATCCCGAAAATTGGTGATGTTCATCGACGACCTCCTCTAATACGTTTCTCTTCCATCAAGGCCACTAGGCCCAAAAGCACAACTGCACAGACAATGGCGATATACAGCACGATAAAAGTGTCATTCCAACCATGCAGCACATGTCCCAGCACGGTCAGCCCATCGGACGAGGAGTCTGCGATCTTGGCCAGCAGGACCTTGGCGGTGGAATCACCGAACAGGTAGGCGAATGCACCGACCATACCGCCGGACAGCACATTGGCCCGCTTGGGAATTTGATTGAGCATGGAGATGTTGATCAACATCTGGGGTCCGAAGATGAACATACCCAAGAAGAAGAGCGAGATGTAAATGACCACAGGGGTGCGGCCCAGCTGGTAGCCTGCCATTCCAAGCGGCAGGCAGATGGCACAAAGCGTGGAGACGAGGGCGGGCCTGCCACCCAGGAAGTCAGACACCACGCCCCAGAGAAGGCATCCAATCAAAGCACCCATCTCGAAATAGAAGATGGTCCGTGCACCGACCTGATTGCTGAAATGCAGCTGCTCAGTCACGCGCAAAGGCGCCCAGTTGTCGATGCCGATGCGGATCAGATAGACGAAAACGTTGCTGACGCAAAGCACCCAAACCCAAGGGTTGGAAAGCAGGTACCGGCGGAAAATCTGCCAAGTGGTATCGTCATGCGACTCTTCGTCTTCCTGCTTGACAGGCTCATCGAAGATCTTCTCTGACGGTTCCCACCCGAGATCCTCGGGACGGTTCTTGCCGACAAGGAAGCACATAATTGCCACCAGAAGCGCCACTACACCCGGGATGATAAACATCCCGGCTACCTTTCCGCCAAAGAAAGTTTGGGCACACCAGATGGCGAATACTCCAGCCAAGCCACCGCCTATATTGTGAGAAGCGTTCCAGACACCCAAATATCGGCCATATGTCGTCTTCGTTGTCCAGTTAGAAATCACTGTGGCGCAACTAGGGCCTCCGGCGCACTGAAAGACCCCATTCAAGGCCCATAGAACGATCAACCACCCCATAGGTACATGACTCAGGGTGAACAGGAAACCGATGCAGATGACCACAATAGACGAGCAGAAAAGCATAATAGATGCAATTTTCTTGTTGTCTTTGCCCGTGACCAGATATCCCACAACGATTTTTCCGATCCCATAGACAACAGAGAAAACAAAACCAATTACGCCCAACTGCTGGGTGGTAATGCCCAGCTGCTGTTTCATCAAGGGTTGCGCCGCTTTAAAATTATTCCGAACAAGGTACATAGTAATGTACAGAATGATGACCATGAGATACGGTTTCATGAACTCACGGAACCAGAGATGTCGTTGTTCGGCTACCGGTATGGTCGCTTTCGGCACATGTTTGTCCAAATGGATATCGAATATCCTGTCAGCCATCTAATACCTCCCTGTATATGGTGGACAATAGCTGACATTTTACTTATTTGCTTCAACGTTTTATGTATTGACACACAAGGGTTCTTAGACAGTGTCAAGGTTTATTAAAAACACAGTTCGTGGATATATTTCATTAAATACACCAAGCACTTCATCTGTAATACATACATCAATGATCAGTGTGCAGCGTGCCAACTGCTGAGCTAGTCCCGATCAGCGGCGTAAGCCTCCGTTAACGGCTTCTACAGTAACAGATGAGTCAGAATGTCATCAGAGTGCCCGACATAAGTTTCACCATTGTTGTCTAATCTGTCATGAGAACATGAGTCCAGATCCGTAGTACTGGCCTACATGTGTTTCTTGGCTGTACCACACCATAAAGCGTGCTGATATAGCTGCAGTAGGTCTTAGATGTAGAGGTACAGTTTGCTGATAGAGACCGTTTTGTCGGGAGTATGAGCAGACATACAAGTAAAGGCCCCTGGTGACTTGTGTCATCAGAGGCCTTTCAATGTTTAGTGGCGGCGGTGTGCTACTCTCCCACACTCTTCCGGGTGCAGTACCATTGCCGTGCTGGGTCTTAGCTTCCGGGTTC
>NZ_JBVPQJ010000005.1:0-146792 GCF_058199535.1 Bifidobacterium sp. VU/mBH4 (B4) | reverse complement strand
TCAAACGAACACCCCTTCAAATCCAACCTATCCTGCTGATACTCACCCATCCCATACAAACACTCATCATCAGGAGCATGAAAAGTAACAGTAGCCCGATAATCACCACCCGATATGGACTGGTAGTCTCTGGCTTTCAGGTTCAACGAACCCCCGTTATCACTCTCTTCAAAAAGGAATTTTCCCTCCTTGTTGAAGAACCGGAGTCTACAAGTGGAAACTCCATATCCACGAGAGCCGTTCCACTCATACCCTCCTTCCGCAATTAGTCGGATATCACCGACGGTCACCGTAGCCCGGTCCTCATCTGGAAAGATCTCGATACTGGAATTAACTGGGCCCTTGCAGGGTAGGAGGGCCCAATCCTGGCCCAACGAGATCGGGCTCATCATAGAAGCACGGACGCGCAGCCCCTGACCCCATGGTTCGATCCTCAGATATTCCCCATCCCCTGTCCAGAGAAGGGCCTTACCGTCTTCTGTTGTCTTGAATTGCGTCATGATCTCTCCAAACTTTGTGTATTAAATGAAATTTGCTTATTGAATCCAAGTTCTACGGAACGCCAAGTCGGTTGGATTGTACGGCTCAAATTTCATCAGTCCTTAATGGCTCCGGCAGTAACGCCGGCTGCCACATATTTCTGTGCTACCAAGAGAAGAACAGCCGTAGGAACGGAAGCCATAACGGCAGTTGCCATCAACGGGCCCCACTCCTCGTTATTGGCGGAAATAAAATCATAGATGCCCATGGTTATGGGCCTCATTTTGCCGCCTCCTGCATTGAGCGTCGAAGCGAACATGAAGTCCGACCAAGACCAAAGGAAGGCGAAGAGGGATGTCGTCACTATAGTGTTCCGGGACAACGGTATGACGATCTCCATGAATATCCGCCAATTTGAAGCCCCATCGATTTTAGCCGCCTCGATCAAAGACTTAGGCATAGTTTGCATAAAAGCAGTCTGCAGGATGACCGCGAAGGGAACTGATAAGGTACTGTCAGCCAGAATTAGCCCTGGAATGGAGTCAAGCAACCCCAAGTCATTGAAGATCTGATAGAAGCCCAATGACATAACCACAGCCGGTATCATCTGGGCCAGGATCAGGATGAAGTTCATACTGCGACTGCCGGCGAAGTTCAGGAAGCTCAGAGCATAGGAAGCCGGGAGAGCTATGATAAGCGTCACAATGACCACACTGAAAGCTATCAAGAGCGAAGTGCCTAGGTAGGGCAACTGGGTATGAATCATGGCCGAATAGTTGGAGAGTGTGAAATCCTTGGGGTACAGGTCCGCCGCTCGAATTGATCTGCGCTGGGTGAAGGATATGTTGATCATCCAGTAGAGCGGGAAGAGCATAACCATTGTTATCAGGATCGCAATCAACGTTTTCCACCATGTAGGACGTGGTTTCATGACAGTTCATCCTCCTTTTTCTGTGCCCAGAGGTAGATGAATGCAAAGATGAGGGCCACCAGGATCAACACCGTCCCTATAACGGATGCCTCCGAGTACTTGATTGTCATGTTGCTACCCTTGGCGAAAGCCAATGCATAGGCCCAGGTAGCAAGGGTCTGGGAGGTACCAGTACCCTGGGTCATGATCCAGATAATGTCAACGGTCTTTAGGGTATAGACGAAGCCCAGCATAAGGGTAATGAGGGTCACTGGCCGCAATAGGGGGAAGGTAATTTTCCAGAAGCGCTGCCAAGCATTTGCTCCGTCAATCGAGGCAGCCTCATAGAGGTCTCCGTTGATGTTCTGCAGACCTGCATAGAGGATTACCAGGTTAAAAGGGATCCCGAGCCAGATGTTGGCGATAATCACGGACCACAGTGAATGATCTGCCTGCAGCCACCAAATCGGATCGACTCCAAATAGACCCAAGAACTTGTTAACAATTCCGTTGTCAGCATCCATCATCCACTGCCAGACCGTTCCTGAAACCATTGGGGGCAGGAGCCAAGGGACCAGGAAAATGCCTCTTAAGAAGGAGGATAGATGGAATGATTGGTTGAAAAAAACAGCCAGGGCCAGTCCGAGAGTGTACTGAACGGCAATGGAGGCGACCACAAAGATAAGAGTGTGCAGAAGAGTGGCCCAAAATTCGTTTGAAGAGAGCACCTCTTTATATATATCCAGCCCAGCAAAGGGGGCACCTCCGGTCACGAAGGTTCGGCGGGTATACCTGTGCAGACTCATGGAGATGTTTTGCAAGAGGGGGGCAACGTAGAAGAGGAGCAAGTAAATGCAGAGCGGGAGTGCGAACCCCCAAGCCGCAAGGCGGGTGAACCGCCGTGGTCTCCTCGTAATTGAGGATGGGAAGGAAATCATATTTTTCTTTCAAAATGAAAATCAGGAAGATACTAGTTGAAGCAAAGCCTCTCCTGCTGGGCAGAGGGAGGCAATCAACAGACCCAGAATCTGAATCTGAATGAAGTGAAGAAACACGGTAGGCGACTGTTCCGATCCGACACGGTAATCAGCTCTAGGCCCCTTACCGACATCAAGTGGATAGCCGTAAGTACTTGAGGGCTATCCATCCTGATCGGAATTCACCAGTCACAAGTTGCTTTGCCGGCTGGGAGTCGCTCTACCGAATGGTCATGGACTTACTTGTTGAGGGCGGCTTGAAGTTTCTTGGAGAGGTCGGAAGAAACGTTCTCGTATTTAAGCCCCAGTCGGGTGGTGCGTCCTTGGGCGTTAGCCGCAGGTTGATCCCAGCTCTGCAGGTAGACCTGATCCTTTAACTGTTGTTCTCTTACCGCTTTTTTAGAAGCAAGATACCCAGTAGATTCACTGGCCTTGAGAAGGTCACGACCCGTCAAGCAATTCAGGAATTGAGCAGCAGCCTTTTGCTTGGTCTCATCACCCTTCTTATGGAAGGGAAGGACCAGGAACTCGCCACCCGCCGGCACCTTAGCCGGCCCACCATTCTTAGCCGGAATGGAAAGAACTCCGTAACCTTTCTTGGAGGCACTCTCCGCCTGCCAAGAGCCATTCTCGGCGAAACCATACTCACCGCTCATGAAGACATCCCAAGCAGCTGACTGGTTATTCGTGGTGGATGATTTTGGAGCCCACCCGTTCTTAACCCACCCTGAAAGGAGGTCGCGAGCATCCTGGGCAGCTTGAGAGTCAGGATTTTCCAGATCCCCGCCTGCGCCCCAGAACCAAGGAAGGTACTGAAAAACTCCTTCCTCAGTGGCTATCCCTGAGAATGAAATACCTTTAAAACCTGCTTGGACTACCTTCTGGATGGCCGCATTAAGCGAATCCCAATCCTTGATGCCAGCCGGATCGACCCCGGCCTTCTGTAAAATATCTGGTTTGTAGTACAAGCCCAAGGTATTGACACCGTAACTGACTCCGTAAGTCTTGCCGTCGATGATTCCTGGTGCCGCTATGTTCTTATCGAATCCGCTGGTATCAACGCCTGCTTCTTTCATGTCGACCACCATTCCTGAATCAACGGCGGTTGGCATGGATGGATTGTCGATCATAGCGATATCAGGCGCATTGTTCTCTTTGACTGCGATGGTCAGAGGATTCATTGTCTCGTCCTGAAGCTGGCGCTTTATCGTGTATCCCTTGGGTGCGCATCCCTGAACGGCCTTGCCCCATGGGGAGTCATCCTTCCGTTCTGGATATCCATCTAGAAACACAAGTTCCTTGTCATGAGCATCGGAGCCCCCCCCCCCCCCCCCCCGCCACAAGCGGACAGGCCACCGCAAGCTAGAACCAGTGACACCAGTGTTGCCAATGCCTTCGTTTGTTTTGTTACCATTTGTTTCTCTTTTCTGCGACACCAAAACACGCTTCATCGCGAGTGTTTAAGGATGAGTACAGGACGGATCTTATTTAATCAATCCGTTGTACAAAATAAGATAGCGCTAATCCAAGCTACCTGCAATTCTTTGTTCCTCGAGACGCCTAAAAAGGCAAGACAGCATTAATATTTGACAAATAAGTATCATTGGTTGGTCAGATCCTCAGCATGCGGGCCGATGAAAATCGGCTGAAAAGAGCTTGCCCAAGCGGCCCCTTCCCCGCTATAAGGAAAATTACGATTCTGCAGGCTCCTGGTGAATATCCGACAATGCAGAACTATGCACGCATAATCGGAAGCTGGTCATCTCAGTACCGATGGGATTGCCGGTAGGCTCTTGGCGTCGTTCCCATTTCCTGTTTGAATCGACGGTTGAAATTGGCAACGTTGCCAAATCCGCTTCGAGCTCGAATACTGGCAATGGGCAAGTCGGTCGTGACCAGGAGGCGGGATGCTCGGGAGATGCGCAGCCTACGGACCATGTCGGAAAAGTTGATTCCTGCAGCCTTCTTAAAGAACCTGGAGAAGGCCGATGGACTCATCGAAACAACCTCTGCGGCCCCGTTCAGGCTTATCTGGCCCGCAATATGTGAATTGATATAGGCCAGAACCTGATTGATCCGGTTAGCCATATCTACCGAAGCATCAGGCTCATAGCCCGGAGTGACCATGGTGGACCATTCGTTGCTCGGAGCTTGCACGAAGACTCTGAATATCTCCAAGAGGTCAATCAGACGGTCAAGTTCACGGTGATTCCCCATATCGGTCAGTATCGTGGCCACACGGACGGCGGACTGGCCGGAAAGCACAATCGCCTGATGTCCCCGCTGCAGGAGAGCCGAAATCTGGCCAGCCTCAGGAAAGATCCGCGCAAGGGCCTGGATACGGTTGGGATGAACCTGGCAAGCCACATCCCTATGCGAGATGACGGTGCCTGCGGTCAGATCAGAAATCCAATTGTGTGGCACATTGCTTCCCAAAAGCGAGACCTGCCCTGGAGAAAACGAGATCATGCCGTCACCGGCCATCATGTAGCCTCTACTCTCTCTGATCAAATGAATTTCAATTTCCGGGTGATAATGCCACCGGGCCAGAGCGGACGGGTAGCCATGCTCCAGCCAACGGATTGATTCATCTCCCCGTGGCACCACAACCTCAAGGGCCCCACGATCAACTGCGCTGTCTCTCATGTATACGTAAACCTCCGTTGCAATCTGACACTATCAAGTGCAACAAAGCTATCGAAAGCCTGTTCGCGCTCCGCTCCCCCCGCAGATCAGATGAGAAGTCAAAATAATACCACTATTGGTTATAGGGCAATATATTCATCCCATCAGTGACGCATAGTATGGAAGCAAGTTGTCAATGACGATGTAAATCCAACCCCCCTTTTTAGCCCGGTTAAAGGAGCAGCAAATGAAAGCGGTCGTTTTAGAGAAACAAGGCATCATCAAGGTGCGGGATGTCCCCGATCCACCCGCACCCGGATATGGCGAATTGCTCATAGCTCCTCATACCGTTGGCATATGTGGCTCAGACTTGCACTACTACTTACACGGTAGAGTGGGCAAGTACGTCGTGCAAAAACCGATGATCATCGGACATGAGGCCTCAGGGACTGTTCTTGAAGTCGGACCCGGGGTTAAAGGGTTCAGGGTCGGCGATAAGGTGGCGATGGAACCCGGAATCCCTGATATGAATTCCAAAGCCTCCAAGCTGGGACTATACAATATTGACCCTTCCGTCCGTTTCTTTGCAACTCCGCCCGTTGATGGCTGCCTCTGCGAAAAAATTGTTCACCCCGCAGCCTTCACCTACAAGTTGCCAGAGAATATGTCCTACGCGGAAGGAGCCCTCTTAGAGCCCCTTTCAGTAGGAATGTGGTCTGCTACCAAGGCCAGGATAAAACCAGGCGACACCGGAGCCGTGAGTGGAGCAGGAACCATTGGACTGATGACGGCGGCTTCGGCTATGGCCGGGGGATGCGCACGCGTCCTAGTGTCCGACTCATCCCGCGTTAAATTGAACCTAGCTGCCCAAATCCCTGGAGTCATTCCTGTGGACATCAACCAAGACAGCCTTCTGGACCGGGTCATGGATGAGACAGACGGATGGGGAGCGGACCGTGTCTTCGAGGCATCTGGAAACCTCAATGCCTACCAGGAGCTCTGGAAACTGGGAGCACCGGGCAACACTACCGTTATTGTCGGCATCCCAGCCGAAGGAATCGTCCCTATGGATATTACCGAGGTCCAGGCCAGGGAGACCCGTATAGAGAACGTCTTTAGGTATGCCAATGTTTACCAGAAGTCCATTGATCTAGTTTCAGCAGGAAAAATTAACCTGACGCCCTTCATCTCCCGAACCTACAGAATGGATCAGGCCCAGGAGGCTTTCGACAGGGCAGCCCAGGGGCACCAGGAGGATGTCAAAATCCAGATAGAGCTACCCGATTTCAAGGAAGCTGCCGACAACGCACAACCCGGAGCACAGGAACCTGGGGATGAGTCATGAAGGCACTTGTTCTAAAAAACCCACAAGAACTGGACCTGGAGGATGTGCCCACGCCCCACACTGGCAGCGGAGAAGTCCTCATCCGCACTGCTTATGCGGGTATTTGCGGCACCGACCGTGATCTGTATCTGGGTCTTCCTGGTTCAGCTAAAGCTGATCCGCCCATCATACTAGGCCACGAGAATTCAGGCCGGATCGCATACGTCGGAAGCCAGGTGACCGGTCTAGCGGTTGGGGATAATGTGGCCGTGGATCCCAACATCTACTGCCACCAGTGCAACTACTGCCGAAGCGGGAAACCCGGGCTTTGCAGTCACTTGTCAGCTATCGGTGTAACCCGGAACGGTGGGATGGCGGAATACTTCTCGGCCCCTGCTGAAGTAGTCTACAAAGTACCCAATGGAGTCGCGCTGCGAGAAGCATCCATGATGGAACCAATCTCCTGTGCGGTCCACGGCGTAAATCTCATGGAATTGCGACCCAGCCAGAAGGCACTGGTCATCGGGGACGGCTTCATGGGACAGCTCTTCGCCCAGATTCTTCAATGCTATGGTCTGGTCCAGGTGGATCTAGCCGGTATCAGTGCCGAGAAACTGGCCTTGGGCAGACGTTTGAGCAACATCCACGCCACGTACAAGACTGACTGCGAGACTCTGCCTGTCGAGGCCTATGATCTGGTCGTGGAGGCCGTTGGCCTTCCAGCCACACAGGCGCAGGCCATCCAAGCGTGCAGACGTGGTGCCCAGGTCCTCATGTTCGGGGTGGGCGCCCCCGATGCCCACTTCACCATGAACACCTATGATATTTACCAGAAAGAACTGACCATCAAAGGATCCTTCATCAATCCCCTCTCCTGCATGGATGCCATCAGTCTCCTAGAATCCGGGCGGTTGAATATCAGCGACCTGATTAGTCACGAACTGAAACTGGAACAAGTTCCTGAACTCATGGAAGGCAAGATTGGTGAAACGACCAAGGCATTGGTCACATTCCCGAATTGACAAGAACTGCTGAAACAGCCCTAACATGCTATCAAGTACCTTAACCCTCAAGGAGGAGTCATCACTATGCAAAACATGTCGGCTTTCACCACTGACTTCCAGCACTCGGGCATGATCGCCCACGATCTGGACGAGACCATCGACTTCTACACCAACAAACTCGGGTTCGAGTTGGTCGGCATCTACCCCAACGGAGAGAACCGCTGCGCCTTTCTGCGTCTGGGCCATCTAACCATCGAAACCTGGGAGGGCGAACCTGCGCCCATGCGCACCGGGGCCATCAACCACTGGGCACTGGATACGCCAGACATCGATGCTGCTTACGAGCATGCCCTGGAGATGGGACTGAATATCAGAGAGGACTCCATCCAGTCCATTCCCACCTTCTGGGAGCGCGGAATCCGCTACTTCAACGTCATTGGCCCCAACCAGGAGACCATCGAGTTCTGCCAGATTCTCTGACTGCCACCCGCCCAGGCGAATCGTGTATGCAGCAAGCGCGCGGTTTGCTGCCCAGATGCTGCTCTAAGCTCGGGCAGGACCGCTCCATACGGGCAAACCTATGTGAGCAATGCAACATATTTATCTGCAACCGGCAAGGAACTGAACTCACCCCAATTTCCCTAGAAAATAGCCATTTTTGGCACAAAACTCCTTTCAATTCGGCCTGTTTTTCTCCACTAGAATGAGCATTGCGTCCAATGCGGGGCGCCCGATAATGAAAGAAGTTTCTCATGACGAACATTGAGAATGTCACGGTTGCCGGCGGCGGGGTGCTGGGCAGCCAGATCGCCTTCCAATCAGCATTCAAGGGCAAGAAAGTCACGGTCTACGACATCAACGATGAGGCCATTGCAGCGGCTGAGCAGCGGATCAAGAACCGTCGCGACCTCTACAAGCGGGACATCAACGCCACCGACGAGCAGTTCGATGCTGGGCTGAATAACCTGAGCTACAGCGCAGACCTGGCTGAAGCCGTCAAGGACGCCGACTTGGTCATCGAGGCCGTCCCCGAGAAACCCTCCATCAAGCACAACTTCTATCAGAGCCTGGCCAAGGTAGCCCCTGAGAAGACCATCTTCGCCAGCAACTCCTCCACCTACGTGCCCAGCACCTATGCCGCAGACACCGGTCGTCCAGCTAAGTTCCTCTGCCTTCACTTCGCCAATCACGTGTGGCGCATGAACACCGCCGAGATTATGGGCTCCGACCAGACCGACCCCGACATCTTCAACGAGATCGTGGACTACGCCAAGGAAATCGGCATGGTCCCCATCCCGCTCCACAAGGAGCAGCCCGGGTACATCCTCAACAGCCTGCTGGTCCCCTTCCTGGAGGATGCCGGCTATCTCTGGGGCAACGACATAGCAGACCCTGAAACCATCGATAAGACCTGGATGATCGGCACTGGCTCGCCCGTTGGCCCCTTCGGCGCCTATGACGCGGTCGGTCTGCGAACCATTTACAACATCATCGAAGAACAGAAAGGCGACGACCCTGGCTTCAAGCCCTTCCTGGAGAAGGTCAGGAAGATGCTCGACGAGGGGAAGACCGGCAGTGACGCAGGCCACGGATTCTATGACTATCCGAACCCGCGTTACAAGGATGAGGACTTCCTCAAGGCCTGATCGCCTGTCTGCCACATCTGTGAGCCTGGCCCCGTCCAAGACCTGGCTCTACTATGGAAGAGCGTATCCAAGGATGGATACCACGAATGAAAGAGGTTTCTATGACGAACATTCATAATGTCACGGTTGCCGGCGGCGGGGTGCTTGGCAGCCAGATCGCCTATCAATCAGCCTTCAAAGGCAAGAAAGTGACGATCTACGACATCAACGACCAAGCTGTGGCGGCCGCAGAGGAGCGTGTCAAGAACCTGCGCGATTCTTACAAGCACGACATCAACGCCACTGATGAACAGTTCGATGCCGGACTGAATAACATGTCCTTTACCGCCGACATGGCCGAGGCTGTCAAGAACGCTGACCTGGTCATCGAGGCTGTCCCCGAGAAGCCCTCCATCAAGCACGACTTCTACCAGAGCCTGGCCAAACTGGCGCCCAAGGACACCATCTTCACCAGCAACTCATCCACCTACGTGCCCAGCACCTTCGCCCCCGACACGGGCAGGCCGGACAAGTTCCTGAACATGCACTTCGCCAACCAGGTCTGGCTGAACAACACTGCAGAGATCATGGGCTCCGAGCAGACCGACCCCAAGGTCTTCAACGAGATCGTGGACTATGCCAAGGAAATCGGCATGGTTCCCATCGTCCTGAAGAAGGAGCAGCCAGGATACGTCCTGAACACCCTTCTCATCCCCCTGCTCAACGCCGCCGCCCACCTCTGGGGCCACGACATCGCAGACCCGGAGACCGTGGACAAGACCTGGATGATCGGTACGGGCGCCCCCATGGGACCCTTTGCCATCTTTGACGTTGTGGGACTGCGGACTGCCTTCAACATCACCAAGGAGCAGCAGGGTGACAACCCTGACTTCAAGCCCTTCATGGATAAGATCCAGAAGATGATGGACGAAGGCAAGACCGGCAAGGACTCCGGACAAGGCTTCTACACCTATCCCAACCCCGCCTTTGCTGATCCAAACTTCCTGAAGGCCTGACAGGAGCTAGGTTCTTCCTAAGAACAAAGAACCCGACCGTCTTCAGGGACACGCCATAATGGGTGGATCTGTAAGACGGCCGGGTTCTCTTCGCTTTTTAAGCCATGACAACAGTTCCCGCTATGCACAATTATGCAGACTGCATAATACGGACCCGATTCCGCTAACAGGCATCTCGGGGCCTCACAAAATTGTATGAGACGCTTCGTGTGACGAGAGTTATCAGCGCACTCTGTTGAGCGTATCCCGAATATGTTGAAGAGTAGGAAGATCTACACTGCCCTTAGCTGTAGCTTCTTGAATTTCATTGATGGCACGGGAATAGAAGAGACCGGTCGTAGCATCGGGAACAAGCGGCAGGGATTCGACCTTACGCTGAATTTGACTGCTGATATCAGTCGCCTCCTTGTCATTCGGATCCAAACACGAATCAAGGAAGAGCACCTGAGATTTCAGCTGTGCACGATTGGCGACCTTTTCGTCCCTCACGACCTGCTGGCGAACCGTATGCACGTTGGCTGTAATGTTGCCGACCCACAAGGAAATGACCACGATGGTGAGCAGAACTTCGACCAGGAGGGGGATGAAAAATCCACTAGGCAATATGTGCCTCAAGGTGAGATTCCCGGACCACCAGGGGGCATTCCAAGCTGAAAAGTAGAAAATCGCAATAATACCCTGAATCAGATAACCAACAGCCGGAAATACCACATTCTCAGCTATCAGACGGTAATAAAGATTTTCGTTCCTTGATGCAGCATCTTCATCGCTACGCGACTGAGCCACCCAGCACAAAACAGTGAACAACAATAGGAAGAGCATCACTATCCACTGAGCGGGAGGGGCAAAGCCATAGGTACCAATTTCAGCCATGAAAGCCGCACAACCTATGAGCGTCAGGACCGTTGCAAAAATCGAAACTAGATACTTCATTCAAGTCACCTACATTTCCTTGAGTATGTCGGCCTTTTTAGCCTCATACTCCTCTTGGGAAATAAGCTCTTTCGACAGCATTTCCTTCAGTCTGCTCAACCGCTCTACAGGGTCGACGGAGGCCGGTTGAGGAGCTGCTTGTGCCTGTCCCATCGTCTGATTGACCATGTTGGGAATGACCTGCCCCATGCCGGCTCCCATGGTCAATCCCATACCCGCCCCTAGGAGAGCTCCACCGTCAGAGCCAGGATTGGACGCGGCACCATTCATGGCATTCAAAACCTGAGCCTGCTGATAGTTGGTGCCATAAGTCTCATACGCAGACTGCTGGCCCTGCGCATATGCCGCTTCGCCTTGCCCCTGGGCCATACGCCCATAGAACTGCTCGCGGTTCTTGGATATCAGCTCCTGGGCTTCCTGTCTGGCTTCATTGTCGACAATGTCAATTGCGGAAATGCTGAAGTTCAGTACTTTCATGCCGTATTCAGCAGCAATGGGCGCGATTTCATCCTCTATTGTCTTGGCATAGGTTACAGCATTGGCAGGCACCGAGATTAGGGGCCCCTCCCACTTGGTCAGCTCAGTGGTCAAGATAGAAACGATGTGGCCAAGGAACTGGTTGCGGAAGTAGTCGGTAATCGACTCCTGATCGGTCAGATCATAGTTATTGCCGATCAATTGAGTAAGAAAAATGCCACAGTCGTCAACTTTGATGCGATAAGCGCCTCTTGCCCTCACCTCAGTTTCAACGCCGATCCCTTGGAACTGGTCGCCAAGAGCCTTGTCGTAGACCTTGATAGGTGTCTGTGTGCCCCACTTGATTTCCCTGCTGGTCGCTGTACGAACAAAATAGACCAGCGAATGGAACGAAGAGACTCCGCCGGACAGGCTGTTCCTCAAACGGGATATAAAAGGATAATTGGCACTGGTCAGGGTATAGCTACCCGGATCGAAAATTTGCTCGATCGTACCCTGATAGACGAAGATGGCCTTTTCTCCAGGACCTACCACCAGAGTGGTTCCGTTGTTGAAGTCTTCTTCGGGGTTTTTAAATATGAGTGTGTCGTTATCTGAACGATTCTTGATGACATCGACAAAGTGCTTCTCACCGCCTGCAAAAGCGGCTTCATTGGAGTTGCGCTTGAATACAGCCATCTGTACACCCCTTTTTCTTATGCACTGTTCAATCCGTATCCATTACCTGGTCAAGCAGCAATCAGTCGTCATACTCGTCCCACAAACTCACAAGACCATGGGCGGAATTCAAGAAGGACTCCGAGCCTTCATAACTGTTTGACTTCAGTTCCAGTTTTTTCCCTGTCCGCATGCTGATGACGCATCCAAAGTCATCCACTCTAATATCGACTATGTTCTTGAACCGATACACGTCAAAGAAAGTGCGGCCCGGAGGCGTTGCGTCTCCAGCCCTATCGGGCTGAAGTTCAAACATGGCGGAGTATATTTTTTTGTTCCCGAACATCCAGACCGTGATCATCATATGACCGTTCATTTGTTGGATGTAGGAAACCGGTTCCACCCTGCCCACTTCATCCTCATCGAAAATGCCGCAGATCTCCATAGCCGTATCCTTACGCCTATCTATGGCAACGCTGTAGTCTTCGAAACTCACTCCTATTCACACCTTTCCCGAATCACAAAATTCAGCATCGATCGTCACTTCATCAACAGTTCATTCATCTCTTGGCTGTCGGAATCAGTCAGTCCTCCTTGCTTGGCCGCTTCCATCACCTCCTTGGATGATTGTGAATACCTGATGTAGCGCTGCTCAAAAAGTCGTTTGATCAATATTGCTTTTGCACACAGATACTGGGGATGTGGATTCATCTCAATCGCAGAATCCAGAGTCGCCATTATTGACTCCGCCTCTTTGAGCTTTATCTTGAACGGTTTTTGTGACTTGAACCTGCTTAATGCAATATGGAAAAGAACATCGGAATCGTTAGAACCATTTTCTACAGCCTTTTCCAAGTTCTCAGCAGCTTCTTGGTACTGGCCCCTATCAAAAAGGACGTACCCCAATGAAGCCAGCACCTTCGGATCGTTGGGCGAATCCTTCAGCACCTCCTGGTACTTATCGAGGAATCGTGCCGAGTCCTTGTAAGTGGCTCGACGAACCTGTTTAAAGTTCAATGAGGTTAGAACAACAGGTCTTCCGCAATAAGGACATTGCTTACTCGAAGCCGAAAGTGGTGCCCCGCAGCCGGGGCACACGATATCCGAATCAACAGAAGGCATGATGCATCAACGACGCCGCATCGATCTGCTCATATCAGCCATGCCTTTCTGAATAGCCTGCGTCTGCTCGGCCTGTGCGGCCAAAGCACGCCGAGACTGTTCAGCCTGAGCCTCCATGTTCTTCTGCATCTGTCGCTGCTGCTGTTCAAAGCCACGGGCATTATCATCAAGGCTCTTGAGAAACAGATCATCAATCTTCTTGAAAAGACCAGTAGCAGGCGAATGCAGTGTTTCACCGTGCCCGATGGAGTCGACAAAACCGTCGAAGAATCCATTCCACTCAGCAAGGAGATCGGCAGATTTGTTTGCATCAATTGATTTGAAAACGAAGTGGCAAATTATGCCGGCGATGACCATTATGAGACCAAGAACTCGAAGATTCTCATTCACAAGGAACAAAAGGCCCAGCAGAATCAATGCAATCTTGACTAGCAGGAAGATAAGATGTTGTGTTTTCAGTTTCTTCTCTTCTGCTTCAATTGCAGAACGCTTATCGGGAAGTTGCTGGTTGAAGGAGGTATTGAGCTTAGTCAGTTGCTGCGAAAAGTCATCAGGTAAAATTCTGTCCGGCCCTTCCAAATTAGCCGTACGAATCATATTGAGCTGATTTTTGGCATTGCCGTAAGCAACATTGACATCATCACTGTGATCAAAAGCGAGAGCGGCAATATTTTCTTTGTAACCCATTCTTCAGTCTCCTTGATTTGGGTAAGCATCAGGGAGGAGAATGCATGAATTATGGATTAGCTTATAGCCTACCCCCCCCCCGCGATACGGGGCAGGGCATTAAACAAACTTTTAGCGAAAGCAGACATCATTACCCCTTCCGTTCCCCTGCGATGTTCTTGACAAGCTGAATATACCACTACGTACACGACAACAGCCAAAAAAGTTCTGAATTGCGACCCCAGAAACAAGATACGCCGGCCTCATCTTCAAATCTGTATCCATTTAGTTAATCAGTAATACAAAACTACCGGGTTCGGTAGCGCGGCTACATCATTCCACCTTGAAGAAAACAGCGTGGTAAGCTGTATATTTATGGCATTTTTGTGAAAACCGCTAAAGGAAGAGGCAAACAGGGAAATCACAACGGCGGAAAAGACGAACAACGGCCTAGTGGCCGGAGAAGGAACAATGGCAGAGGACGATAAAATTGCGGCTGCAGATGGCAGCCAACATGAGCAGGAACGTCGCGACAGGCAGACAGCCAAGCAGGTCAAGAAACAGCAGGCCGCAGCCAAGCGCAAGGCCAAGAAGCGCAACCAGCGGCCGCACCGGGGCTGGAGCGAACGCCTGCATCTGACCGACATCAACGTGGTGGACAGATCCACTCTCAAGCGGGCCATCGCCGGCACCGTGGTCGGCAACTTCATGGAATGGTACGACGTGGGGGTCTACGGCTACCTGGCAGTGACGATCGGCCGTGTCTTCCTGTCCGACGCATCCGATGCCGTACAGCGACTCTTCTCCCTGGGCGTTTTCGCCGTCACCTTCATCGCACGGCCCTTGGGCGGCGTGGTCTTGGGCCAGCTGGGCGACAAGATCGGCCGCCAGCGCATCCTGGCCTTCACCCTGCTGAGCATGTCCGCGGCCACTCTGCTGATCGGCCTTCTGCCCAGCTATGCGGTCGTCGGTCCCCTAGCACCAATTCTGCTCATCCTGCTCAAGCTGATCCAGGGCTTCTCCACGGGCGGCGAGTACGCAGGCGCCTCGACCATGGTCACCGAATACTCGCCGGACCGGCACCGCGGCTTCTTCGCCTCCCTGCTGGATGTGGGATCCTACCTGGGCTACGCCTTCGGAGCAGCCTTGGTCTCCCTGCTGGAATTCTCCATCTCCCCGCAGGCCATGCTGGCCTGGGGCTGGCGCATCCCCTTCATCATTGCCCTGCCGCTGGCCGCCATCGCAGTCTACTTCCGGGCCAAGGTCCAGGACACCCCCGCCTTCCGTCAGGCCCAGGATGCCAGCGACGAGAAGACCAAGAGCCAGCACAAGAGCCTCTTGGATCTGATCCGGGGCTACTGGCGGGAGCTGCTCATGGCTTTCATCCTGGTGGCCGCAGCCAACACCCTGAGCTACACGCTGACCGCCTACATGCCCACCTACCTGTCGGGCACCCTGCACTACAACACGGCCCAGGCCAATCTGCTCTCCCTGCCGGTCCTGCTCATGGTGGCCTTCTGCATCCCCATCACCGGAGCCCTCTCCGACCGCTTTGGCCGCAAGAAGGTGCTGTTCATGGGAGCATTCACTGGACTCTGCCTGTCCCTGCCGGCCTTCCGACTGTTGGAGCATGAGACCACGGGTGCCGTCTTCGGCGGACTGGTTCTGCTGGCCATCCCGGTCATCTTCTTCGTGGCTAACCTGGCCTCCACCCTGCCGGCCCTCTTCCCCACTGCCTCCCGTTATGGCGGCATGGGACTGTCATACAACCTGGCCGTAGCCGTCTTCGGCGGCACCGCGCCTGTCATCATGGAAGGGCTGGTAACAGCGACCGGCAAGTCCCTGGCACCCGCCTACTGGATCATGTTCACCTCGACCTGCGGTCTGATCACCGTGCTCTTCCTGGCGGAGACCGCCCGGCGCCCCATGCCCGGCACCCTGCCCACCGTGCTCAACCGGCAGGAAGCACGTGACCTGGTGGCCACCCAGGACCGCAATCCCGATCTGGACGTGAAGACCATCATCAAGGATGCCGAGGAGAGCGGAGTGCGCAAGACGCCGAAAAAGCTGGCTGCCGAGACGCGCAAACTTCTGGGCATTCCCCGCTCCGGAGACAAGAAAGCCCGTGAGGTAAAACAACCGAAGGATGCTGAACCCTCAACGAAACCCACAAAGTCATAGCACTCCGTGAGCCTGACATGCTTCCTCAGCCGATGCGCCAAGGAGGGTAATCTCCTCCCAGCCACCAGACAGGTCATCGTCAACGTCCAGATCCGAGGCCCTTGCCCCTTTCAGCCCATGACGACATCCCTCGGCATTCAAACGGAAAGAGTGGACGGAGTTCGTAGAAACTTCCGTCCACTCTTTCTGGCTTCAGGCCATCCGTGATTCAACTCCTACATAAGCCGCACATGATTCTTGCCTGGTGTTAGCTCCTCAAGAGGGCCGGGCACCGGGGCATCCCCACGAGCGATGCCAGTCAGGTCCCTATCTATGGCAATCGGGCTGCCATCCGGGGCCTCATACCGTTCTTCGGACATGCGCGGCGCTCCCAACATGGCGGTGTCAACAATGCAGCAACCCATGTGGAACATGGCCTCAGGCAATTCCCCATCCAGCCAAACAGATCCGTCGCGGTCTGTTGCGACTTTGAGTCTCGGATTATCCGAAACCTTGCAGGCATTAATGTCCTGAGAGCATGACTGCGCACCATTGAGATAGACGTTGCGGTCAATATAGGCAGGCTGTTTCACTCGTTCGAAAAGCTCAAGGTCCCCCGGACCATGAGCATGAACCAGTTCCCGGTACTCGTCCATGCTGCCTGGGCACCCCTCATAAGTCTCTGTCCCCCTAGTAGTTACCCCAGGCAGATAGGCCTCTCCTCCCACAAATATGTTCTGATAGATTCGGTCGTCGCCTCCATAGACGCAGGCCGTGCCAGCGACAGTGGTCGAATGCGGCAAATGGTAGGGGGTGAACCGGTCGAGGACGTCGCGGCGCTGAGCGGACCCGCAGAACAGGTTGTGCACAAAAGCGGTGCCCTGTGCCACATTGTCCAGGTTGTATGCCGAGGCGAACACATTGTTGTCGACCAGGCAGGGGCCATGAGTGACTTCAATCATAAAATCACGGATATTGTCATTGAAGATATTCGAACTCACCCGCGTCCCTTGGGCTTCCCAATCCAGCCAGATTCCCAATGTGGAGTCATGGATGTGATTATGCCTGATAATCACATCGATTGCGGTATGCAGCTTGATGCCGGCTATCTCATGGCCGAAGAACTCATGCTTATTGCCAATATCATGGATGTCATTGTCCTCAATCACCGAACGGATGCAACCCAGATGCCCGACGACTCCGTTCTGGCCACAGTCGTGGATATGGTTATTGCGCACGAGATGCGAACCGACGGTCTCCATATCCCACCCGGCATGGCGAGCGCGGAAAACCGTCTCCAATTGCGTCTGATACCCAGGCTTGTATCCCCACCGGGTGGATTCGCTGTCACCAGTGGACCAGTCCTTGCCCAGCGAAACTGCGCTGCACCTGGCATCATGCAGATCATTTCCCTCAATGACCCATCCCTTTGACCAGTGGGTGCCGATCAGACCCTGCTGGTCACCCGTGGGGGGAGCCCATTGGCAGGCAGCCTGGGCCATCTCGAACCCGGTTACTGTTATGTAGTTGATGCCGGTACGCAATGGGTAGAAGCAGGTCGGGCGCACATTGATCTCCACCAGACTGACGTTCGGATCATACCCTTGGAAATTCGCCCAAATGCAGGTTGTCCGATCCCCGACCTGTGCATACCACTGATAGACCGTATCCTCTGGATGAGCCACCGGCTCCTCCTCCTTGACCCAGTCGGGTCCGAAACCGGTCTTGCGCATCTGGGGATTGCGCACCGACTCCACGTCCGGAGCCTGGTACATCGACTTCCCATTGATATAGACCTCGCCGAGAGTCATATTCCATGTACTCGGCCGTTCCAGCCAATCACCTTTCAGAGGGGTTGCAAAGGGGTTGAAGCTTCCGAACAAGCTGTTGTCGATTTCGGCCGTCCAGACTGAATTCCCGCGGTCCTGCCAGCAGCTGACACGCTCTGAACCCTTGATCACCGGATGCTCGCCGGGAGCGGCAGTATAGGTGATCCGGTCATACCGGTCCTTGCCGCCGTTGATTGGATTCACGCTCTCCCTGTATGTGCCAGCATGCACCATGACCACATCGCCGGCCAGGGCCACATCGGCTGCCTGCTGAATGCTGCGAAAAGGCCTTTCCTCGCTGCCATCGCCGCAATCATCAAAACCTTCCCTCACGTGCAGAACCCTGCTCCCAGTGTCTGGTCTCATTATTTCCTCCTTGAAGATATGGGAATTAAATCAATGAACTAATTTGCACTTAGTAATTACTAAGTATATAGTAATCATCGACTCCCGACGACGGAAGCCGTCGGGACTCAGCCAAAACGAAGAGAAGATAGGACTCAAAGAGGAGACTGACATGAAACAATCGGGCAAACTCATTGCAGCCATAGCATCCACGGCCATGCTACTGGGAGCCTCCGCCTGCGGTTCCCAGCCCGGAAACTCGTCGGGCAGCAAGGCGGAAGGCGCCAATGTGACGACCTGGGCTATGACGGATGCACCCTGGAATCCCGTAAAGGATGCCTTCAAGGAATGGAACAAGAACCACAAGGATGCCCAGATCAGTGAAGAAAGCTTTGCCAATGACGCATACAAGGAGAAAATTCGCACTGCAGTCGGCTCAGGCAACGCCCCTACTTTCTTCCCCAGTTGGGGAGGGTCACCGCTGACCGACTACACCAAGAGCAAGGCAATCACCGATCTGACCCCCGAACTCAAGTCCGATATTCAGGGCAAGGTGCTTGATTCGGTTGCAGCGGAAGGTTTCCGAGACGGCAAGCTTTATGCTGTACCCACCGGACAGGCCCAGCCTGTTCTGCTGTTCTACAACAAGAAAGTGCTCAAGGAGGCGGGCATCAACTCGGCCCCAAAGACATGGGACGAACTGGTTGCTGATGTCTCAGCACTGAAAGCCGCCGGCAAGACCCCTATCTCCCTGGCGGGCGGCAGCAAGTGGCCATACCTGATGTGGGCCGCGTACCTTGTTGACCGCATCGGAAGCCCTGAAGTCTTTGACAATGTGCTCAAGGGCAAGAAAGACGCCTGGAGCGATCCTGCGGTGACCAAGGCCATGGCGATGATTCAGGAGCTGGTCAATGCAGGTGCCTTCGGCGATTCCTACCAGTCCCTGACCGCCGATGACAGGAAAGACACTGCACTCATCACCACTGGGCAGGCAGGCTTTGAACTCATGGGATCCTGGGTGTATTCGGACCTGATCAGCATCAGCAAGGACTTCACCTCCAAGGATCTGGGCTATGCCCCCTTCCCGACCGTCAAGGACGGCAGGGGCGACCCCAATGACCTGACAGGAAATCTGTCCAGCTACTGGCAGCTTTCGTCAAAGGCCAGCAAGGAGCAGAAGAAGACCTTCGTAGATTTCATCAAAACCAAGAACTATTCCGACACCATGGTCGATGCCATGCTTAAGCAGGGGCAGGTCCCTCCGGTGAAGAACATCGAATCCAAGATCAAAGCCGCTGACGATGGTTCAGGCTACTACCCCTGGCTGTACCAGGCCGTAAAAAAGGCGCCGAACTATCAGCTCTCCTGGGATGTTGCGCTTCCCTCTGAACAAGGTCAGGCCATACTGAACAATCTGGAGCAGGTGTTCCTGAACACCATGTCTCCTGATCAGTTCGTTTCGGCGATGAACAAAACGATCAAATAGCTCCCAAGGTACAAACAAGCTATGAGAGGAGCGCTATGAGGAAAACACATCAAAGGAGCACGGAGAAGACCCTGCACAAGGGGCCGTCATTATGGTACGCCTTGCCGGCCTTGCTGCTGTTCGGTCTATTCGCGGCAATTCCCCTAGTAGGTGTTGTCATCCTGTCCCTGACCAACTGGGACGGACTGGGGGCGGTTACATGGAATGGCATCGGCAACTGGATCAGAATGCTCCATGACCCGCTGGTACTCAACGGTCTGAAGCTCACTGTGATACTCACTGTTGTCAGCTGGCTAGTGCAAACCCCCATCTGCATCCTTTTGGGTGTCTTCATGGCAGGAAAGCAGCGGTACAGGGCCTTCCTGTCAGTGTTCTACTTCATTCCGCTCCTTTTCTCGTCCACTGCGGTCGCCATAGCCTTCAAGAACCTTCTGGATCCGCAATTCGGCCTTGGGAAGGCTTTGGGGTGGAAGTGGCTCGCACACAACTGGCTGGGCGATCCCAACACCGCCCTCTGGACCCTGATCGTTGTGGTTTCCTGGTGCTTCATACCATTGCATTCACTGCTCTATCAGGGTGCGGTACGGCAGATACCCCAAAGCCTGTATGAGGCAGCCATGCTGGACGGAGCAGGGACTGTACGCCAGTTCTTCTCCATCACCCTGCCGCAGATCAAATATACCTTTGCCACCGATTCGACCCTGATGATTGTGGGATCGCTGACCTATTTCGATCTGGTCTATGTCATGACCGCAGGCGGGCCGGGAAATGCCACCCGCATTCTTCCCCTGGACATGTATCTCAAAGGTTTCAAGAGCTATGACATGGGCGGGGCGAGCGTCGTGGGGGTCATCATCCTCGTCATGGGCATTGCCATATCGCTCCTGCTCAACAAGCTATCGGGTTCCGACAAGATGGAAAGCCAGATGGAGGGAGTCTGATGATCAGGATCAAAGGAAAGCAAATCAACATCGCCGGAGGACTCCTAGGCTGGATCTGGCTGGCCGTCGTGGTAGTGCCCGTTTACTACATTCTGGTAACGTCGGTCCGGAATCAGAACGACCTGTTCTCCCAAAACCCGCTTTCGTTGCCAAGCCATGTCACTTTTGACGCATATCGAAGAGTCTTCCAGAATCACTTCCTCAGGTACATCTGGAATTCGGTCTTCGTCACAGTCGTCACCGTAGCCATAATTCTGCTGGTCACCTTCATGGTGGCTTACATGATCGTGCGCAGAAACGACAAGTGGTCCCGACGGGTCTACAAGTTCATCATCACCGGCCTGGCCATTCCCATGCAGGCCGTGATCATCCCTGTGTATTACCTCATCATCCGCATCGGCCTCTATGACACTTTGTGGGCCTTGATCCTGCCGTCAGCAGCCTTTGCGATCCCCATCTCGGTAATGATATTGACCAACTTTCTGAGAGACATACCCCAGTCTCTTTTCGAAGCCATGTCAGTGGACGAGGCCAGCGAGTTCATGACCATGACGAAACTCGCTGTTCCGATGGTCAGGCCCGCAATCATTACAGTGGCTATCTATGACGGCCTGAATGTCTGGAATGGTTTCCTCTTCCCGTTGATTCTGACCCAGTCTGCAGATAACCGCGTGATACCCCTGTCGCTCTGGCTTTTCCAGGGGCAGTTCACTGTAGATACACCAGGAATACTGGCAGCAGTGGTTATTTCGGTGCTGCCGATCCTGACGGCATACATCTTCGGCCGCAAACAGATGGTCGCAGGCTTGACAGCCGGGTTCAGCAAATAATCGTAGGCAGCCCAGCTGAAAGAACAGATCGGGGCCAAGCGGAACGGCTTTCTGCTTGGCCCCGATCTGTCCAGACGATGCATTGCCGGTTGACGGATTATCCTGATATAAGTGGTTGCATCAAGTACATTGAATACGGATACAATGCTGTTGGTACACGTCGACTTTCTCAGAGGGATGACCAATGAATAGGCGAAAGCGTTCTACCTCGTCACCGCGAATGTCGGCCGACCAACGCAGAACAAGCATTCTGAAATCAACCATCGCTTGTATTTCCAAGTTCGGCTTCTGGGGGTTCACCATACGTGATGTAGCGGAAGCTGAGGGAGTGACTGAGGCAGGGCTTCTGTACTACTTCAAATCCAAAGAGGAACTTCTTGTCAAAACTCTGGAATATGCGGACAGCATCAACGCCGAAGCCATCGCCAAGCGCCTTGGAGTCAGTGAGGAAACCGATATTTCAGATGGACTGGGATACCACGGTGATTTCAGTCTGAAGACCCTGACCACTGCAACTGTGGAGGCGAACGTCTCCCGACCGCAATTGGTCAGTCTCTATATCGTCCTTCAAGGCGAATCCCTGGAAGACAACCATCCTGCCCACCAGTTCTTCCTCGATCGCGAGCAGAAGGTTCTTCACGAGTATGCCTACGTTGCCAAGAGGGATAGGCTTAAGAACCCCGATCGAATAGCCCTGCAGACGCTCAGTGCCATGGATGGGCTCCAGCTGCGGTGGCTGACAGGCGGTAAAACCATGGATTTTGTTGATGAATGGAAACGCTTCATCAACATCATCATTCCCGACTGATCCATAGCCACGGTTAGTGACAGAAGCGCCGCAACATCAGCATCAAGCCGGATGATTCACCAAATCGCGCTCGATCCAGGCCATGACCAGCTTGGCCAGAGCATCCACCTCGGCATCGGTCAGAGCCCGGCCGCGCGGGATGTGGTGCCAGCGCTCGATGCACCCCCGGCAGCAGGTGGCCGTGGCATGCTGGGCCGTGAAGACCGGATGCCCGCGGTAGGGGGTCTGCTTGCCGTCCTTCAAAGGGCGGGCAGGCCCCACACGCTTGGCCAGCATCTCATGGGCGTGGCGGTCGATGGTATCCCTGCCCTTGGCGCGGGCGTAGGAGCGATCCTTGGCCGAAAGGGAGAAACCGGACCGGAAGCGCGAATGCCCCAATCTGGCAAGCGTGTGCTGAATCCAAGCCTTATCTGCCCCGGCCGACGCTGATCCGCTGCTGGTCATTTCCTGCTCGCCTCCCTGTTCAGCCTTACCAAAGAGTCTGTACCCAGGCAAGGTTTCCCATGCGGAATAATTCACTGAACATGACACTGATAGGGACCAGTGTCAGGGGTAGGGTGAAGACAGTACTTGTATCCACTAACTACCAGACCCGCCATGTTCGGTCATGTCCGGGTCACACAAGGGGGCTTCATGGCCAAAAGCAAGATGACTGTAGCCGAGATGATCGGGCTCTTCCTCACCCCTGACGCGCCTGTGCAGGTGACCGCCTTCGATGGGTCGGTCTTCGGGCAGGACCAAGCGCCGCTACATCTGGAAGTCAAGAATTCCCGTGCCATGTACTACATCACGGAAAATCCCAACGACCTGGGTCTGGCCCGGGCCTACCTGCAGGGCGATCTGGATTCTCCCGAGCTGCTGCCAGGCAACCCCTACCAGGTTCTCAAGGAACTGATGGGCCTCAAGCACTTCGTCAAGCATCCCAGCAAGATGGAGCTGGCCCGGGCAGCTGCGGCCGTCTTCTCACACGGGGTGCGCGTACCCGAGCCGCCGGCCATCGAAGGGCCCTCCCTGGCCAAGCGACTGACTGAGGGCATCCGTCCCCACACCCGCCGGGGCGACGCAGCCACCGTCAGCTACCACTACGACCAGTCCAACGACTTCTACCGGCTCTTCCTGGGCTCCTCCATGACCTACACCTGCGCCGTCTTCGAGAAGGAGGACGACAGCCTGGAGGACGCTCAGTGGCACAAGCTCAACATGGTCCTGGACAAGATGCACCTGAACAAGGGCGACCGTCTGCTGGACGTGGGCTGCGGCTGGGGCTCCATGGAGATCGCGGCCGCCCGCCGCGGCATTCACGTCATCGGCGTGACTCTGGCTGAGGAGCAGGTCGAGTGGGCCCAGAACTGGATTCGTCAGGAGGGCCTGCAGGATCTGGCTGAGGTCAGGCTGATGGACTACCGCGACGTTCCCGAGTCCGGATTCGACGGAATCTGCTCCATCGGCATGATGGAGCACGTGGGCTACAAGCAGTACCCCTCCTACTTCAAGGAGATGATGGACAAGCTGCGTCCGGGCGGCATCCTGCTCAACCACCAGATCACCCGCACCAACTCCCATGACCACAAGCGGGCCGGCGGCTTCATCGACCGCTACATCTTCCCCGACGGCGAGCTGGCCAGCCCAGCCGAGATCGAACTGGCCATCCAGGACACCGGCTTCGAGGTCATCACCCAGGAGAACCTGCGCCAGCACTATGCGCTGACCCTCAAGCACTGGACCGAGAACCTCCAGGAGCACTGGGGCCAGGCCAAGCCCATGGTGGGCGAGCCCAAGGCGCGTCTCTGGGGCCTGTACATGGCCGGCGCGCGGCTCAACTTCGAGCTCGACAACATTCAAATACACCAGTTCCAGTGCATCAAGCCCGATCCCGAGACCGGCACGGACACCTACCCGCTGCGGCCCTGGTGGGATCGCTAGTTGATCTGAAGAAAAGGGGCGAGGAATCGAATCCTCGCCCCTTTTTGTCTCTGCCACCCGTGCAGCCCGGTTCTCAGGAAGACCTGTCCGCCGAAGCCTCCAGCCGGGCCAGGTCCAGGGCCTTGTTGAAGGCGTCCGAGGTCCAGCTGGCCCCGGCCACCTTCTCCACCTTGAGGTCCTTGAGCGGACGCCCTTGGACCACACCGGGCACAGCCCGGGCGAAGCGTTCCATGTGACCGCGTGAAATGGGCGAGTCCGAATGCCCCTGGACCTGGACCCGGCTCACCTGCCCTCCCGACAGATCCAGATCCACATCGATGGTGTCGGCCCCGTCACGCCCGTACTTGCCCGTCAGAGCGTAGGTGCCGTCATGATAGTTGCCCGTGTCGGCCGGAGCGGCCGGCAACCCATCACGCGAGACGGCCGTAGGCTTGCCCTCGCCCGCCGCGCCGGATCCTTCCGCTGACCCTGGAGCAGAGCTGGACTCTGCGCCTGACCCGGCGAACTCGTCGTCCATGGGCTTGGCCTGCTGGCTTCCGCAGCCGCCCAAAAGAGAGCCCACCGCCACCAGGGTCGCCAATGTTGCCGAGGCCGTGGCCAGTCCCCGAGACTTGCTTTTAGCCATTTCAACGCCCTCCTTCTGCATCAGCAGCCGATCCCGGCAGGGTGCCGCCGGTCTTGGCCGTCTTGGTGGGGTCGTGGAAGCCCACCGGAATATCCTGGTCCCCGGAATCGCCAGGAGCTCCACTGAAGGCCGGCCGACCTCCGGCTGCCAGGTAGGCCCGCTTGGCCTCCTCATCATTCCACTGCTCGCCGGCCAGCACACCGTGGTTGAGCATGATCTCCCGCTGGGCGCAGGAGGCCACCAGGGCATCGTGGGTGACCACGATCAGGGAGGTCCCCTGGTCATGCAATTGCCGGAAGAGGTCCAGCACGATCCGCTCATTGGCCTCGTCCAGGTTGCCAGTGGGCTCGTCAGCCAGGATCAGTTTGGGCTCGTTGATCAGCGCCCGGGCCACGCAGACCCGCTGCTGCTCGCCGCCCGAAAGCTGGCTGGGCAGATGGCGGGCTCGATCCGCCAGGCCCACCCGGTCCAAGGCCTTCATGGCCTGGTCCTCGTCCACCACTGAGTGGTAGTACTGGGCCACCATGACGTTCTCCAGGGCGGTCAGATGCGGGACCAGGTAGAACTTCTGGAAGACCAGGCCGATCACGTTCTTGCGCACATCGGCCAGCTGGGACTGACTCAGATCCTCCAACGGCCGCCCCTGCAGGCGGACCGAACCACGGCTGGGCGTGTCCATGCAGCCCAGAATGTTCATCAGTGTGGTCTTGCCTGAGCCGGATGACCCCACCACGGCCAGCCACTGACCTTGCGGGACGCTCAGGTTCAGATCGTCCAGGGCATGCAGATCGCCGTAGATCTTGGATACATGGTCCAGATCCAGCAGCATGCCGCCGCCCGACTGGGACTCGCTCGCCTTTGCCTGCGTCATTGTCATTCCTCCCTCAAAACCAGAGCCGGGTCGATACGCGAAGCCCGGAGGACCGGCCGGATGGATGCGATCATGGATATGGCCACGCTCAGCAGGACCGTGCCCAGGGCCAGCCACCAGTTGAAGCCCAGCGGCCGCTGGAAGACGGACAGGCAGAGCAGCCGGGCGAAGCCATAGCCCAGAGCGGTGCCGATCAGGCCTCCTGCCAATCCGTAGCAGGCCGACTCAGCCAGAAACTCCATGGCTATCCCCCGCGAGGAGGCGCCCAGAGCCTTGCGCAGGCCGATCTCGCTGCGCCGCTGGGAGACGATGGAGGCCATGGTGGTCCCCACGCCCACAAAGGTCAGGACCAGCACCACCACCGAAACCAGCCAGAAGAGCGACTGGAGCATGGCGATGGTGTGGCTGTCTCCCGCTGTGATCCTGGTGACCGGCCGGGCCTTGACCCCCATGGAGGTCATGTCGTTGATGCTGGCAGCGATGGTCTTCAGCCCCGAAGTCATGGTGTTGACCGAGTATTCGATGACATCGGTGCCCCGCTTGGCCCCGGTCAGGAGCTCCAGATCGGCCAGGTCAGCATAGATGATGCGATCCTCGGGACCGCCGGTATCGACGATGCCCCCCACACGGAAGTCTCGCCCCTGCCCTCCGGTCTTGCCTGTGGCGGTGACCTTTCCAGCGGGGTAACCAATAGTTATCTGCTTGCCGGTGGTCAGCCCCAGGGAATCTGCCAGATCCCGCCCCACCATGACTGAACCGGACTGCGGCCAGGATCCCTCAACACTCCAGTGACGGTTGAGCTGACGCACCTGGTCGGGTTGGATGCCGGCCATCACGCGAGCCCCAGCATTGACCTGCACCGTCTCATATCGATAGGTGGCGTACCGGGCCGGAGCCTTGGCGGTCACCATGTGGGTGGTGTGATCCACCATGCCCTGCTCGATGCCGGACCCGGACCGATTGCCTCCCTGAATGGGCGAGACAACCAGGTTGGCCCCGTAGGAGCGCATCTCCTGGTTGATCTGCCTGGGGGCCTCGATGCAGACCGCCGCCAGGCAAAAAAGGGTGGCCGCGCCCACCAGGGAAGCCACCACGGCCATCAGGGCCCGGCCCCTACGACGGAAGACGGCCCCGAAGAGCATGGTCAGGAACATGCGGGTGTTGGTCATATGGCTTGTATGGCGATCAGCGGCCATGAAGCACCTCCGCCGGCCGAAGCCGCAGAATCGATCTGATGGATGAGATGGATGCCAGCAGCACGGTCAGGGCCAGCAATACGAAGACCAGCACGAAAACCATGGGCCTCATGGTGATGCCCGAACCGAAGACCACTCTGCCCACAATCTGGGCCACTCCGGAGCCCAGCAGGGCGCCGACCAGTGCCCCGGCCAAGGCGATCAGGGCCGTCTCGGCCAGCACCAGTCGGGACACGGCCCCGTCGGTGGCGCCCAGAGCCTTGAGCAGGGCAAACTCCGAGGACCTCTCGGATATGGAGGATGCCATCAGATTGGCCACGGCGATGGCTGCCGCCAGCAGGCTGAGCACAGTCATCAGGATCATGACCGCCTGGGTCTTTTGCAGAACATCACCCTGCAGGGCTGCCACCTGTCTGACCTGCTTGGCCATGGACCCGGGGATGGCCTCCTCGATCTGGTAGGCGATGGAGGAGGGGTAAGCCGTGCAGTACCAGGTCTCCCACTCGTCCTGGGAGAGGGCAGCAGGATTTCGTGCGGCCTTGCGGGCCAGGTCGTTCTCGGGCGTGGTCAGGGCCTTGACCTCCACCTGGTCGATCTGATCGGTCAGGCCGGACATCTCCTGCAACGCCCTGGTGGGCAGGTAGAGGGAGGAGGCATCCGAATCACCGGAGTCGAAGATGCCCACAATGGTGACGGTCCGCTGCTGATTACCCAGGCCGACCTTGACCTGGTCGCCAACCTGACGGCCACCCAGTCGTGCAGCCAGCTCCTTGCCCATCATGGCCTCAGACTTGCCGCCGGATACGGCCTCATCCTTGGGCCAGCGGCCTTGAACCTTCCACCAGGGCCGAAGACCTTTCAGGCCCGCGGTGCTGCTTTCACCGCTGTCGACCTTGACGGTCCGGCCGAACCAGGTGCCCACCAGGGGGGCGGCGGCCTGGTCCACAGTGCCGCGAAGGTCCAGGCGGGGGGCAAAGTCGGTGATGTTGTAGGCCCAGAAGATGGTCTTGATCTTGGGCACCTGGGACTCCTTGAGGAAGGCGGTCGGCGTTGACTCATCGCCTGAGGGGCCGCCCTCCTGGTCGCCGTAGAGGTCGGAGACCACGGCATCCGCCTTGGCCTGGACCGTGATGTTGGATCCGTAGGTGGACAGTTCCGCGTTGAGCTTGTCGCCCACGTCGAAGACCACCCCCAGCATGGCCGTTGCTACGCAGGCCGACAGGCAGACCGTGACGGCGATCAGCATTCTTCGCCCGAACTGGCGGCTGAACGACCGCAGCATCATGCGCATGAAGAACATACCAACCGCTCCTTCCCTTTTTCAGCTCTTGAAGTGCGATGACAGGGCATCCAGGTCGGCGGTGCTGATCAGTATGGCGCCCCGGCCGGTTTTGTAGGGCAGGGGGACGGGATTACAGCCGCCCTTGAACCCGATGGTGGCCAGGTTGATGGCTACGTCGCACTTCTTGCAGATGATCTTGCCGTCTTTTTCGTAGTAGCCTGCATCCCCGCAGTTATCGCAGGCATCCAGCCCTACCCCGTAGGCCGCGCCATTCTTGCGGATGATGATGAAGCGCATCTCGGTGCCGTCCTTGGCCCGGTAGCTGAATCGATGCAGGTGGCCATCCTCCACCTGGGAGAAACGGATGGTAGCCGTTTCGGCAGTAAGAGAATAGCGTTCCGGAGGCGAAAGCACGGGCACCTGGTGGGCCTTGGCGGTACCCACCGTCAGGGCCAGGGTGACGCCGATCATGGCCACCAGGCTCCAGACCGCTGACGCCAGGGCCCGTCGACGGAAGGCCCGGTGGCTGCGGTCGTCAGCTGTGGAGGCTCCGGTCACCGGCATGCGCCAGCCTGCAACCAAGCAGGCGATAACAGGAATGATGAAGACCAGAACCTGGGCAAGAACTAGATTCAGATCAGCATTGTATCCCAGGGCCATGACCCGGAAGGCCCAGCCGTGCAGAAGAACCAGGCCGGTGGTCTGCATCAGGGCCACCAGGGCTACGCCGTGCCGGACCAGCAGCAGGACCACCATGAGCAGGGCGGCCAGACGGAAGGCTACCCGGGGGCAGGAGGTATGCATGGTCCTCAGAATGGCAGCCACTATCACAGCGGCAGCCAGGCCGAGCAGGAAGCCCAAGGCCCTCAGAAGCATGGCCGAGGTCATCACCGGCTCCCCCGGCTCCACGAAAGCCGTAAGCTGCAGGATGACATCAGGCAGGGCACGGAAGGCGGTCAGGGCTATGGCCAGGGCTGCCAGAGCGTTGGCCAGATCCATGGCCCAGGGGCGGCGATGCCAGTCTGAAACCAGCCGGTCGGCGGCCAGCACCACCGCGATGGCCGCCAGATCGGCCAGAACGCAGGCCACCAGGGTCGGATAGTTGACCATGGTCCGGCGGTTGATGATCACGGTGGCGCGCAGGAGGGCGAAGACCAACGCCCCCAGCACGCCGACCCCCAGGCCAATCAGTCGCCAGGAGGAGGAGCGGGGCCGATCGCGGCCCTCGCCAACCCCCAGAAGCACGCTGAAAACCATGACCAGGAGGGCCGGGGCCAGCGTCCCCGGCAAGACCGTGACAAATTGTTCAAGCATGGTGCATGGCAGCTTACCACTGGTGGGGCGTGTAGTCCCAGTCCCAGCTGACCACGATGGGCTCGGTCCAGAAGTGTCCCTTCACGCCGGTCTCCGGGTCGACGTGCAGCATCCAGCCCTTCTTCTCAGGAGAGTCGATGGAATAGGTCAGCTTGTAGGATCCGGCCTTCTCCATCTTGATGTTGGCCCCGTAATGTGGGCCATCCGAGGCGTTCATCTGCATGAAGGTGCCGGACTGCTTGTCGTTGGGATCATCCTTGTTCTGAATGGTGTAGTTGACGGTCAGATCCGGAACGAACTCGCCCTTGGCATAGCCCAGGTTGTTGTTGGGCAGAGCATGGATGTCAGCCTCCAGGTGCAGGCTGGCATCCGCTGCCTTCAGCCCCATGGAGGCGGGCTCCATGTCGATGGGCTGGAAGAAGACCGTGCCGATGTTCAGGGGACCCTTCTGCTGATCGTCGGGCGGGATGGGGATCTCCTCGAACCCGGCCCCCTTGCCCGCCGAGGACTGGGAGGCACCGGAGGCCTCAGGCGCTTGGGCCTCACGGGTGCCTGACCCGCTGGAGCCGCACCCCGCCAGGGCCAGGGTGCCTGAGAGCACCAGCGCGACCAAGGCCGTCAATTGTCTCTTCTTCATGATTGTCCTTCGCTCTTTGGTGTTTGCATGGATGCCGTGACCTCAGAGGGCACAGCCCCTTCGGCAGCCTGCTCGGTTTCCGTCTGAAGAACGGTTGCCGACGTCGACCCGCCGGAGTCCTGATTCGACCGCGACCGCTCCTGCCTGTGCAGGCGGCGGGTCGACACAATTGCCAGCACGACCACGACCAGGGCCGCCAGGATCTGGGCGCCGATGGTCTGCGTGTAGGGATACAGCCCGATCCAGTCGCTGGTGGGCACGCCGGGCAGGTAGGTGGCCGGCACCAAGTCGCCCTCGATCAGGGCATGTACGCCGCCCCCGGCGAAGATGACCACCATGACCGCCATGAGCAGGCTGGTGATGATGAAGAAGGGCCGGATGGGGATCTTGACCGAGGTGAAGCGGATGAGCACGAAGACGATGACCAGGACCACGGCGGCGGCCGCAAAACCGGTCCAGATCTCCCGTGAGCCGCCAGGGGCCATGGCGAAGATGGCCTGGTAGAACATGACCGTCTCAGCCCCCTCCCTGAAGACCGCCAGGAAGGAGAGCAGGGCCAGGGAGATCACGCTGCCCTTCGAGATGGCCGCCACCGTCCGGCTTTGAATGTAGTGGTTCCAGGATTCCACAGAGGACTTGGACAGCATCCAGTTGCTGGTGTAGAGCAGCATGAGCATGGCCACCAGTGCCACCACGCCCTCCAGGATCTCCTGCTGGGGACCGTTCCCGTTGAAGAGCAGGGTGAAGAGCAGGGCCACCAGCCCGCTGGCCACCAGACCTGCCGCAATGCCCCAGTAGATGTGCCGAATCTTGTCTTTATGGCCGGCCTTGACCAGGTAGGCGATGATGGCCGCTACCACCAGGATGGCCTCCAGACCCTCCCTCAGCAGAACCACGAAAGCCTGGCCGAAGGCGGAAGTCAGGAAGGACGTCCACCCATTGACCTGGTCTGCGACGCCCCCGTCCAGAGTGGCTGCGTCCTCGACCAGCATGCTCTTCAGGTCGTTCACCAGGGTCTTGGCCGGTTTGCCGGCCACCATGGCCATCCGGGTCTCCTTGAACTGGTATTCCACCTGAGAGACCCTGTTGCCACTGATGGCGTTCATGACGTTCTTCTCGAAGCCCAGCTTTTCGTAATACTGGTAATAGGCCTTGTTGACCAGGTCGGATCCCGCCTGGCCCTGCCCCTTGGAAGCCTGCGCGAGCGCCTGATCCAGAATGGGCGTCATCTCGTGGGCCACCTGGGTCCAGGTCCGGTCGCCCTTGCCGGTGTTCCGATGCTTCTTGGCTGCGTCCAGCCGTCGACGATCCGCCTTGATCTGCTCCTGCTGGGCCTTGGCGTAGGCACGGGGATTGGCCAGCCCTTGGGTGGCATCCAGCTGGGTGGCCGCAGCAGCCAGATCGGCCTTGAGCTTTTCACTGCCCTGGGTCAGGGCCTGCCCGGCATCCGGGGCATAGGCCTGATTCTGCAGGGCCTGGAACTGCCCATCCAGAGCGTTGCGCCTATCCTGCCCCAGGGTCGACTCGACCACCGAGACGAATCCGGATCCCACATAGCTTACGTTGTAGGCCCCCATGAATTGCGAGGCCGCCCCGGCATGATCCCCCCGGGCATAGTCCTCGCACCCTCTATCCAACTGATGGGATACTGAGCCAGCCACCTGGGCCCAGCTGTCATAATCCGTGGCTCCGCTCGCCGCCATGGCCGACTGCGGGGTCTGCAGGACCAGGAATATCAGGGCCAACAGCAGGCACGAGAGCAGGGAGCCAGCGGTCCTGGCCACTCGTGTCCTGCCGACCTGTGCAACCATGGGCGATGATCTCCTTCGTCAGTCCCTCGTAATCGAACCTGCGAGAAACGAGGGCCGATTTGACAACTACCGAAAATCAATCTAGCTCAAGCACAAGTGGAAAAACAGACTTGTTTATAGTGTTTTAAGGCCATATAATGCGCCCGCGCTCGCAGACGGTCAGTCGCCCGGCAACGGCTCACCCCTGTGCTTCCACAGGCAGATGCCGCCGAAGACCAGCAGCCAGACCAATCCCAGTATGGCTGGATACCTAGTGTCGGAAGCCAGGAAGAGCGAGAGGTAGATCAGGACGAAGAAGGCAATGGCAATGGCCCCGGTCACCCGGTAGGCCGGCATGATGAACCCGTCAGGCATGAAGTCCGGGCTGGTCCGGTAGCGGCGGTGAGCAAGCAGGGTCAGGATGTAGATGAATATGATGACCGCGCTGGAGCAGGAGGTGAACAGGACGAAGGTGTCCTCGAAGCCGGGCAGCAGATGCAGCACCGGAGACAGGAGGATCAGTACCCCGGACAGAATGATGGCCCGGGCGGGCACCTTGCCGCGGCGCGAGATCGTATGCAGACTGCGCATCACCGGAGAGTGGCCGGCGGCGGCCAGCTGGAAGAGGTTGCGGCCGGCGGAGTAGAGCAGAGAGTTCAGCGAGGAGCTGGCTGCCGTGATGACCACGAAGAAGACCAGGGCGGCCGCCCAGTCGACGCCGGCGTAGCGGAAGACCATGACGAAGGGCGAGGTGAAGCTGCCGTCGGCGTTGGGGCGGAAGGAGCGCCAGGGCACGATCAGCATGATGGCGACCAGGGCGCCCACGTAGAAGATCAGCACCCTCAGGATGATCTGGTTGATGGCCTTGGGCAGGACCTTGCGGGGATTCTGGGTCTCGGAGACGGTGACCCCCACGAATTCGATCATCTCGTAGGCGAAGAAGACCATCTGGAAGCTCATGAAGAAGGCCATCCACCCGTTGGGCGCCAGGCTCAGACCGGTGGTGATGTTGTCCAGGCCCGCATGACCGGCCGGGCTGATCCGATCCTGGCCCGGCATGTGAACGGCCGGATAGTGGAAGCCCATGATGACCATGACCACAGCCGTGACGATCATGGCCAGGATCAGGGTGATCTTGATCATGGAGAACCAGAACTCGGTCTCCCCGAAGACCCGCACGGCAATCAGGTTGATGCACACCATGGCCGCCAGGAAGCAGAGCTCGATCAGACCCCGCCAGGCACTCAGATCAATGCCGAAGGTGCCGAAGAAAGTGACGAAGTAGGTGCCCACGGCAGTCAGCTCGGACATGCCGATCAGGATGAGCACGATCCAGTAGGACCAGCCGGCGAAGGACCCCCACCCCTGGCCCAGGTAGCGGCTGATGAAGGCGATGAAGGTGTGCTGGACGGGGCTGCGATACATGAGCTCGCCGATGGCTCGCATGAGCAGGTACATGATCAGCCCCACCCCGATGTAGACCAGGATGATGGAGGGGCCGGTCAGGGCTATGGACTTGCCCGACCCCAGGAAGAGCCCGGTGCCAATGGTGCCGCCGATGGCGATGAACTGTACATGACGGTTGCTCAGACCGCGTTCCATGCCGTCGCCTGCCGAGGCGCTGTCACCTTGATTCTGCTGTGCCAAAGGGCCATTGCCCGTACGGTTCATGCGACTGCACCTCCTTGTCTTCACAACCCATTACTTATCGCCGTCCAGAAAGGGATATCCCATCAAGGCCGGTAGGACAGCAATACCACAGAGGTGTCGATAACCGGGAGCAGACGGCAGGCACCGACGCCCATGGTAGGACCTGACGGTCACCATCCGGTGAATTGACCGTCTCATATGACGGACGCTTCTGTTCCACAATGCAAAGGCATGCTCATTCCGCTTGGGCCGGCTCCTATAGGGTTGGCCCTGTCAGCCGGTCACATTCAGCTGACCACTACCACCTAAGGAATGACATCCCCATGGATCAACCCAAGGAGTCGCAGAGCAAGGATCTGCGCAAAACCCTGAAGAACAGGCACATCCAGCTCATCTCGCTGGGCGGCGCCATCGGAACGGGACTCTTCTACGGGTCCGGGGAATCCATCTCATTGGCAGGGCCGGCCATCATCATCGCCTACCTGATAGGCGGTCTGGCCATCTTCATGATCGTCAGGGCCATGAGCGAAATGAGCGTGGAAGACCCCAAGTCCGGCGCTTTCAGCTACTATGCCACCCGCTACTGGTCCAAGCGGGCGGGCTTTGTGTCGGGATGGAACTACTGGATGAACTACGTCCTGGTATCCATGGTTGAGCTGTCCGTGGTGGGCACCTTCGTCAACTTCTGGTTCCCGGCAATCCCCGCCTGGGTCTCTGCGGCCTTCTTCCTGGTGGTCATCACGGCCGCCAATCTGATGGGAGTCAGCAAGTTCGGCGAGTTCGAGTTCTGGTTCGCCATCATCAAGATCGCGGCCATCGTCGCCATGATCATCGGCGGCCTGGCTGTCGTGGTCATGGCCCTGCCCACGGCCAACGGACTGCGGGCCTCCTTCGCCAATTGGTTCACCGTGGGTGGCGGCTTTCTGCCCAACGGACTCATGCGGCACGGGGCCAATGGCCAGTGGACCGGTCTGCTCATGTCGCTGGCGGTGGTCATGTTCAGCTTCGGCGGCACCGAGCTCATCGGCATCACCGCTGGAGAGGCCTCCGATCCCCGCCGGACCATCCCCAAGGCCACCAACGCCATCATCTGGAGGATTCTGGTCTTCTACATCCTGACGCTTGGGGTGATCATGGCCGTAGTCCCCTGGAATGCCATCGGCAAGCCGAACGCGCAGGGCATGGTTGTCAGCCCCTTCGTCCAGATATTCGACTCGGTGGGAGTCCACGCGGCCGCAGGCATCCTCAACTTCGTCTGCCTGACTGCGGTCATGAGCGTTTACAACTCGGCCCTCTACTCCAACTCCCGCATGCTCTTCTCCCTGGCCCGGCAGGGCAATGCCCCCCGGTACCTGAGCCGCCTGTCCAAGGGCGGCGTGCCCTACGCAGGAGTGCTGACCTCGGCCTGCATTATCGCCCTGGCCGTGGTCGTGGTCTTCCTCTGGCCCCAGTTCGCCTTCAACTATCTGATGAGCATCGCCACGATCTCGGCCATCATCAACTGGTCCATGATCATGGTGACCGAGATGCTCTTCCGGCGTGCCGTGGCACGAGGCGAGGGGCCGGGCGACCTGGCCGGCAAGACCGGGAAGGAAGCCCTGGATGCCCTCCACTTCAAGCTCCCCTGGGCCCGGGTGACCCCCTGGCTGGTCCTGGCCTTCATGGCCTTCGTGGTGGTGCTCATGTATTTCTCCCCCAGCTACCGGGTGGCAGTCATCGCCGGGCCCATCTGGCTGGCCATCCTCCTGGTGGCCTACCAGCTGACCCATCGGCACAGGCGCGACTAAGGGGCCCGGCCCAAATCAGGCCGACTGTCTCTCAACGACCCATATGCGTGGCGTATGATTCAATGTCTTGCCGAGATTGTCCCCACATTCGCTGGCTTCAACAATGGCATCGATATAGGCAAAGACAACATTGTCGTAATCGATACTTGTCAATGATGGCTGCAGATAGGCAGCAATGGGGTCATTATCGACTCCGATGATGCGCAGGCCTCGGGGAATTTCGATGCCCTTGTCCTTGACCCTGGAGATCAGAAGCGCGGCCAGCTGATCATTGTAGACGCAGACCCCATCGCATTTGTTCTCGACCAAGCAATTCACCAGAGCGTCTGCCGACTGGCCGTGGTCATGCCATGAGATATTGGCATTCAGTACCAGATTCCGCCCCCCTGCAGCGAGTCCTCGTCGTACACCTGCCAGCCTCGACCCACAAATGGCGCTGTTGCTCGAGGTTGTGGTACCGACATAGGCGATGCGCTCGCAGCCCTTGTCCATGAGGTATCCGGCCTGTTGAGCGCCAACGGATTCCTGAAAATCACCAAACAGCTCTACGGGAGGCAGGCCGTTGTGCTTTTTCCTGGAAGGCCGGAAGAACTCGACCAGAGGAATATGAAGCCTCTTCAGAAGGTCCTTGTCTTCATTAGATAGCTGGAAGAAGGGAACCACAACGCTGGGTGTGATTTCTTCCAGGAGCTGCTTCAACGGAGTGGTCGATCCTGCGGTCTTCGAAAAGAGGCAGGTCAGCCCTCGGTCGTGGAGACTCCGGCTCAGTACATTCGTTGCTTCATCGGCCTTGAGCGAGGGCTCGGAATCCACGGTAAGGCATAAGACAACGGTGCCCCTGCCACGTTGCAGTACCCTCCCGGCCGCGGAAGGAACAAACCCCAAGTCATCGGCTGCCTTGATGACTTTCTGCCTGGTCTTCTCAGGGATCGATGCGTCACGATGATTGAGAACGAGGCTGACCGTGGTACGCGAGACACCGGCTTGATCAGCCACATCCTGGCTACGAACCACCCTCTTCTTCGCCACTGGTTCGCTCCTTCCCGGAGGTCTATTTGACATATCTGTCAATCAGTATATTATTACGTGGTAACACGTGTTAGTAGCACGCGTTACCACACTTCATACCATGTACGGCCAAAGGAGCTCGTCGTGAATGAAACTACCCAGAAACCGGCCAGAGACAAGGTCAGCGTCAATCGAATACTAATACTGCTTTTCCCAACCATCATCGGTGTATATGGAGTCTATCAGGCCATAGGACAAGTACTGCTGCCGGCCCAGATCGTCAGCATCGACCCCACAAATAAGGTGCATGATACAGCCATGATCTCCTTTGTGAATTCACTGGTCGGAACCATCATCCTCCCTGTGGGTGCCGCTATTTCGGACCGGACACGGAGCAGGTTCGGCAGAAGGACTCCCTGGCTCATTATCTCCGCACTTGGAACAGCCCTGACCTGCATAGGCATGGGCTTCATGACCGGCATCGCAGGTCTGGTCGTCATGGCCGGCCTGGTCTGGTTGTTCGCCAACTGGTTCCAAGGTGTTATCTATGCAGTCATTCCGGACAGGATCCCTGAAGACAAGCGCGGGGTGGCATCATCGGTGACCGGACTGGGGGTTCCCGTGGGAATCCTCGTCTTTGTCAATCTCGCCTCCCGAACAGGTCAGCACTGGGGATACCTCCTGGTCGGACTCTTCCTCCTTGTAGCAGCAGTGGTGTTCTGCATATTTGCCCCCGAACCTTCATCATTGGAGAACCTGCCCCAGGAACCGAAGGAGAAGAAGCGGAAGACCTTCAACTTCAAAGAAATAGGCCATTTCTTCTCAGCCTTCCTGCATTGGGACTTCACCATGGCCTTCATCTCCCGATTCACCTTCTACTTTGCCGCCTTTGCCATTTCAAGCTTCACCTTCTACGTGCTGACCGACTACATCGGCACAAAGAACATCCCGGGGCAAAACCCGACGACCGCGGTGGCAACCATTTCATCCATACAGACCGTGGCCCAGATCATCGCCATCATAATCTTCGGAAAACTCGCTGACATGCTGGACCGCCGTAAGTTGGTCGTGGCCATGTCGTCAATCGTCTACATGGTCTCCTTTATAGTCCCCCTGGTCATGCCGAACTGGATCGGCATGGTCATCTACGCCATCATCAATGGTGCAGCCGGCGGGGTCTACTTCTCCGTCGATATAGCCGTCATGTCCCTCGTCCTTCCCTCCAAGGCCGACGAGGGCAGGGACCTGGGCATTCTGGCCGTTGCGACTTCCGTACCGGCCGCTCTCTCACCCCTGGTCGGATCCATGCTGATCAGCGCCACCGGCACCTACGCAGCAGTCTTCGTCTTCGGGATTCTCACGTCATTCCTGGGAGGCGTATTCACCATGCTGATTCGCTCGGTCAGGTAACCACCGCACAAGCCGCCACTAACCATAATCAGAGAAAGGAAATACTGTCATGCCCTACGCAAAGAACGGCAATATAACCATTTACTACGAATCTGCAGGCCCCAAGGACGGGGCACCCCTTATCCTGGTCGCCGGGTATACCTCCCAACTAGTCAGCTGGGATAAGGACCTGACCAGACTTCTTAATCAACAAGGAATCCGGACCATAGTCTTCGACAACCGCGACGTCGGACTGTCCAGCCAGACCGGGTCACCGGACCAGACCGGCAAACTCTACGATGTGACCGACATGGCCAAGGATGTTCTGGCCATCGCCGACGCCGAAGGCCTTGAACGGTTCAACATCATGGGTGTTTCCATGGGAGGCATGATTACCCAGCAGATTCTGGCCGAGTATTCCCAACGGATATCCTCGGCCATCATCGGGTTCACCGCCCCCTCCCAACATCTCGAATGGTTGACTTCCAAGGAATCCGCGGCCGACGAGGGTGGCAACGTGGGATTGGATGTGGCCTCATCACGGGAAGAAGCCGTCAATCTATTCGTCACCCGCGAGCGAGCCTGCCATACGACCTCGGCTTATCCCTTCAATGAAGAGAAAGTGCGGGAACAGGGGATCCTCACCTATGACCGCTGCTACCGTCCGGACGGCTGGAGAAGACAGCAGGCGGCCATCGCGGACTTCATGGCCGATGAGGACAAACTGGCTGCGCTCGATCTGCCGGTCGCCGTCCTCCATGGGAGACGAGACCCCTTCTTCAGCCCGAAAGCCGGCATCCATATCGCCTCGCTCCTGAAGAACTCCGAATTGCATATATACCCGGGCATGGCTCACGAACTGCCGGAAGCGCTCTGGGACGACTTCGTTCGCATCATCACCAGGACTATAGAACAGGGCCAGAAAACCGAAAAATAAGCAAATCGGTGGGTGCCAAATTCGCAATTGCCGGATTTGGCACCCATCGATAAAACCGATACCCGACCGGCCATCACCGTACATGTTCCGCCATGGTCGGTTTATTATCGCCTGCGATCCAACCACCACCGGAGGCATCCACAAGCTTCGGGCCTGAATGCGGAACACGGGCGGTCCTTGTCGGAGAAATACTCTAGGCTAGTCTATGATTGCAAGCCACTGAAGAGGTCGCCGAACCTATCAGTAACCGGGATCAGACAGTGCGGTGTCGCCTATTCCCGGCGAAAGGAAGTCCGGCCGAAACGGTTCGGATCCGCCCATCCGACCCGTTGGGCCCGGGTCGAACAGATCCGGGACTGTCGCAACCAGATGTTGCGGAGCGCTATGTGCAGTGTCACAGACAGGCAACCCGCCTGGATTTCGCCTGAGCGGAACCGGCCGGAACCGTCGTCATAGGGCTCTCAGGTCAGTTCGAGGAGAAGAGCAGTCATGGCGACCAGGCAGGGCGGGAAAGACGACCCCTCCGCATCCGACGACCGGGTCCAACGCAACCTCAAGACCCGACACGTCACCATGATCGCCCTGGGCGGCTGCATCGGCACGGGCCTGTTCATGACCTCCGGATCCACCATCGCCAAGGCCGGACCCGGAGGCGCGCTGGTGGCCTACGCCGCCATGGGCCTCATGGTCTACTTCCTGATGACCAGCCTGGGCGAACTGGCCACCCACCTGCCCACTTCCGGCTCCTTCGCCGCCTACAACGCCCGCTACGTGGATCCGGCCCTGGGATTCGCCATGGGCTGGAACTACTGGCTGAACTGGGCCATCACCGTGGCTGTGGACATCTCTACCGCCGCCCTGCTGATCCAGTACTGGCTGCCCCACACCCCAGGATGGATATGGAGCCTGCTGGTCCTGGTGGTCATTTTCCTGATCAACGCCCTGACCGTGTCCACCTTTGGCGAGACCGAGTTCTGGCTCTCCCTGATCAAGGTAGTGACAGTGATCGTCTTCCTGGTCATCGGTCTGGCCATGATCTGCGGCATCATGTTCCGCCCGGCCGTGGGCCTGGGCAACTTCACCTACAAGGATGCGCCTTTCGTGGGCGGATTCCCCGCCATTCTCAACGTCTTTTTGATTGCCGGCTTCTCCTTCCAGGGCACCGAGCTGATCGGCGTCACGGCCGGCGAGTCCGAAAACCCCGGCAAGGCGGTACCCAAGGCCATCAATGATGTCTTCTGGAGGATCCTGCTCTTCTATATCCTGTCCATCTTCGTCATCGCCGCGCTGATCCCCTACACCAGCCCCAACCTGCTCAGCTCCGCCCAGGGGGACATCGCCATGTCGCCCTTCACCATGGTCTTCCAGCGGGCGGGTCTGGCCTCGGCGGCCAGCGTCATGAACGCCATCATCCTGACCTCGGTCCTCTCGTCCGCCAACTCAGGGGTCTACGCTTCCACCCGGATGCTCTACGCCCTTGCCAAGGACCATTACGCCCCGGCCTTCTTCGGGCATACCACCCGCCACGGCATCCCCATGGCCTCGCTGGTCGCCACCCTGGTGGTCTCCCTGGCCACCTTTGCCGCCAGCATCTTCGGCCAGCGGATCTACATGTGGCTGGTGGCCGCTTCGGGTCTGACCGGATTCATCGTCTGGATCGGCATCGCTCTGAGCCACTATCGCTTCCGCCGCGCCTGGGTGGTCCAGGGCCACCGGGTTGAGGAGCTGCGCTACCATGCCAAGCTCTTCCCCCTGGGGCCCATCCTGGCCCTGATTCTGTGCATCATCGTCATCGGCGGGCAGAACATCGAGGCCTTCGTCAACTGGAACTGGCAGGAGATCGGCGTCACCTACATCAGCGTGCCCCTGGTGCTTGCCCTCTACCTGGGCTACAAGATCCGGTACCATACCCGGATCGTGCCCCTGAAGACGATGGATTTGAGCGGGGATCCGGAATCGCTATGAACAATTGGTCAACTAGCATGACATATTGTGGCCATGGGAGGCGGAAAGCCACACCAGTGGCATAGACTCCCTAATCGTTCGAGGACCGGCTCAAGGACCCGGTCATATGAATCTGTTCCGGCATCCAGCCGGCATATCAGGAATCGCAATTTCAGTACGACCCCGGACTCCCCGGTGCGTCGCCCAGCCAAAAGGAGGAGGATCATGACGCAGAACACCAGCAATGCAGCGTCGAACACCAATCAATCCGACCGGGCCGGGCAAGAGCATCATGGCTACGGCAGCGTCAAGCGCAACCTCAAGACCCGCCACATCTCCATGATCGCCCTGGGCGGCTGCATCGGCACGGGCCTGTTCATGACCTCCGGCTCCACCATTTCCACAGCCGGCCCCGGCGGCGGACTTCTGGCCTACATAGCCATGGGCGTCATGGTCTACTTCCTGATGACCAGCCTGGGCGAACTGGCCACCCACCTGCCGGTGTCGGGATCCTTCGCCGCCTACAGCGCCCGCTACGTGGATCCGGCCCTGGGCTTCGCCATGGGCTGGGACTACTGGCTGAACTGGACCATCTCGGGTGCCGTGGACATCTCCACCGCCGCCCTGCTGATCCAGTACTGGCTGCCCCACACCCCAGGATGGATATGGAGCCTGCTGGTCCTGGTCATCGTCTTCCTGATCAACGCCCTGACGGTCTCCGCTTTCGGCGAGACCGAGTTCTGGCTCTCCCTGATCAAGGTGGCCACCATCATCGTCTTCCTGGTCATCGGCATGGCCATGATCTGCGGCATCATGTTCCAGCCGGCGGTCGGCCTGAAGAACTTCACCTACAAGGACGCCCCCTTCGTGGGAGGCTTCCCGGCCATCATGAGCGTCTTCCTGATCGCCGGCTACTCCTTCCAGGGCACCGAGGTGGTGGGCGTAACCGCCGGGGAATCCGAAAACCCCGGCAAGGCGGTCCCCAAGGCCATCAACGACGTCTTCTGGCGGATCCTGCTCTTCTATGTGCTGTCCATCTTCGTCATCGCCGCGCTGATCCCCTACACCAGCCCCAACCTCCTGGGTGCCTCTGACGGGAACATCGCCATGTCGCCCTTCACCCTGGTCTTCCAGCGGGCCGGCCTGGCCTCGGCGGCCAGCGTCATGAACGCAGTGGTGCTGACATCCATCCTCTCGGCCGTCAACACCGGGGCCTACGCCTCCAGCCGCATGCTCTACGGGCTGGCCAAGGACCACTATGCCCCGGCCATCTTCGCCAAGACCACCAAGCGGGGCATCCCCCTGGCAGCTCTGGTAGCCACGGTCTGCATGTCCCTGGCCACCTTCGCCTCCAGCATCTTCGGCCAGTCCTTCTACATGTGGCTGGTGACCGCCACCGGGCTGACCGGCTTCATCGCCTGGATCGGCATCGCCCTGAGCCACTTCCGCTTCCGGAGGGCCTTCAAGCTCCAGGGACACGACCTGAGCGAGCTCAAGTACCACTCCAAGCTCTACCCGCTGGGCCCAATCCTGGCCATGGTGCTCTGCATCATCGTCATCGCCGGACAGGACATCCCCTCCCTGCTCAGCCTGAACTGGTCACACATGGCCATGACCTACTTCAGCGTAGTGCTGGTCCTGGTCCTCTATCTGGGCTTCAAGTTCGTCAACCACACCAAGATCGTGCGCCTCAAGGATATGGACGTGTCCGGCGCCGAATCCGCCCGCTGAAGCTGTAGGTTCAGCGGACACCCTTGCAGAAAGGCCAGTCCTCTATAACAAACGGTGCCCCCACCCAAATGGAATTGACCATCTGGATGGGGGCACCGCTATGCCGGGGACACAGATCCCTAGTCCGGCTGCTTCATCTCATTGGAACATGCAAGGTGATCCATCCGTGAAGTATGGGATTGATATACCGGCAACCGGCGGTTCACCGCTCCGTCCTCCTTCTATTCCACAGAATCGCCACGGCTCCCGCCAATAGCAAGGCGGCTGCAGACAGCACAAGCACACGGACGGCGACACCTGTCGAGGTCAGCGTTCCAGTTTTCCCGTCGGTCTGCTTCTGAAAATCAGCTACCTCACGAAGCAAGCCTTCGAGTTCGTTGATTGCTGCATCAACCTGCGTCTGCGTAGCATGAGGATCCGCCAACACCTTTCGTGCCCCTGCCACAGCCCGTGCAAGACGCTCAGACAGTCCGGGAGAGCCCGCTATGGGCTGCAACTTTCCTGCCTGGTCGAGGACCGCCTTTAGACGGCTCTTATCAACCTTCGCAGAGCCGTGATTATCTGCATTCAGAGCTTGCAATGATGCCTGCGCCTGCACCAAATCGGACACAGCTCGATCCACCTGATCCTGGGACGCGCTTTCATCGTTCAACACCCCTTTGGCACGACTTAGCGCTTTGGAAAATTCCTGCCAGGACTGAGTGGTATAAGCCTTCTCCTGCAAAGTATCAGCCTCATTGACGGCTTTTTGCAGCGTTCGCTTATCAGCGGCAGGCTGTACCGAGGCTTTGCTCTTCAAACCTTTGATAGCTTGTTGCAAAGTTGCTGTGGCAGCATCGACCGCAGCCTGTCCCGCTTCGGGATCAAGCTGAAGACCCCGTGCCTTGTCAAGAGCAGTGCGAAGAGCAGCTACTGTGTCCTCCGTATAATCACTCTGTTTGATCGAGCCAGCCTGATTGATTGCCTCAATCAGACGCTCCTTATCTGCGCGTTTCGTCAAAGCCTGCCGTGCCGACGCAAGTTTATTGAACGCATCATCGACATCTTTCTGCGTAGCCTTTGCATCGTCCAGCAGTGTTCGAGCAACTTTCAAAGCCGAGCTGAAGTCACCCCAGGTCCCTGGCGTGTAGTCTTCCTCCTGGATGGCGGATGCTTCCTTGACTAGATTTGCGAGATTGGTCTTGTCGACTTTCTCCGTCTGGTCCGGAGCATGCACCTGCCATTCCGCTACGGCAACACCAAATGTCCCAGTGCCCTGGTGTGGATCTAGAACCAGGCGCAGCTTATCGGTGTATACAGAGGTGAAGTCTGCAGTACTCCAACCGCCATGGTCGGTGGCGTGATGCGCAGGATCATTGCGCACTGTGGCATAGTGGGCATGCTCCACATCCCGGAATTTTCCGTTCTCGTCCAGATATTGGATCTTCCAATTCCTGGGAATTTCCAATCCACCCTTGCTGTCATTGACAGTACGGAAATTAGCCCAGAACTGCACTCTGCTGGAGTCGATGGTGATTTTATGCGGCCAGTCATATTCAGCATACATTCCATCGACCGCCGCTCCCCAGGATCCCCATACTTTGGCATTGACATCAGCATCATCCTCTGATGGCCAAGTGTCATCGATGAGTATGCCATCATTGAGCTTGCCTTGTGCAGGTGACCAGGATGCTTCAGCACTGACCGATGAGGTCGCAGACTTTTCGACCCATCCCACTTCCTTCTGATACCGATCTACAACATGAACAGTCAACTTGGCTCGCGTTCCTGCGGCAACATCAGGCACCGCTCCTTCAACCGAGTAGTCGCCAGGACGCTGCAGATCAATGGCCGCCACCTGTTGAGCATCCCAAGTCACCGGCAGTCCGCTTTTGTGAACGCCGTTGTTGTAAATGCCTGTAACTGTGGAAGGCAGACGCAGAAGGGTCCTATCGCTTCCCGTATACACGGTCTGCTCACTTGGTTCGATACCGTTGATAAAGGGACTGTGCAGGTCAGATCGGACCCATACGGTCGCTGTCGATTTCTGGGAGGCACCAATCACGGTGCCACTCAGTTTGAACTCTCCTTCTGAAGACACCATATCCTTCGTTACCTGAGGCCAGAGCACGGTCAGATTCCTGCGCCAGCCTCCGCCATAGGCCACTTCTACCTTTGACGGCAACTGCGGCACATGACCGATTTCAGTAGGGAAATCCAGGTCAGGCACATTCAGTGGATCCTCAGCATAGGCTTCGAACTCACTGACTCCGACAATGGCGCCCTTGGGGAATACAGCTCGAATCCCATCGGTATCGACCTGATCAAAAAGCACGGTATTTGGTCCATCCTTATCGACACCATAAACCGAACCGGACCGCAGCTGGACATCCTTCCAGTTCCCGGAAGCCGCGTCATGGTATTGCAGCTTCCACGAACGAGCCATAGGCACCCCGCTATTGTCGGTCCAGAAATAGAGTGAGACCTTGCTGAGAGGGACTTGCCCGGGCCACTGCAGCTGCAGCCACGGCTCCTCTCCCGTATGAGGATCCCCCCAATTGTTCCAGCTGAGATTAGGCGTGCCGCTATCGTTGGAGGTATTGCCATCATTGACTACCTTGACATTCCCGCTGGGGAGGTAGCCATTGGTATAGCTGGCTGTAGCCTTGGCCTGAGGAGCTGTATTGAACAGACCGTCTGACGGGACTCCATGGACCCGTACATCTGCGTGGCTCTCCTTCTGCCCATCCGATGCAGTCAGTCGTAGGACATAGTCTCCTTCCAAATTGAACTTGACCGTGGTGGTCTGCGAGGAGGGATCGGCGAACGTCGCCTTTCCTGGGCCGGAAACCTGGGTCCAATTCGTTGTAAGCCGACCGAAGGGCATACCATCGTCCTTGACGACCCCAGATAGTTGTGCACCTTGTGAGCTGATTTTTGACACATAGGCCTGCACAGAAGGCGGCTGATTCTCCGCAGTAGGTGCAGGGATGCCCGTATGGTAAGCCTCAATCTCTTTCAAACCAGTACGTGCACCAGGCGCGTGGGTGAATGTGACCCTCAGTTTTCCTGTCTGTATTGCAGGGAACCTGATCAGGTTGTAATTGGCCTCGGGCACATTAGGCGATCGATATTGTTGCCCGATTTGCTTCCACTGGCCGGCTGCATCCTGATACTCCAGCCGGTACATAGTGGGTTCCGCATATCCCTGAATGGTGAAGTTCGCCGCTGTCTTATAAAAATAGAGACGGATTTCATCGACAGTCGATTGCCCCGCCAAGCTCACCTCTAGGGAATCGGTAGCGTTCGGCGAACCAGCGGTCCCCCAGAAGGGCTCGTTGATGGTGCTGCCGTCCACGGCGGCACCCGCTGGTTGGTTAGGAGCCTCGAAACTGGCTTTGACCTGAGCCCCACGAGCCAGATCGTTACGGTCAATTGCCCTGGGATCGATGTTGCGACCCGCCTTGGCGAAGATGTCTGTCACACGCGAATCAGCGGAATAGGTGACATTTTTGGCCTCCGCCAAGGATTCGCGGTCGAGAACGACCAAGGTCGCGGATGGATCTGCCTGATCCCCCAACCGGGCCTTTCCTGTATGCGCATCATAAAGAACATGCGTCAATTTGTCCGAAGTCATGACTCTCCGCCCTGAAAGATAGAGGGAGAATCCTGCCGGCCCGTGATAATGGCTGCCGTCCCGATCCCAGACGATTGTCATATCCTGCCCATGGTAGCTCAGATTGTTGATCGTGAAATAGTTCCAGCCTGGTATGGCTATAGGGTTCAGTTCGATTGTGGAATCCTGCCTAGGCACCAGACCTGCAACATCCTCGATCAAAGTCCAGTTCGTGGTTCCAAGCTGAGTGTGATGAATCCACGACCTATAGTCGATTCGCCCGCCATGTTCAGCGGTTGCCGTGTTCCAGAATTCATTTTGATCAGGATACCGGTTATCGCCGCCTTGATAGTGCGCGAAGGCATTCCAATACAGCAGCTTCTTGAACATTTCCTTGCTGATATAACCTTTGTCAGAAGCATGATACCGACGAATGCCTTGGGCATAAATACGGAACAGGGGTACAGAATTAATCACGGAGAAATTGTTGGAGTAAGTTTTCCCCGGGTTGGCTTCAGCTCTGGCCTTCACGTCCTTCTGGTTGGCGGTATAGAAAGGAAAGACGGGGAACTCATCAGCATCGGCGAACAGTCTCAGAGCGCTTTCATAATCATCCTTGTAATCAGCATCCCCCTGAGCCGGCATCAGACCAGCTGCGTATGGATAATAGTTGTTGTTCTCTTTCCACTTGGCGAATTGTCCGTTGTGTTCCCCGATGAACTTATGCTGGATGAGTTTGGTATCCGGGTTCCAAAGCTGCCCGAGGATCTGCGAGCGGATCTCATCTGCGGTACGCGACATCGCCTCCGCGCCTTCACTGTTGCCCGCCGTGGCGAATGCCTCCGAAGCTGCCTTGGCGTTCGCCCAGACCCAGGCGCTTTCAGCCCTGTCCATGGGTTCACGTTCGTGCTCAAAGAAAGAGACCGCGTCAGAATCATTGCCGGTCATGGAAGCCCAGTCCCAGTCGATAAGCTTGTTGCCGTTGCGATTGAAGGATGAATTCTTGGCCCCTATCAGCGCATTGACATCATTGCGCCCATAGGTTCCTATTGCCGCGGCAATGTCGGCGGGACCTCCATGCACCTTGAAAGATTCCCAGGCTGCATCGGTTATATACTGCGTGTAGCTGTTGTTCCAGCTCGTTCCGCCCGGGTTATCGACATATTGCCGGCTTTTGGATGTCTCGCCAGCAGCTACCCAGGAACCGTAAGCATATGTGGGATCACGAAGATACTTCAAATCATTGATGAACATGCAGGTGGTGAGCACAATGGAATTGTTGTATCCAAGCACTCCTTCAATGGCTGCAGGGAACTGGTAGGTATTCCCCGGCATATTGGCATCGATGAAATTGAAACGGCTGAGCCACCACCGGTAGAAAACCGTCTTGTCAATGTTAGGTTCAGGCGTTTCAATATAAGGGATATTATCAGCCCACCATTTGTTATACGCGGTGACGTGAGCCTTATAGGACTCTTCAGGCGTTTGAGAACGAACGCGTTCATACTCTTGCTTGGAGGAAGGAAGCTCCTCGGCAAGCAACCCAAGCTGGATTTTCCCAGTCTGCTCACTGTTGGAGGACAAGTGCAGGTCAGCGGTAAGATGGCCGTCCTCAGGACGCATGCCACTGCCCGAAAAGCGCGGATAGACAGTGGTCAAATCGCGGTTTGTCTTAACTACTCCGGTCAGCTCATCCCCGTTTTCAACGCTGGCCAGCGGCGAAGTGGCGCGCAAGGTCACATCGTTCGCTCCGCCCTTGTTGATAATTCGGTACTGGGCTACAAGAACATTGTCATTAGTGATGTACTTGACCAATTCCATGGATAAGGACGGATCGTTCGTCTCAAAACTTCCCCGCCAATAACTGGGGGTCTGCTTTCGCTTGTCAGCAACCTCATGAACAGTCAGCTTTTGTTGCCCCTTGTAAAAATCAACGGTAAAAGCGCCCTTGCTGCTGATCGTGTCCTTGTAGGCTACCTCGCCTCCAAACCCGAATACTGATGGTTCATGAGTACGCATATATGCAGCCCGGCCACGCGAAAATAGATACTGGTTCGTATCTGCGCCCTCGTAGGTATAGGTTCCGGCATCGTTGGTCCCCTTGCCGGTCGGCTGGTTGCCTTTTCTGGTGAGAATACGATCAATCCAAAAATCATGATCGGTATCTGTCCCCGCCCCCTGGGAAAGATCCTTATCAAAGACCTTCGAAAGATAGCCAGCAGAGGGATCATAGGCCTGTCCGCTAGCTGGAATCGGATTATCCACACCGCCGAAATGGGGATACCCGATCTCTGCATTCGCACTGGAATGCTCAGTAGCAGCCGCAGGCAGCACCCCTCCAGTGGCAAGCGTCGCCACCGCGGCAAAGGCGACCACCAGAGAGGTCAAACCTTTAGATAATTTGTACATACCACGTTCCTTTCGGACGCATTTGCAGTCAAGCCATGCAACTATCCACATCACTGTGAAACGGCACAGCCCAATGCCCAGCAATTTACCAAGCACGGAACAGCGAATGGCATTGATTTTGAAGCATCGAATTCAGTGTAAATCAGAGAATGCGCTTTCGCAAATCAAATGTTGGATTATCTAACTCTATTTTCGCGTTTTCGCTTTGTATTTTCTTCGTATCGTCGCCTTGCGAGCGACGCTTGAACCGTCAACATGCTAATACTCATTGTTCCGACTGATAATTGGTATCACCGACGGTGGTAGGCCGCAGGCACTAAAACAATCAGGCCTTATTCGGCCCTCCAACGGTGGAGAGGGGATAGACCGAATCGTTGCTACAGCCTCGTTTGCAATTTTCCACACAAACGATACAAGGCCGGGTTATCCCCTAACAATAGGCGCACAGCGCTGCCACACCCATGCTGCCAACACATAAGCCGCTGACCGCATATCTCATATCTCAAGATTCAAATAAGGTCAATCGAGACGCATAGACGGGCGATTACACCATCCGAAGGTATCTATAGGCCGTGGACTCCGAGATGGACAGCAGTCTGGCAACCTTCGCCACAGATCCCTTGATGTTGAAACAACCCTGGTCATTCAACCGCCGTATCGCATCAAGTCGCTGTTCAGGACTCAATTGATCGGCCCTCGCCCCTGCTCCGATGCAGGTTTGATCGATTACCTGTTCTATGACATCGTCCGCTGAAGCTACCAGGTTCTCTTCCTGCTGCTCGGAGTCATCACGGTCAGACACGGGGAAGTACATATCCTTCAACTGTTCGACCATATGCTCGATAGCCAGCAATGGCGCTTGATCGCTGTTAATGCACAGTGCTCCAACAATCTTCCCTCGGTGTCTTATCAGGTACGTAGAAGAGACAAGTAGGTTCTTATTGGTGGAAGACCTTCCCCGGTATCCAACCACGTAATCACTGCCATCAGGTGTTCCATCGCGCACAAGACGAAGCAAAAAATCGGTCGCCGGAGAACCGACTTCCCGCGAAGACACCTGACCATTAGCTATGGCAATGATCGAATTCTTCGTATTGGCAACATCATGCAACACCACTTCGGTTCTCGGTCCTAAAACCTCACCAAGAAAATTGACCAAAGGGATATACTGTTTCAGATATTGAGCATCATCTGCCGAATCAGACTCCTGATCGACTGTCCTGGCATTATGCACCATATGCGTTCACCCCATCGCATCTGTATACAACCATATTTCACACATACCTACAAAGGTCAGAGGGTGCCCTCCCAAAACGCTAACACCCTCCGACCTGTTACGGCAGTAGTTCTAAAGCAGGCTCTCTCCTTTGGCGATATAGTCGGACATCTCATCCCGGGGCACCATGGACCCGCCGGTGCACCAAGCTATATGAGTCGCCCTGGCCATAGAAGCATCATCCAATCCGATCTTTCTGATGTACTCCCTGTCGCTCAGGACTCGCCATGGTCCCACAAATCCGGCAGCAGCCGAGGGCTCGATATCTATGCCTGATGCATCATGAAGACTGGCCTCGATACGGAAGAGCTCATCATCATCTATGGTGAGGAACCCGTCCACCAGACCTTGCATGGCCTTGCCCACAAATCGAGATGGGCGTCCACAGGCCAAACCATCAGCTGCAGTCACATTATCGATTCCGAAGTCCTGAACGCTTACCTCATCATGCAGACCAGTGTAAGTGCCCAGGAACATGGATGGACAATGGGTTGGCTCAGCGAAGATGCAATGCACAGCATCACCGAAGACCGTCTTGAGCCCGAAAGCCACACCACCAGGAGATCCACCAACTCCACAGGGCAGGTAGACTAAGAGAGGATTATCCTGGTCCACTCGAACATCATAGGTACGCAGCTGGCCCGCCAAACGCCTTCCAGCTACAGCATAGCCCAGGAAGAGGGTGGTGGAATTCTCATCATCGATGAAGTAAGCCATGGGATCGGACTGGGCCTCTTTCCTGCCAGACGCAACTGCGACCGAATAGTCCGATTGATATTCATAGACATGAACACCATTGGCGCGAAGCTTGTCTTTTTTCCATTGTCTTGCATCCGCCGACATATGCACACTGGCATCAAAGCCCAGAGCTGCGCTCATGATGCCGATGGACAGCCCCAGGTTACCAGTCGAACCGACTGCGATCTTATACTGGCTGAAGAATTTCTTCATAGCGGGCGTCGCCAGCTTGCGATAATCATCATCGATAGTCAACAGTCCGGCATCAATGGCCAGATCCTCAGCATGCTTAAGTACCTCGTAAATGCCGCCTCGCGCCTTGATGGATCCGCTGATAGGCAATTCGCTGTCCAACTTAGCCCAAAGCTGCCCCGGCAACTGTTGACCATATCGATTGCCCAGCGCTGAAGCCAAGCCCGGAACCGCGACAAGCGGCGATTCTATGATGCCCATAGAACTCGCTGTGGCCGGGAACAGCTCCATAATCAGCGGTGCGAACCTCTTCAATCGATCTGCAGCGTCGTCAACATCTGTGACCGTCAGACCTACGCGCTCAATTCCATCCTTTGCAGGCAAAACTTGATCATTGAACCAGGTCGTTTCTTGCTCCTGCATCAGCTCCTTCAAGAGCGGCAGATCACTGGTCCATTGCGCAGCCGTTTTCCCGTGTATCAATTCATTCATGATTCGACTCCTTTTTTATTCTTGCCAAGCAGTTGTCGTTTATCGTCCAATCAAGTCAAACGACCAGACTCAGCAGCAAAGTAACCCCTAGAGCTATAACGGATGTGATCGATGTGCCGACAGTCAGCGTCTTGTAAGCCTGTGGAACGCTTATATGCAAATATTCCTTGACCATCCAGAACAGAGAATCAGTCACATGCGTCAGCCCAATGGCACCGGATCCAATGGCCAGAGCCAGAATCGCAGGCGAAAGGCCGGGATTCGCCGTCAGCATGGGCAGCACGATCCCGGCAGCGCTGATCATGGCCACAGTGGCAGAACCGACAGCGAAATGCAGTATCAAAGCTATGAGCCAGGCCAGAATGATAGGGCTGACCGGCAAATGGGAGAAGGCCTTGGCCAGACCAGGCGCGACACCCGAAGCCGTCAGCACCGCATTGAATGCTCCTCCAGCGCCGATGATCAGCAGGATTCCACCGATCGGGCCGAAGGAACCGTCGGTTATTTCCTGCAACTGCTTCAACCCGAACCCTTTGCTTAGCCCGAGGGACCAATAAGCAAACAGAAGAGCAATGGTCAAAGCCGAGATCGGGTTTCCGATGACATTGATCCACTTCATCGCCAAGGTGTCACCCGGCAGCACCCGTTCGCATATGGTTCTGGTCACCATGATCAACAGAGGCAGAAGAATGGTAAGCAAGGTGATGCCGAAACCAGGAAGCTCCTTCTCGCTCTTTTCATCAAAAGAGCCCATGCCGCCTTCTTCGTCTTTCATCAGAGCAGGGTCATGTGCTGGTATGGCAAAATGCGCAAACAAGACTCCGCCGACGAGAACGGAGGGGACCGCAACGCACAAACCCAGTAAAATCACTGTCCCAATATCGGCATGCAAGGTCCCTGCGATTGCCGTAGCGGCCGGATGAGGCGGAAGAATACAGTGCACCACCATCAAGGAAGTAGCCAAGGGGATGCCAATTTTGAGCCGTGATATACCCGCCTCCTTAGCCACCACAAAGACCAAAGGCACCAGAAGAACAAAACCGACCTCAACAAAAACCGGTATCCCGCAAATCAAGCCAAGTAAGGCCATGATGATTGTTGCATGCTGTTTGCCGAACACCCGCAGCATGGTCTGGGCCAACCGTTGAGCCCCGCCCGAGACTTCCAGCAATTTGCCCAGAACGGCCCCGAATCCAATGATCAATGTAAGAAATCCGAGAGTATCCCCAACGCCCTTTTCTATGGTATCGGTGATTTTATCCAGAGGCACCTGGGTTACAAACGCCACAAAGAAGGCCGCAATCAACAGAGCGAGCGATGGATGCATTCGGACCTTGACGATCAGCAACACAATCAGAGCTATGGCAATCAATAAGACCACCAAAAGCGGACCAGTATCCATGACAACTCCTTTGTTTTCAGAACACCAAGTAAAGAAAATTTTACCGTCGTAACTATTTATTGTCAAACATAATGACAAACCACTGTGGAATATGTCGGTATCGGGTCAAAAAAAAAATCGCCGCCACATGGACGGCGATTCGCAAGAGGCCATGGACCTACTAGATGTCACTGCACCTGGGAACGAGCGATCTTGCCGGTGAAGGACTGGGCCTCGTCGGCATCCTTGACGTCCTTGTTCCAGGAGAACATGGCGCGCAGCTTGGGGCCGACCTCCTCGATCTTCTCGTGGGAGTACTTCTCCTGCAGCTCCTTGAACTTGGGGGCGCCAGCATCCTGGTCGTCAATGAACTCCTTGGCGAAGGAGCCGTCCTGAATGCGCTGCAGCTGGTGACGCATCCTGTCCTTGGTGGACTCGTCCACCACGGTGGAGGTGAAATCGCCGTATTGGGCGGTGTCGGAGCAGGACCAGCGGGCCTTGTTCAGACCGCCCTCGTTCATCAGGTCGACCAGCATCTTGAGCTCGTGGCAGACCTCGAAGTAGGCGATCTCCGGCTGGTAGCCAGCCTCGGTCAGCACCTCGAAGCCAGCCTCGACCAGGTGGTTGACACCACCCATGAGCACATCCTGCTCACCGAAGAGGTCGGTCTCGGTCTCTTCCTTGAAGGTGGTCTTGATGGCGCCGGCGCGCAAGGCGCCCAGAGCCTTGGCGTAGGCCAGGGTGATGTCCCAGGCGTCGCCGCGGGGATCCTGCTCCACGGCCACGACCACGGGCACGCCACGGCCAGCGACATACTCACGACGAACGATATGGCCCGGGCCCTTGGGGGCCACCATGAAGACCGGGTGGTCGGCGCTGGGCTTGATGTAGCCGTAATGGATGTTGAACCCGTGGGCGAAGGCGACAGCCGCACCCTCCTTGATGTTGGGCTCGATGTCGTCCCGCCAGATGTTGCGCTGGTACTGGTCGGGGGCCAGGATCATGACGATGTCGGCCTCCTTGGTGGCCTCGGGCACGGTCTTGACTTCCAGGCCCTGCTCCTTGGCGAAGGGCACCGACTTGGAGTTGGCACGCAGGCCGACCACCACATCCACACCGGAATCACGCAGGTTCAGCGCATGAGCATGTCCCTGGGAACCGTAGCCGATGATGGCCACCTTCTTGCCATCCAGAACCGAAAGGTCCCCATCCTTCTCATACCAGATCTGTGCTGCCATTATCTACACTCCTTTATGTGCGGTCCAACCGGACCGGCTCTTCCAGGCCGGGGAACGCAAAATACTGTGAATTCCTGTCGTTGTTCCAGGCGGACGATGCTCTTTCGACCGGGGCGACGGATTTTGTCCTTGACCCCGATCCGTACCCTTTGGATACGGTATGCCTCCAACCATACTCGTGATATGGCCAGATGGACTGTCCGCAATTCGTTGTTCGGACACCGGCACGATTCGAGGAACCGGCCGGCGGGATGCATCCAGGGCTTACTTGGTGAAGTCCACATCCTTGGTTTCGTGGCAGGTCAGCACTGCCACCAGGCAGCAGACCGCCATAACGGCCAGGTAGAGCCCGACCGAGCGCACTCCCCAGTGGGAGGAGAGCCAGGTGGCGATGGTAGGCACGAAGGCCGCGCCCACGATGGCCGCCAAGTTGTAGCCGATGCCGGAACCCGAGTAGCGCACGTTGGCGTCGAAGAGCTCCGGCAGGAAGGCGCCGATGGGCCCGAAGGCGATGCCCATCAGGGCGAACCCGACGCAGAGGAAGACCATGACCTGGAAGGTGTTGTGATGGGCCATGAGCAAGTAGGGGAAGACCAGGCTGAAGACCACCAGCATGACGGAGCTGCCGATCAGCACCCGGCGACGGCCGATGCGGTCCGCATAGACGCAGGCCAGCACAATGAAGAGGGCGAAGACCAGGATGGAGACCATAAGCATGAGCAGGTACTCCTGGTTGGTGAAGCCCAGTCCGCCGCCGCCCTGGGACTTGGGCTTGGTGCCGTAGGCCAGGGACCAGGTAGCCAGGGTATAGAAGAGGGTATAGGTGACCGCGACCAGGAAGGTGGCCTGGAGCACCTGGCGCCAGCTCTTGCGGAAGACCTCCAGCAGCGGGGTCTTGACGACCTTCTGCTGATCCAGGGCCATCTGGAAGATGGGGGTCTCCTGCATGGAGACGCGGACAGCCAGCCCTACAACCACCAGGATGGCGGAGAGCAGGAAGGGCACGCGCCAGCCCCAGCTCAGCATCTGCTCGGGAGTGCAGAACATCTCCAGCAGGAAGTAGGTCCCGTTGGCCAGGAAGAAGCCGATGGGAGCGCCCAGCTCAGGGAAGGAGCCGTAGAGGGCCCTCTTGCCTTCCGGGGCGTTCTCAGTGGCCACCAGAGCCGCGCCGGACCACTCGCCGCCCAGGCCGATACCTTGCACGAACCGGCACAGGCACAGGACCACCACGGCCCAGAGCCCCCAAGTGGCGTAGGTGGGCAGGACGCCGATCAGGACCGTGGCGCAGCCCATGGTCAGCAGGGAGACCACCAACGTGGTCTTGCGCCCCTGACGGTCCCCGAAGTGTCCGAAGATCAAGGACCCCAGCGGCCGCGCGATGAAAGCGATGGCGAAGGTCAGCAGGGATGCCAGCAGGGCCACGGTCGGATCGGTCTTGGGGAAGAAAAGCTTGGGGAAATAGTTGGCCGAAGCCGTCCCATAAGCGTAGAAATCGTAGAACTCGATGGCCGTGCCGACCATGGAGGCCCCGATGACTGTGCGAACCGAGCTGCGGGTCACACGGGTGCTGCCGGACACGGACGCTGCCGGGGCCGGGGAAGCAACACTGACGTCGTTTGCCGTCACTTCATCTCATCTCCTTATAGAAAAACCCCGCTGTTGGCAGGGTCTGATGCGATGAAGCCTATGCGTCCAGCCCCGCCTTCCGACGGGGTCGAACAATGAAGATTGTCGAGTCAGTCCGCCGGTGAGGACGGGCTAATAATTCGTGCGGACACGGTGCCGAATCGGCGGGTGTCTGTCAAGCTGGTCATCACGGCGAACCTCCCTTCATCATTCACAAACCGGATGCGTTCTCTGCGCATCCGCATTGGTGCCGACCATAGGCCTGGCACCGGCTTGTTCAACGAAACACGTCCACTATGTGGACGGATGGTTGTTGGAGTCAGTAAAGAACCGACCAGGAAATTCATCTGAGATTACGGCCTGTCGGTCGGCATACATCAGGGCACAGGAGAAGGAAAACCGGGCGGCCAACGCATCCGGCGGCACCAGGAAAAAGGCAGTGGCCAAACCGTCGGCCAGGCCCGTGGGGTGTTCGTTGTTCTTCTCGTCAGTCACCACCCAAGATGCCAGCACGCGGTCGACCGGACGGCCGTCGATGGCATCCAGGATGTGGTGAAGGGCTGTCAGTCCGGCCGCTGCGGCATCCTCGGACCGGTCGGTCCAATGGCGACGGCTGGGTGCCGAGGCGCACAAGGAGCCGCGGGAGAGCTCGATCCGACCCACGCCTGCAGACAGATCACCGGGATCCTCCATGGCGATGGAGACCGGGTGAGAGGTCCGCATACGCATGTCGCCGCCAGCATCGATCAGATACTCTTCGACCCGAGGTCCGAGCAGATCGGCAATCAGATCCACCAGATAGCCCTTGCCGACTGCTCCGAAATCAAGGCTGACCGGACCGGTAGTCATAAGGGCAGGGCCCTGACGCCTGAGGTCATCGCCCCAGGTCGGTCGCCCGTGGATCCGCCCCAGATGACCAGCGGCATCGGCCTGCAGCCGGAAGGTGGGCTGCCTGCCGTAGCCCAGGCGGGTCAGGTCCTCGCCCACCATGGGGTCCAAGGCCCCGTCGGTGGCGGAATACAGCCTGTCATATAGGTCAAAGAGCCCCTGGCAGTAGTCAGGAAAGACAAACCTGCCCCCATGGGGAGCCTGGGTCATTTGCGCAGGTATGGCATCCTGTCTGAACCGTGACAGGGCACGCTCGTAATCCTCAATCAGATCGACGATGGCACCGTGCAGCCGTTCTCCCAGAGGCCTGTCCGTGGAGATGATGATTCCCGTACCGACCGCCCCAGGGAAGGCGGTCAGGCAGGGCAGAGCCATGGATCTTCCTTAGTCGATCAGCGAGTGGATCTGCACGATTTGATCGCGGCCCGGACCCGAACCCACGGCCGAGATGCGGCAGCCGGACAGATCCTCCAGACGGTGGATGTAGTCCTTGGCCTTGGTCGGGAACTCTTCGAAGCTCTTGGCGCCGGAGATATCCTCGCGCCAGCCCGGCAGCTCCTCGTATACCGGCTGGGCGGATTGGAACTCGGCCTGGTCCACGGGCATCTGGTCCACCCTGGCCCGGGAGCCGTCGGACCGGGTGATGTCGTAGCCCACGCAGACCGGGATGGTCTCCAGGCCGGAGAGGACATCCAGCTTGGTCAACACGATGTCGGTCAGGCCGTTGATCTGCACTGCATAGCGGCTGACCAGCGCGTCGAACCAGCCGCAGCGGCGGGAGCGGCCGGTGGTCACCCCGTACTCGTGGCCCTGGCGGCGCAGCCATTCGCCCTGCTCGTTGTCCAGCTCCGTAGGGAAGGGCCCCTCGCCAACGCGGGTCACATAGGCCTTGGCCACGCCGACCACCCGGTCGATCTTGGTCGGGCCCACGCCAGTGCCGGTGCAGGCGCCCCCGGCCGTGCAGTTGGATGAGGTGACGAAGGGATAGGTGCCATGGTCCACGTCCAGCATGGTGGCCTGCCCCCCCTCGAAAAGCACGTTCTTGCCCTGTTCCAGGGCCTGGTTGAGCATCAATGAGGTATTGGCCACGTAGGGCTTGAGCCGTTCGGCGTATCCCGCCAGCTCTTCAACGGTGGCCTCCACCTCAATGGCCCGGCGGTTGTAGAGCTTGACCAGCATCTGGTTCTTCTGGTGCAGGCTGGCCTCCACCTTGTCGCGCAGATGGTCGACATTGAACAGGTCGTGCACGCGAATGCCCACACGGTTGATCTTGTCAGCGTAGGCCGGACCGATCCCGCGGCCTGTCGTGCCGATCTTATGCTTGCCCAGGAAACGCTCGGTCACCTTGTCCAGCGTCCGATGGTAGGGGGCGATGATGTGCGCGGACTCGCTGATCCTCAACCGGCTGCAATCCACGCCGCGGGACTGGAGTCCATCGATCTCCTCGAAGAGGGCAGCCGGGTCAACCACGACGCCGTTGCCGATGACCGGGGTGATGGCCGGATGAATGATCCCCGAGGGCAGAAGGTGGAGGGCGTACTCCTGGTCGCCCACAACCACGGTATGGCCGGCATTGTTGCCCCCGTTGAACCTGGCGACGTAGTCCATGTGCTCGCCGATCAGATCCGTTGCCTTGCCCTTGCCCTCGTCGCCCCACTGGGCCCCGACGATCACGATTCCAGGCATACGATGCTCCTTATCCGCTGGCCGCCATCCAAGGAAAACAAAGGCAGACCATCCATAAACGAGCCTAACCCCACGTATGGAGCTGGAGGTCTTTCAGACCTTTCACATCAGCATGGGCAGATCCAGCATTGGAAAAGTCTGGTCAAGTCCTGGAGCCGATCATGGTGTCCCGGCCCCGACAGAGCAGAAAGGCTGCACTGACCAGCAGCCCTAGGATGACCGGAATCAGGGATGCTTCGATGCCGAATGATCCACCGGTCAGCAGGGTCGGCCCCTGAACCTTCATGACCATGAAGCCGCGTATATCCTGGCCGGAGACCGGAATTCCCAAGAGGGCCTCAGTGAGGTTCCACCCTATATGAAAGCCTATGCAGATCCAGAGATTATGCCTGGATACCATGATGGAACCCAGCATAAGACCGGCTTCGATGGCTATGGCCAGACAGGAGAAGAGGGTAGCCCCAGGGTTGAGCGCATGCATGAACCCGAAAAGAAGCGAAGTCAAAGTCAGGGCGGGCACCCATCCCAGCCAGCGATCCAGGGCGTGGAGAGCTACACCCCGCATTATGAGTTCTTCAAAAACCGACGCGCAAGCCAGAACTCCTAAGGTCAGGATCTGGGAGACGCCGAATGGGCGGAAACCATCCACCCTGTAAAACCCAAGGATTATGAGGATGAAAGCCGAAAGGGCCAACAATCCGAAGCCGATGCCCAGTCCGCCCAACAAGGAGACGAGGAAACCATGGGCCGTCAACTCGGTAGGCTGACGTCCGGCCCACCTCACCATCACAACTTTGGCATAGAACCAGATGCCGAAGCCCATGAGGAGGATGGCGACCAACAGCACCAGCCATTGGGCCCATAAGGGACGGCCGGTCATCGGGGTCGTTGAGGAATCGAGCATCAGCAATACGCCGAACCCGAGCAGTCCCCAAGCAGCAGTCTTGTGTATTCCCTGCCTGGGTGGGCGTGAATTGGATTGCCTATGCCGCTTCATCTCATGGCCCGTCCCACGCTGCCCAGCTGCTGGCAGGCCTCGACTACGCGCGCCGCCATCCCGTCCTCGGCCTGACGTCCCCAGGAACGGGGGTCGTACTCGCTCTTATCGCCAACCTCCCCATCCACCTTGAGGACCTTGTCGTAATTGGCGAACATGTGCCCGGCCACAGCCCTGGTGAAGGCGTACTGGGTGTCGGTATCCACATTCATCTTGACCACCCCGTGAGCGACGGCCGAGGCGATCTCCTCCGGCTGCGAGCCGGAGCCCCCGTGGAAGACCAGAAGGAAGGGCTTGTCAGCAGGGGCGCCCGGAGCGGGGATGCCGTCAACCTTCCCATCAGATATGGCCTTGGCGGTCCTGGCCTGGATCCGCCCCAGCAGGTCGGGCCTGAGCTTGACCACACCGGGCTTGTAGGACCCATGCACGTTGCCAAAGGTGAAGGCCACCATGTAGCGACCGCGCTCGCCCAGACCCAGGGCATCAACCACCTTGGGACCATCCTCGGGCGAGGAATAGAGCCGCTTATCGATAGCAGCCGAGTGACCGTCCTCCTCGCCGCCGACAGTGCCCACTTCGATCTCCAGCATGGTGTGGGCGGCACGGGACAACTCCAGCAGCTCCGCCGCCGTAGCCAGATTCTCCCGCAGGTGCAGACCGGAACCGTCCCACATGTGCGACTGGAAGAGTGGATCCTGACCGTGGGCCACTTGGTCCTTCTCATAGGCCAGCAGGGGACGCACCCACTCGTCCAGGTATTGCGGGGCACAGTGGTCCGTATGCAGAGCCACGGTGATGCTTGGGTAACAGGAAATCACTTCGTGGGCGAACGTGGCAAAGGCAATGGAACCAGCCACCCGGTCAGCCAGGCGCTGTCCGGACAGGTAGGCAGCACCTCCCACAGAGACCTGGATGATCCCGTCAGACTGTGCTTCGTCCAGCCCCTGCAGGGCCGCGTTCAGGGTCTGCGTGCTGGTCACATTGATGGCGGGATAGGCATAGGATCCCCGTCTGGCCGCATCGAGCATTGCCGCATACCGTTCAGGAGTCGCTAAAGTCATACCCTCATTATCGTCGGTTGCGGGGAAAAGCAGCCGACCACTCGCAGCTGCAGACATCACCGATGGCTTTTGCAGGTCTCTGCCCTGATGGCGAACAGCCCACGACGCGCTTTGACAAGCCTCCAAGCCGCAGGTAGTTTAGCTCCGTACAGTTTGATGAAACGTTACATCAAACAGGTTGTTTGTTTCACGGCAGTAACGAATCAGCCTAGAGAAGGCACGACATAGGTAAGCAGAAGGTTGGGGCTGCCCATCCTTCTGGGAAGGAGACCAACGTGTCAGCAAGCAAGGAAACCGTCCGCAAGATCATCCTGGATCTGGACACTGGCATCGATGACACGCTGGCTCTGTCCTACGTCCTGGGCTCCCCGGATGCCGAACTGATCGGGATCACCGGCACCTATGGCAACGTAGTGCTCGACCGGGGCGTCGACAACGATCTGCGGTTGCTGGCCATGTATGGCCGGGAGGACATCCCGGTCTTCAAGGGAATCGACCACCCCAGCACGGCCGACTCCTTCAGCGTTCCGCCGGACTCCGAAATCTTCCACGGGGCCAACGGCACCGGCAACATTGAAATCCCCGCACAGACCGACCGGCAGGCCAGCCAGCAGAGCTCGGTAGACTTCATCATCGACGCGGTCCGCCGCTACCCCAAAGGCGAGCTGGTCGTGGTGCCCACCGGCGCCCTGACCACCATCGCCGCCGCCCTGGAAAAGGCCCCCGACATCGTCGACCGCATCAGCATCGTCATGATGGGCGGCACGCTGACCCAGCCGGGCAACGTAGGACCCTTCGCGGAAGCCAACATCAACCAGGACCCCGAGGCCGCCAACCGGGTCTTCGCCACCACCGCAGACATCACCATGGTCGGCCTGGACGTAACCACCCAGGCGCTGATGAGCCGCGAGGACACCGAGGCCCTGCGCGCCACAGGCACCAGCGCCGGCCGCTTCCTGGCGGACATGACCGACTACTACATCGACATCAGCGAAAAGGAGAGCGGGGTCTATCTGGGCGGCTGCAACCTGCACGACCCCCTGGCCGCCGCCGTGGCCATCGACCCCAGCCTGGTCACCACCTTCGCCACCAACCTGATGGTCGAGACCGAGGGACCACAGCGGGCACGCACCATCGGCGACCCCAGCAGGCTTCTGGACACGGTCAAGAACACCAAGGTGGCCCTGTCGGTCGACGCCGAGCGGTTCACCAAGCGCTTCATGGACAGGCTTCTCACCCTGGTGCGCAAGACCGAGAGCGAACGATAGAAGGACGGCAGTCATGAGCGAATCCATCACCACCGAGGCTACCGAAGCGACCATGGACGAAAACCGCCGCAGCACCAAGCGGGCCCTGCCGGCCCTGCTGACCATCTTCCTGCTGGGCACCCTGATGATCCAGGCCTTCAACCTGGTCTTCCAGAACGTGGGCGACTCCCTGGGGATGTCCGCCAACGCCTCGCTGATCAGCACCCTGCCCGGCATCGTCCTGGGCGTGGTCTGCATGCTCTACGGAACCCTCTGCGACTACATCTCCCCCCGGAAGATGACCCTGTTCGGCGTGGGCGCCCTGATCATTGGCAGTCTTCTGGGCTTCTTCGGCGCATCGAACTTCTGGGCCGTGGTCCTGGCCCGCATGATCCAGACCGCGGGTGGCCAGGTGGCCGGCTCGGTCTTCCTGGTCATGGCCATGAAATACCTAAGCGACAAGGAGCGCGCCTTCTATCTGGGCATCTTCAACGCCGTCTACTACGCATCCTCTGCCGTGGGCATCTTCGCCGGCGGACTGATCACCTCCATCGACTGGCGCTACCTCTTCCTGGTGCCGCTGGTCTCCATCCTCCTGATCCCCCCGGTGCTCAAGTACACGCCTGACACCGGCATCAAGGGCGAGCGCATCGATGTCTTCGGCATCGCCCTGTTCGCGCTGATCGCCGGATTCGTGGCCGTCTACTTCTCCTTCCCGGCCACTTGGATGCTGGGAGTGCTGGCCGTCCTGATCCTGATCTTCGCCGGCTATGTCTGGAAGGGCGCCAACCCCTTCCTGAGCCGCGGGTTCGTAACCAACGGCGCCTACATGGCTGTCCTGCTGGCCCTCTTCGTCTTCTACTTCTTCAACTTCGCCTGCGTGCCCATCTACAACGTGATTGGCGACCGCATCTACGGAATCTCCCTGAGCCAGGTCTCCCTCTGCTTGACCATCGTCTACATCGTGGCCACCCTGGTGGGCTGCCTGTCCGGAGTCATCATGAACGCCATGGGACGCCTGCCCATGCTGATTCTGTCTGCCTTGCTCATGATTGCCGGAGCTGCAGGTTCGGCCCTGATGCTCACCTCGGGCTTCTGGGTCCTGACCGCGCTGGCCTCGGTCTTCATCGCCGGCATCACCATGTCCTACACGCCCCTCTACGACTCCTTCTCGGCCACCCTGCCCGTGGATCAGAATGGGCGTGGCATTGGCATCGGGGATCTGATGATGAACACCTCGGCTTCCATCGGCATGGCTGTCTACAGCGGACTCATGGCCAATCCCCAATTCGGGTCACATGCCCTGGCCGGTGTCAAGACCGGCATCCAGGCCCAGGTGGCCAACATGTTCTGGGTCATGGCGCTGGCCGCCCTGCTGGCCCTGATCATCGTGGCCGTCTTCCACAAGGCCATGTCAGCCAAGGCTCCCCAGGAGTAAGGCTGGTGTGACTCACACATACTTGGTCGGATAGCCGCACGGCCCGGTCCGCTCTCCCCAGCCTTGGGAATGAGTCAGGTCCAGGCCCGGCACCCGGCCGCGCGAACCGGGGAGGAAGCGGAGTTCGGACTGCTTTCGGCATTGTGATAGTCCCCCTCTTCCCTCAGCCGCCGATGGCAAGAAGATCGCCGCCCCTCCCCCCGGTGGAGGACCCCCGTCATAGCCATAACTGACGGGGGTTCTTCCATATCTTCATATCTTCAGCTCCTGTCTTCAATTCTGTGCCTACGACTCGGGCCGTACACCGAAACACAATTTATATAGACATCAGAGAAGAGGAATCTGAACCAGAGAATGCGAGTGCCCAGGAACTTTCGAGCCCATCTTGGAGATTAGCCGACCTTGAGTCTCAAATCCAAAGGAGATGGAAGCTCAAGGAACAGAAGCCCGGCCCGATCAAACACTAAGCGTCTCATGGGTTTGCGAATGCCCTGCTGTCCTGCAATAAGCCTCAACGAACTCAATCGAGCCATTGGCCAGGTGGTTTCACGTGAAACGTCGGCGCACTGATCCTTCCCCCAAAATGAAGAGAACCCGACGGTGCTTAAACACCGCCGGGCGAGAGAGAAGAAAGGGAAATCAGTTGTCGGACGGAGGTCAACCGCCCGTTCGGTTTTTGAGCCGATATCTATAGTAAAGAACAGCTACCTTGTAGTGACGATAGTGTTATCTGAAAATTCTCTGTGAATCCGGCCAGGTCAGAAAGCGGGCATAGGGCCGGTTAGACTGGATTTCGGATGGTTTCCCGTCAGAGGAGAGACCCTCGATCAACGAACCTGAAGGAGATACCTAGGCATGTTGCTCAGCGACCATGACATCCTGGATGCCCACCAGGCAGGACACCTGAATCTGGACCCGTGGACGCCTGCCATGGTTCAGCCCTCCAGCGTGGATGTGCGCCTGGACCGTTACTTCCGAGTCTTCAACAATCATCAGTACACCTATGTGGATCCAGCGGAGGACCAGGGTGCATTGACTGAGCAGTTCGAGGTACCAAAGGACGAACCCTGGATCCTGCATCCAGGCGAGTTCGTTCTGGGATCCACCTGGGAGTATGTCAAGCTGGATTCGACGCTGGCAGCCCGACTGGAGGGCAAGAGCTCCCTGGGCCGTCTGGGCATTCTGACCCACTCCACTGCCGGATTCGTCGATCCAGGCTTCGAAGGGCACATCACCCTGGAGCTGTCGAACGTGAGCACCCTGCCGGTCAAACTCTGGCCAGGCATGAAGATCGGCCAGATGTGCTTCTTCCAGCTCTCCTCGCCCGCCCAGTACCCCTATGGATCCAAGCACAACGGCTCCCATTACCAGGGCCAGCGCGGTCCAACCCCCTCCCGCTCCTACGTCAACTTCTACAAAGCCGACATCTCGGACTGAATACTGAATGCCAACAGCCGCCTGCGCCATCATCTTGACTTCGAGCGCACTCGAAGGGGTATAGCTGAGTCTGCCGGAATGATCCGACCAAGATGACGGCAAGGAGATCCACCCATGGCAATCAAACAGACGGCGGGCCAGGACCGGCTCGGTCGGTTCGCACCACAATTCGCCCATCTCAACGATGATGTGCTCTTCGGCCAGGTCTGGTCCCGCGAGGACGAGCTTTCGGCTCGGGACCGCAGCATGATTACCTGTGCAGGCTTGATGAGCATGGGGCTCTTCCCCCAACTGAAGAGCCATATGGCCATGGCCAAGGGCAATGGCGTCACCCGTACTGAAATGGTGGCGCTGATCACCCATCTGGCCTTCTATGCAGGGTGGCCCAAGGCATGGTCGGCTTTCGACCTGGCCAGGGAGGTCTACGGTGAGAGCGACCGTGATGACGAGAGCCAGGACACCACGGCAACGGCAACAGCGCCCGGGACCGATCCAGATTCAGGGCCCTATCCATTGGGAGACTCGGCTGACGGACCCAACTTCAGCGGTCATGTCTGGCTGCACCGCCTGACTGATCCGGACGCGGAATGCTCAGCCAGCAATGTGACCTTCGCACCCGGATGCGTCAACCGTTGGCACACCCACCCGCATGGCCAGCTCCTGATCGTCACCGCCGGGCAAGGGTGGGAGCAGGAGGAAGGCCATCAGCCGCGCAGACTGGAACCAGGTGATGTGGTCTTCTGCCCGGCTGGCGTCAGACACTGGCATGGCGCCTCGGGCCGGTCATCCATGGCCCACATCGCCGTCACCCCGGCATCGAGCGGGCAGTCTCCGGTCGAATGGGTGGAATTCCCAGATCCTCATCAGGTGGCCGCCCTGGGTTGACCTGCACGACCTATCCGCGCGGCCCGGTCTGCAAAGGTACAGCGTGTTTTCGCCCCTGCCGATATTGAATCCGACAGACGGCTGACCGGTTCCCGCCTGCCTTTACACTGAAGGCATGGCTAACAAGAAAGGCCCGACCAAGGGTTCGGGCGGCAAGCACCGCAACAAACTGCGCGGCCGAGGGCCTACCCCCAAGGCCGAGGATCGCGTTTACCACAAGGCCTACAAGGCCCGCCAGGCGGCCCAGCGCAGGCAGGCGGCCGATCCACGTCTGGCAGCCCGCCGCCGGGCCGACCGGTTCACCTCTGATTCCGACGATCTGGTCATCGGCCGCAACGCCGTCCTGGAAGCCCTGCGCGTAGGCGTCCCGGCCAGCCAGCTCTATCTGGCCGCCCGGATGGAACACGACGACAGAACCAGGGAGATCGTGCGACTGGCCGGACAGGAGGGACTCAACCTGCTGGAAGCCGATCGCCTGGAGATGAACCGTATCGCCCGATCCAGCAACCACCAGGGCGTGGTCCTCAAGGTGCAGCCCTACCAGTACGCCTCCCTGCAGAGCCTGGTCGACAAGGCCGAAAAGCACGCAGCCGCCCTGGAAGGAGCCGACCAGGCCACCAAGATTGCCGCCCGCCCCCTGTTCATCGCCCTGGACGGGGTCACCGACCCGCAGAATCTCGGGGCCGTCATCCGTTCAGCCGCGGCCTTCGGAGCCTCGGGCGTGATCCTGCCCGAGCGCCGCAGCGCCTCAGTCACAGCGGCAGCCTGGAAGGTCTCCGCCGGAGCCGCCGCCCACCTGCCCGTGGCCCGCGTGGTTAACCTGACCAAGGCCATCCAAGGGCTCAAGGAGCACGGCTACTACGCGGTCGGCCTGGACGGCGCAGGCAGCGCCATAGTAGGCGAAACAGGCTTCGAGACCGACCCCTTGGTTGTGGTCCTAGGCTCCGAGGGCAAGGGGCTGAGCCGCCTGGTCCGGGAGAACTGCGACACCCTGGCCTCCATCCCCATCTCCAGCTCGGTGGAATCCCTGAACGCTTCGGTGGCGGCCGGCATCAGCCTGTACGCCGTAGCCATGGCACGCCGACGGTCCGCCAGCCAAGCCAAATAGCCCCAAGCGGCAACAGCCTGCACGCCTCAGCCAGCATCCGTCAGACCGGTGCCGCACACACTCAAGAGTCAGCTGGAGGCCCAGACCGCATCATCCTGATCGTCCTCGTCGGCAGCCGCATCCAGGCTGCCAGGGGCGTAGACCGATCTCAGCGAGCTTCGGCCGCCATTGGCGTCTTCAAAGGCCGGCTGCGACGGCACCTCCCCGCCTGCCCGATCACGGTCCTTCTGGGTGCCTGCTCCGGCCTGGCCTCCAGCATTGGTTTGGTCAGTCACCCCACTGTGAGCTGCGTCATGGCCTCCCACGTCATGGCTATTCGCATCCTTGTCAGTCCGATCACCGGCGGCTTGCTTACCCTGACCAGCCTGGGCATGGGCGTCCTGCCAACTCATCTCGTCGTCGACCACCCCGGCGTCGGCCTCTTCGTTGATGGTTTTCATGTCCTCGGAGTCCAGCCGGTACTCGGGCAGGGATTCGCTGATGTAGCTCTGCACAGCCTCGGCCATGGGCACGTCGTGGCCGGCCTTCTCGGCCATCAGCCAGCGGTGGGTCAGTACCTCATGGAAGAACTGGGCCGGTTCGATCTGCGAGCGATATTCCGGCGGAATCATGCGCACGGTGGGCTCGAAGACCTCGCGCATCCAGTCGGTAGCCACAATCTCCAAGTCCTCGCCCTGCCGCCAGGTGGATGCCCGGTAGGCATCCAGATCGTTGAGCAACCGCCGGGCCTGGTTCTCCTGCACATCCAGACCGGTCAGCCTCAGCAGCTTGCGGGAGGCGTAGCCGGCATCGACCACCCTGGGGCGCACCAGCACCCGGTTGCCGTCCTCCTCGGTCTTCATCTCCAGCTCGTCCACATCGAAACCCAGATCGTTGAGCCGGTTGACGCGCCGCTCGATCTTCCACATCTCGTCAGGATCGAAGCTGTCCACGTCCGTCAGGGCGCTCCAGAGGGAGTGGTAGCGGTCCACCAGCCGGTTGCCCACGCCGACCTCGTCCACCTCGCCGGCCAGCAGGTTGCCGGAATCCAGATCCATGAGCTCGCCGATGATGTTGGTTCTGGCCAGGTCGATGTCGTACTCGCGCTGGCCGTCGGTCAGGCTGGCGTGCAGATCGCCGGTCTCGGCATCGACCAGGAAGGCCGAGAAAGCATCGGCGTCACGCAGGAAGAGCACGTTGGACAGGGAGACGTCGCCCCAGTAGAAGCCGGCCAGATGGAGCCTTACCAGAAGGACCGCCAGAGCATCGATCAGACGCTCGGCCGTGTCCGGACGCAGGTTGCGGGCAAAGAGGGCACGGTAGGGCAGCGAGAACTTCAGGTGCTGGGTGACCAGCATGGCCTCAAGGGGCTCGCCCTCGCGAGTGTGCCGACCGGTGACCACGGCTATGGGGTTGACCGTAGGCAGCTCCAGTTTTTGCAGCTTGCGCAGGAGCTCGTACTCACGCTCGGCCACCCGCTGGGTGATCTCCTTCATGGCGTAGACATCGTCGCCCACGTGGACAAAGCGCACCACGTGCCGGGATATGCCTCTGGGCAGGTTGGCCAGCAGATCCCGGGGCCAGGTGGCCAGCGGCCGCTCCCAGGGCAGGGTGAACATCCTGGGGTTGGAGCTGGTGGCTGTGATGTGCAGGGCGGCCGGCTCCTGCTCGGAGGAGGGATCGGCCGTGGTCTTTATCGAGGTGGCTTTCAGGGCACGGGGGTCCAGAGAGGAGGCCGTCGCCCGGTTGATGTTCACACTAGTCATGCTTCATCCATCCCATCGCCGCCCATCCTATACGGGAAGAGCCCCGCACGGATGCGCCGCGCGGGGCTCCTGGTCACCCGGTCAACAAGGAAAGGAGATGATATCAACAATCGATACGGGCCCTGCGGGTCGGCGGGAAACCGTGGCCGAACTGCAGGGCTACAGGAAGACTCAGTTCAGCCGCAGCTCGCTGGCCGGGGAGAACAGGTGCATCTTCTCAGGATCGATGTGGATCTTGACCACGTCGCCCACCTTGGGCAGGTCACGCGGGTTGACACGGATGGTGGTCAGCTTGTTCTGGTCGGACATGACGATGGCCTGCTCAGCCGCGCTGTTGTCGGTCAGAATGTTGCCGTAGATGTAGCCATCGGAGCCCAGATCCTCCACGTTGGCCACCTTCAGGGAGAAGGCATCCGGCTCGTCGGCACCGGCCAGAGAAGCATTCTCAGGACGGAAACCTACGACGATCTTGCCCTGGTCGTCGGGGGTCAGCTTGTCGACGGCCTCGCGCGGCAGGCTGATGGTGTCCTCGCCGATCTTGGCCTGCCCGTTGACCACGGGGTGGATGTTGATGTTCATGGAGGGCGAGCCGATGAAGCCGGCCACAAAGACGTTCTCGGGCCGATCATAGAGCTCGGTAGGCGCACCCACCTGCTGCAGGACGCCCAGCTTGATGACGGCGATCCTGTCGCCCATGGTCAGCGCCTCGGTCTGATCGTGGGTCACATACAGGGTGGTGACGTTGAGCTGCCGCTGCAGGGCGGCGATCTGGGTACGGGTCTGGACACGCAGCTTGGCGTCCAGGTTGGACAGAGGCTCATCCATCAGGAAGACCTTGGGCTGACGCACAATGGCGCGCCCCATGGCCACACGCTGACGCTGACCACCGGACAGAGCCTTGGGCTTGCGGTCCAGGTACTCGGTCAGATCCAGCACTTCGGCGGCCTTCTCCACCCGCTGGCGAATCTCATCCTTGGGGGTGCCGGCGATCTTCAGGGCGAAGCCCATGTTGTCGGCCACGGTCATATGGGGGTAAAGAGCGTAGTTCTGGAAGACCATGGCGATGTCGCGGTCCTTGGGCTGCATGGTCGTCACGTCCTTGTCGCCAATCATGATGCGGCCCTTGTTGACCTCCTCAAGGCCGGCCAGCATGCGCAGGGTGGTGGACTTTCCGCAGCCGGAAGGCCCTACCAGAACAAGGAATTCACCGTCTTTGATGTCCAGACTGAGGTCACTGACCGAGGGCTCATCGTTGCCCGGGTAGATACGAGTGACGTGGTCGAATACCACTTCTGCCATTATTCATCCTTTCATCGGCAGGTACGTGCCGAACGATCCGTAGTGAAGGGGTTGATGTTCACTGTGGTTTCCGTCCCGGGGTCAACACCGACATCGGTATGGCCATGCGACGGTTTTCTGTTTTGTGGTTAAGAGAAACTCTCCCTTGAGCCAATGCCCACTATACACCAGGGTCTGAATTCGACCTGTGAACCCTTGCCGACTCAATCCTCGGGCTTGTCGGAATCTTCGGCATCGCGCTCGAAGACCGTCCTGGCCACGTTGATCGCGTTGATGACCCGCGGGAATCCCACGTAGGGGGCACATTGGAGTATGGCTTCGACCACGGCCGCCTTGCTCAGCCCCACATTCAAGGCTCCCTGTATGTGAACGGCCAACTGCGGAGCGGTGTCACCCTGCGTCACCAAGCTGCCTATGGTGACCAGCTCACGCTGCTGAAGATCGAGTCCTTTCCGGGTGTATATGTCGCCAAAGGCAAATTCGACAATCCAGCGGCCCAAGTCCGGTGCTATGTCCTGGAGAGAGTCAATGACGGCCTGACCACCCTTGCCATCGATAGCGGCCAAGGCCTCAGAGCCCTTTTCAAAGCGCGAAGCTTCCACGAAGCCCCTTCTTTCTGCTGTTTTGGATGTTTTCCCACCGATAATATTGTATCAACGCCTGTTTACGCATTATGCCGCTGGCTCCGATCAGGCTGCCAGATTCCCAGCGGCCGAGGACGCAAAACAGCAGGAGGGGACAATCAGGTTCTTTTCAAGCAGTCGGAGCACAATGGAGATATGAGCGATCTTGAGGGATTGGATCTGAAGCCGGGACGGCTGGTCGGGGGCTACACCCTGATTGAGCCCTTGGGCGGTGGTGCCATGGGCTCTGTCTGGCGCGCACGAGATGGCGGGGGCCAGGACTACGCCATGAAGATCCTGCGGGAGTCCCTGGAAGAAGAGAGCCAGGTGTCACCGGACAGCTCTGACGAACGTGACCGCGCCTCGGCACGCGAGCGCCTGCGACGCGAGGCACTGGCCCTGCAGCGGGTCCGTCATCCAGGCGTCTGCCGGATCGTGGACATGGAGCTTGATGATGCCCTGGCATTCATCGTCACCGAACTGATCGAGGGGCGCAATCTTCGCGACGACGTGGCCGTCAACGGCCCCTATCGGGGCGACGACTTGGAACGGCTGGCGCGGAAGCTGACCGATGCCGTCGCGGCCGTCCACCAGGCGGGCATCGTCCACCGGGACATCAAACCCACCAATGTGATGATTTCGGTCTCGGGCCCGGTGCTGGTGGACTTCGGCATCGCCATGGGCCAGGGGCAGAGCCATGTGACCCGGACCGGGCTGGTCATGGGAACCCCCGGCTTCATCGCCCCGGAAATCATCGACGGAGCCGAGGCCGATCAGGGAACCGACTGGTGGAGCACGGCCGCCGTTCTGGCCTATGCGGCCACCGGACGGGCGGTCTTCGGCGACAAACCCATGATGGCGGTTCTGGAGCGGGAAGCCTCGGGCAACGCTGACCTGTCTGGGCTGCCCGTGGGCACCATGAGAGCCCTGCGCTCGGCGCTCTCCCCCGACCGGGGGGCGCGTTGCACGCCTGAGGAGCTTCTGGAGGCCATCAGCCGGGATGCCATGGATCCGCAGGCCTGGCAGGGTGAGCAAGGCGACCAGGAACCCGGCAAGGGCAGCCAGGAGACGATGCGCCCTTTTGGCGGCGGCTCTTCGGAGGCTGAGGAGCAGACCGACTCGCCCACCATGGTCGTTGAGCCGGCCACCATGCCCATGCCGCCTATTACGCAGGCTAATCCAGACAGTCCACGGACGGCCTGGTCACAGCCTCTGACAAACGGCGAAGCCGATGAGCAGACGACCCTCCTGCCTGACTCGGAACAGCCCACCAGCCTCTTGAATCCCCTTCCAGCAGCCCAGGAACAGCAGGAGCAGACGCAGACCTGGCAGGATCTCCAGCCTGCAGCCGATCGTCAAGATCTACAAGCCACTACCGTCCAGGATCCGCTTCCGCCGGCACAGCCCCTGCCCAGCGGCTACAGCAATGACGCAAACGCCCACTGGCTGGGAGACCAGCCCCCTGCCCAGATACGACGCCTGCGCTACCTGAAGGCCGGAACCCCCTGCCTGGTCATGCTGGGAGTGTTTCCTGCCCTGCTGACAGCACTGGCTCCGGTCTCGGCCCTGGCAACCGCCGGAATCCTTCTCTGGGCCCTGAGCACTGCCGGATGGAGCATCAAAGCCCAGATCGAACGCGAGCTGCGCCGCGACGGCCCTCGGCGGGGCAGCGACCGTCTGCTGAATGCAGCTGCCCTCCCCTGGCACCTGCTCAAGGGCCTGGGGGCCGCCCTGCTGCGCCTGCCGGGCATGATCCTTGTCCAGGTTTTGGTCGCTCTGCCGCTGACCTGGGCGGGCGCCCTCACCACCGTCCGCGCAGGCCTGACCCTGGGTGAACACCTGTTGACCCTCCCCCTGCCGGCAGCCAGGCCCCTGTCCGCCGGCGGGCTGGCCATGGCCCTGGCGACGCTGGCAGGCTGGCTGTTGACGACTCTGCCCACGCAGGACCGCTCAGCCCCCAAAGCCAACAGCGGCAACAGGGTCCTGCGGCTGGCGGCGGGTCGCATCCCCATGGGCCGCCAGGATCCCACGGCGCCGGGCAACCCCCGCCGCAGGTGGATCCTGCTCCTGATCTGGCTGCTGATCATTGCCGTCCTCCTGGCCGGGCTGATCGCCCAGCCCTCCATGGACTGGGCCCCCATCCACCTCCTGCGCGCCTAAGATCGAGCTCCACCCCTGGCGGCTACACTATGCTCAGTACGCCAAGGAAAGGATCCAGGTCATGTCCAAGGGCAAGCAGAACCGCAAGGCCGCGCTCAAGGCCCAGGAAGAGGCCCGGCGGCTCCAGGAGGCCAAGGAGCGCCGCCAGCAGACCATGATCGGCGTCATCGTCACTGTGGTGCTCATCGCGCTGATCGCTCTGGGCGGATTCCTGTACTGGCGCAGCCATCGCCCGGTCAAGACCCAGGACCTGGAGCAGGCTCGTCAGGCCGTCGCAAAGGTCAAGGAAAAACCCTCGGCCGCCAATGACCAGGGCGGCTTTCTGATCAGCTCTCAAGGGCTCAACAAACCGGTGGCCAAGGCTCCGACCGTGGAGATCTACATGGACTTCATGTGCCCGGGCTGCGGCGCCCTGCATCGCGGGCTGGACTCCACCCTGACCGGTCTGGTGGATGCCGGGCAGATCAACCTGGTCATCTATCCCATGAGCTTCATGGACCGGCTCTCCACCGACAACTACTCGACCAGGACGGGCACGGCTACCATCTACGTGGCCCAACACGATCCCGACCATTTGCTGCCCTTCATCGCCAATCTCTACGCCAAGGATTTCCAGCCGGATGAGTCCGACTACCACCCCATCAGCAACGACAAGATCCGCCAACAGGCCATCAAGGCCGGGGTTGATCCCAACGTGGCCGACCAGGCAGTCAAGGGCCACTACCGGGCTTGGATCAAGGCCATGGACACCTACACCCCCCTGCGCAAGGAGCTCTGGAATCCCTCCGGATCCAACAAGGGGCAGATGACCACGCCCACGGTCCGCATCAACGGCAATTACTGGGAGCTGGGCAACCTGTCCCAGGCAGGTCTGGACTACCGCACGGGCCTGCTCAAGGCTCTGGGCCTGGATCAGTCCAAGGTGGGCGTCAAGGGCGCCATGCCCGCCATCGGCGCCTCCGGCCAACCGCGCTCGCTGGACTGAACCGGGCAGATCGAGAGCAATTTCGCGTCCAGCGTCCCCTCGGGGGCAAGGTGATGGTACGATATCATTCCGTACCGCGGCCCGGAGCTGTAATGGACCACCGGGACCGCCTCCTTAGCTCAGTTGGCCAGAGCAGCCGCCTTGTAAGCGGCAGGTCGTCAGTTCGACTCTGACAGGAGGCTCTACGCCAGGAACGAACCATCGAATTCGACTATTCAGCTTTGTCTCCGGGCAGGCTATAATGATGGACATTACCTGGATAATTACAAATACTTCCCTCGAGTAAGTCATTTCGGAGGCTCGTTCTCCGAAGTACGAACGGAGCTTTTTCCCCAACCATCTCCGTTCGTATTCGAGGACGGGATCATTCCCCTTCATTCCCGTCCTCTTGACGTTGATCCGCCGGCCCCAGGGCCCGGGTCTTGAAAAGCCGACTGACCGATGACGGCCAAGTCGGCTTTTTTGTTGCCACCCGTCTGTGACAAATGTGGATGTTTGCCCGACCTTGCTGATTGTCTGGCTTGGCTCCATGCCCGCGCCGCTAGAATTGCCAGGTACGCACAAGGCAGGAACGGGGAGGCGAGCACATGGCCAGACGCTGGACGCCGCGGCGTTTCGTCGTGCTCAGAAGGATCCGCGTGGCCTCCTGCGCACTCCTGGTCGTTCTGGCCATGGTCCTGACCTTCGGCATCACCGCCCGCAAGAGCGTGGCGTTAAGCGTCAACGGCCAGACCAAAACGGTGACCACCTACGCCTACAGCGTGGACGGCCTGCTGCGCCAGCAGGGGATCAAGGTCAAGACCCACGACCTGGTCGATTCCAGCTCCGGGGGCCAGCTGCGCAACCATGCGGCAGTCACCGTGCGTTCCGCCTATCAGACCACCATCGTCATCCAGGGCCAGCGGGTGCCCTTCTGGACCACGGCCACCAGCATGGACCAGCTGCTGGGATTCTTCGAGGAGAACCGCAAGCAGGCCATGAAGGTCACCGTAGACATAGGCAACGTCTATAACCAGCTGACCGGCGGTCTGGTCATCAACCAGGCGGGGCCGGTCACGGTCGTGGCCGACGGGAAGACCTCGGTGGCCCCTGACGGCAAGCTTCCGGCTGCCTCCATCCTGGACTCCAAGGGCATCGTGCTGGGCAAGGAGGACCGGGTCAGCGTGGAGCACGACCAAGGCGCAACCGTGCTGCGTGTCCGACGGGTCACCCACGGGAACACCCAGAAGACCATCCCCCTGGCCTTTGCTACACGTACCGTGGTCGACCCGAGCCTGGCGCCAGGCCAGACCCAGATCCGACAGGAGGGGGTAGCCGGCCAGCGTCTACAGACCATCCAGGTCACCTATGTGGACGGACAGGCAGAATCGGAGCAGGTCGTCAAGGAAGAGACTGTGGCCATGCCAGTGGACCAGGTGGTGGCCGTCGGCCCTGACAAGCCAAAGGAGGGGCAGAACAGCGGGCAGCAGTCCAAGGACAAGGGATCCGATCACGCCAAGGACACCTCCTCGCCAAGCGCCTCGCCGAACAAGGATGCGCAGTCGGGAAAGACCACTACCACGCCGCCACAGGCATCACAGCCATCAGGCTCGAATGCAACGACCAAGCCGGATCCCCCGAGCCAGGCCGAAAACACACCAGCCCCGTCGCCACCGCCAAGCCCACCGCCAAGCGGCCTTTGGCATGCAGGACCCGGCGTAGCCCAAGCCTATGCCTCGGGCGCAGCTGCTCAGCGCGGGTGGACAGGTTCGCAATTCGATGACCTGGTGAAACTCTGGAACAAGGAGTCAGGATGGCAATGGGATGCCGAGAACCTCTCCGGTGCCTACGGCATCCCCCAAAGCCTGCCGGGCTCTAAAATGAGTCAATTCGGTGCCAACTGGCGTGACGATGCTGCCATCCAAATCGACTGGGGCCTCTGGTATATCGGCCAACGATACGGAAACCCCAGCACGGCCTGGCACCATTCCGAGCAGTACAACTGGTACTGACCTCCTACTACATTCACGAGCAGCGAACCGACATGAACACTAGAAGCGAGAGCGACTGCCTTCTGGGTGCCGCCGATATCCGACGCATCGCCGACCAAGCGGGCATCCACCCCACCAAGCGTCTGGGCCAGAACTTCGTTATCGATCCAGGCACTGTCCGCAGGATCGTCCGCCTGGCAGGGGTGAAACCCGGTCAGTCCGTTTTGGAGGTGGGTCCAGGTCTGGGATCCCTGACCCTGGGGCTGCTGGAGGCGGGCTGCCTGGTGACTGCCGACGAGATCGACTCCGGATTGGCCCGTCGTCTGCCTCAGACCGTCAGCGAGCACATGCCGGAAGCCCTGGACCGGCTGACCGTGATCAACCGGGATGCCCTGATCCTGACCCCTCAGCTGGCAGGCGACGCGGGCAGAACCGCCGACCTGACCCTGGTAGCCAACCTGCCCTACAACGTAGCCACTCCGATCATCCTGACCCTCCTGGCCCGGTTCGCCAATCTGAGCCGGTTCCTGGTCATGGTCCAGAAGGAGGTGGCGGACCGTCTGACGGCTGGCCCGGGTTCCAAGGTCTACGGCACCCCCAGCCTGAAACTGGCCTGGTACGGCCGTGCCACCCAAGCGGGAAGGATCGGACGTCACGTCTTCTGGCCTGCTCCCAATGTCGACTCGGCCCTGGTCTCCTTTGTCCGTAACGAGGAAGGGCACATCGGCGAGGACGAGCACACCCGGATTCGGGTTTTTACTCTGATCGACGCTGCTTTCGGCCAGCGCCGCAAGACACTGCATGCCGCCCTGAAAGGCCTGGTGTCCCCCGAGGCCTTCAAGGCGGCGGGCATCGATCCGAGCCGACGCGGAGAGACCATGACCATTGCGGAATTCGCCGCCCTGGAGCGGGCTGGCCGCGAGGTGGACGCGTGAGCCCGGCCGTCGGCAGGGAGGGAATCGCCCTGGACTGCCCGGCAAAGATCAACCTGCTGCTGCGGGTCGGACCCGCCCGAGCGGATTGGGGTGGCCGTCACCGCCTGGACACCATCTACAGCGCCGTAAGCATCCTGGACAGAGTGGAACTGCGCCCAAGAGAGCCTGGCAGTGGCTTCCGGCTGCACATGGAGGGGGAGCATCTGGGCGATCTGGCCAACAATGACGCTGATCCCCATGCAAATCTGGCTGTCAAGGCCCTTCTAGCCATGGCTCAGGCCACCGGACACCAGCCGGATGTGGCCATCCGCATCATTAAACGGATACCGGTGGGTGCCGGGCTGGCCGGGGGATCCACGGATGCGGCCGGAACCATGCTGGGCCTGAACCGGCTCTGGAAGCTGGAGCTGGGCGCGGCTGATTTGGATGAGATCGCCGCCGGCCTGGGTGCAGACCTGCCCTTCTGCCTGCATGGTGGCCTCAGCCACGGCTCGGGTTTCGGCCAGGTTCTGGAGCCCTTGGATCCGACAAGCGCGCAGGCTCGAAATTTGCGCAATGCCGGACTGACCGGCCGCCTGCTGATCGGCGCCTATGAAGACCAGCTGAGCACGGCCCAGGTATACAAGGCCTTCGACGCAATCGGCCCCAGCCCCGGCGACCTGAACGACCTGCAAAAAACCGCCTGTGCTCTTCACCCACGCTCGCTCCTGGCTCTGGATCTGGCCAGGCGGGCAGGGGCAGGGCCGGCTTTCGTCTCAGGATCTGGCCCATCGGTGGTGGCTATGGTTCCTCACTTAGACCAGGCGGCTACGCTGATAAGACTCTGGCGGGAGCAGAATGCCGTGGACAGGATCATTGAGGCTGACTCGCCAGTCCTGCCCAGGATGGTCCCCCTGCGAGTCACCCATGGACAGTAGAGTAGACAACATGACGAATCCCGAACCACTCGACGAACGCGAGGCCCGCAGGCAGTTCGTACGACGGCGGCAGAAGATGGTCTTCACTATAGCCGTCAGCGCCCTGGTGGTCATCCTGGTCATCTGTGGTCTGATCATCTTCGGGTCCATCGGGCATACCGCCAAACACGCCACCATCGCTAAGCCCAACTATGGGGTCGCCGTGCCCTGTCCGCCCGACAAGTCCAAGCTGGTCAACCACCCCGACATCCGTGTGCGGGTGCTCAACGGAACCAACAAGTCCGGTCTGGCCACTGCCCTGGCGTCGGCCCTGCGCAATCGGGGATTCAACATGCAGGATGTGGCGGACTATCCGGGCAAGACCGAGACAGCGCGTACCCAGATACGCTTTGGCGCCTCGGCCATTGATCGCGGCTACACGGTGGGGTCCCAATTCAACGATGCCGTTCTGGTCATGGACGACCGCAGCGACGATCTGATCGATGTGGTCATCGGGGCAACCTTTACCGATCTGAACGACGAGGACAGCACCTCTGTCGTAGGCCGTAACATCAAAGCCATCAAGGGCTGCCTGGCCGACCCCTCCTCCCTGAAGAACCTGCCCAAGGCTCCCAAGGCCTGACACCGCAGCAATGTTGCCGGCCTGGCATCCCGCCCAGGAGCGCAGACCCGGCTGTTGTAGAACCTTCAACCGGAGGCGTTTGCGCGCATGGTATGGTAGTAGGTGTAACACCTTGGGGTCGTGGGTGTTTGGGGACTTGATACAGTTTCTTAGTACAGCTTTTTGCTACAGTTTTGAGTGCGATGTCCGGGGGATGCTGTAGCAGGCTCTGCGAAGAAGGGGGTCGACTCATCATGCGTCAGCGTTCGGGCATGGCAGCAGCAGCCCTAGCCTTTCTCCTAGCCCTGTCCTGCACACCCGCTTTGGCCGGGAGCACCGGCAGTCCATCCGAAGCAGCCACGCCCACCACCCTGGACAAACAGCAGGGGGATGATAGCCCGCAGGCCGTATCGCCGTCCTCCTCCCCACCAACGTCCTCCCCACCAACGTCCTCACCCCTGCCAACGTCCTCACCCCTGAGCCACACGACCCCGATGCCTTCCTCACCCACGCTCGACACTGCCGGCGATGCTGATGCCGTCCAGGCCCGGTCCTCCACAGCCTGGACGGTCAGCTTCGACACGGCAGGCGGCGGCAGCGTTGGCAGGCAGACCATCCCCGACGGGGGCCAGGCCAGTCGGCCCAGCCCCGACCCCACCAGGGACGGATATCTGTTCGACGGCTGGTTCCAAGGCGACGTCGCCTACGACTTCACCCAGCCCGTCACCGGTAGCATCACCCTCACCGCCCACTGGACCAAGGGAGACGGCCATTGGGCCATCAGCCCCAGCCAAGGGCCCATAGCCGGGGGCGCCAAGGTCACTCTCACCCCGCCCGCGCAACGCGGCATCAGACTCAGCCAGCTCAGCATGGGCGGCCTTCATTCCGCGGCCATCAGCTCGGACGGCAACCTCTACACCTGGGGAGACAATGGCGCTGGCGAGCTGGGCGACGGCACCAACACCAACCGGTCCACACCAGTCCAAGTCAAAAAGCCCAAGGGCACGCCGGAAAAATTCATTTGGAAAGAAGTCAGTATAGGCTGGGACCATTCTGCGGCATTCGGTTCGGACGGCAACCTCTACATCTGGGGCCAAAACGGCCGCGGCCAGCTGGGCGACGGCACCACCACCAAGCGGAACACACCGGCCCCGGTCGACAAGCCCCAAGGCACGCCAGCAGGATTCACCTGGAAACAATTCACCCTAGGCGACTTGAGTACCGCAGCATTCGGTTCGGACGGCAACCTCTACATCTGGGGAAACAACCAGTATGGGCAGCTGGGCAACGGCACCACCACCAACCAGACCAGGCCGATCAAGGTCGACAAGCCCCAAGGCACGCCAGCAGGATTCACCTGGAAACAGGCCAGCCTTAGCTGCAATCATTCCGGAGCTATAGGCTCGGACGGCAACCTCTACACCTGGGGATGGAACTTCAGCGGCCAGCTGGGCGACGGCACCACCACCGACCGGCACACGCCCACTCTGGTCAACAAGCCCCAAGGCGCACCCGCCGGGTTCACCTGGAAACAGGTCAGCATAGGCTGGCAACATTCCGCGGCAATCGGCTCGGACGGCAACCTCTACACCTGGGGGCAGAACTACAGAACCCAGCTGGGCGACGGCACCAACACCGACCGGCACACGCCGACCCTGGTCAGCAAGCCCCAAGGCGCACCCGCCGGGTTCACCTGGAAACAGGTCAACCTAGGCGACTGGCATACCGAGGCGTTGGGCTCGGACGGCAACTTCTACATCTGGGGAAGCAACGAAAACGGCCAGCTGGGCGACGGCACCAACACCACCCGGGGCAGGCCAATCCTGGTCAGCAAGCCCCAAGGCGCACCCGCCGGGTTCACCTGGAAATACACGATCCCAGGATGCAACCATACCGCAGCGATCGGCTCGGACGGCAACCTCTACACCTGGGGAGTCAACGGCAACGGCCAGCTGGGCAACGGCACCACCACCAGCTGGAATAGGCCGGGCATGGTCAACTTCCCCGGCGCCGTCACGCCCACCACCGTCCTGTTCGGCCAGGCCAAGGCCACAGGGATCACGGCCAACCAAGACGGCACCTGGCAGGTATCCACGCCCAAGCATGAGCCCGGGGGCGTGGACGTGACGGTCGGCTGGAGCCGGAACGGGCCGCAGCCGGACGATCACCTGCAATACACATACATCGCCCCCCAATACCAAGTCGGCTTCAATTCCAAAAACGATTCCTGCCCCACCCCCACGGGCATGCCCCCCAGCCAGTCCGTCACCCAGGACGGGCAGGCGGAACGCCCCTACCCGGACCCGAGGGCCGAAGGCTGCCTGTTCGACGGCTGGTTCCAGGGCGATGTCGCCTACGACTTCAGCCAGTCAGTCACCCATGACACCACCCTGACCGCCCACTGGACCAGGGAGGACACGCAACACTGGTCCATCAGCCCGGATCATGGGCCCGAGACCGGCGGCACCGAGGTGACCCTGACTCCGCCCGCACAGCGAGGCATCAGATTCAACCAGATCAGACTGGGCTACAACCATTCCGCAGCCATCGGCTCCGACGGCAACCTCTACACCTGGGGAGGCAACGACGACGGACAGCTGGGCGACGGCACCAACACCAGCCGGAGCAGGCCGACCCTGGTCGACAAGCCTCAGGGGGCGGCGGACGGGTTCACCTGGAAACAGGTCATCCTCGGCGGCTGGCATTCCGCAGCCATCGGCTCAGACGGCAACCTGTACGCCTGGGGAGACAATGGCAGTGGCCAGCTGGGTAACGGCACCACCACCAACCAGAACAGGCCAGTCCTGATAGGCAAGCCCGATGGGGCACCCAAAGGATTCACCTGGAAACAGGTCATCCTGGGTGGCTTTCATTCCGCAGCCATCGGCTCCGACGGCAACCTCTACACTTGGGGGTACAACGAGTACGGTCAGCTCGGCAACGGCACCACCACCAACCAGAACAGGCCAGTCCTGATAGGCAAGCCCCAAGGCGCACCTGAAGGATTCACCTGGAAACAGGTCAACCTAGGCGGCTGGCATTCCGCGGCCATCGGCTCCGACGGCGGCCTCTATACTTGGGGAGACAACCAGTACGGCGAACTAGGCGACGGCACCACCACCAAGCGGAACATGCCAGTGCAAATCGGCAAGCCCCAAGGAGCGCCAGAAGGATTCACCTGGGCACAAGCCAGCCTAGGCGAACATCATTCCGCGGCCATCGGCTCCGACGGCGGCCTGTACACCTGGGGAAGAAACTCCGAGAGCCAGCTGGGCGACGGCACCACCACCAATCGGCAGACGCCAATTCAGATCGCGAAGCCCAATGGATTCACTTGGGCACAAGCCAGCCTAGGCGACGGGGATTCTGTAGCTTCCGGATCCGATGGGAACCTGTACGCCTGGGGATGGAACATCAGCGGCCAGCTGGGCGATGGCACCACCACCGACCGGCAGACGCCGACCCTGGTCAGCAAGCCCCAGGGGGCGCCCAAGGGATTCGCCTGGAAACAATCCGGCGTGGGATGGTATCATTCCGCAGCCATCGGCTCCGACGGCCAGCTTTACACCTGGGGAAACAACGGCAACGGTCAGCTGGGGCGCGCCCCCTCCAACGCCTGGCCGGCCAGCCGGCCGGGACCGGTCGGCTTCCCCGGAGAGCCGCAGACCACCAGCGTATGCTTCGGACAGAATCAGGAGCAGGGCACGTGCCTCGCCGCAGGCAAGGACCTCAAGCCCAGCCCCGACGGCACCTGGAAGGTGACCACTCCCCCTTACACGCCGGGGCTGACGCCCGTGGCCATCGACTGGACCCAGGACGGCAAACAGCAGGAAACCGACAAGGGCAACACCTACCGGTACCTGCCCATCGCCAGCCTGCCCCTGACCGGAGGCGACGGCATGCTCCTTCTACTCGCCACAGGACTTCTCACTGCAGGAGCCGCCATAGCCGCCAAAAGCCGCCAAAAGCAGGCCCGTACGACAGACAGCATGATCACTTCACACAAGTAAGCAACAGCCTGGGCCACACAACAATCACAGCCAATACCAGCCTGGCACCTGATGACCAGGCAAACATCTTCCACATATAATCCGGCGGCAGCCGAACCTGCAGAATGCGGACCAGGCCTGGCCCTAGCTCTGGCTCTGCCACCAGTCCCGCAGCTCCTGCTCGGCTGTCTGCTGGTCGACCGGGCCCTGATCCAGGCGGTAGTCCAGCATGTGCTGATAGGCGCGTCCCACCTGCGGTCCCGGCTTGAGGTTCAGAATCTGCATGATCTGTTGTCCATTCAAGTCGGGCCGAATGGCGTCCAGATCCTCCTGCCGACGCAGTTGAGCCACCCTGTCCTCCAACTCGTCCATGGCGGAGGAGAAGACCTGAGCCTTGCGCTTGTTGCGGGTGGTCGCATCGGCCCGGGTCAGGCGATTGAGCCGCTCATAAAGCGGACCGGTCTCCCGGGCGTAGCGGCGTACGGCCGCATCGGTCCACCGCTCGTCCACATAGCCATGGAAACGCAGGTGCATGGAGATCAGGTCGCAGACATCGGCGATCAGGTGGTGGTCGAAGTGCAGGGCCTTGAGGCGCTTGCGGGCCAACCGGGCCCCGACCGCGTCGTGATGATGGAAGCTGACCTTGCCACCGGGCTCAAAGCGTCTGGTGGCGGGCTTGCCGATGTCGTGCAGCAGGGCGGCCAGTCGCAGGGTCAGGTCCGGGGCGGGCACAGGTCCGTCAGGTCCGGTCTCCAGGGCGATGGCCCGGTCCACCACCATCAGGGTGTGCTCGAAGACGTCCTTGTGCCGGTGATGCTCGTCGATCTCCAGCTGCAGGGCTGGGACCTCGGGCAGAACGATGTCAGCCAGGCCGGACTGCACCAGGGCCTCGATGCCCTGGACGGGGTGGTCGGACAGCATGAGCTTGGTCAGCTCGTCGCGAATCCTCTCGGCCGAAACGATGCTGATTCGATCGGTCATGCGGGTGATGGCCTCGGCTGTCTCCGGTGCGATAGTGAATCCCAGCTGGGCCACGAACCGCACGGCCCGCATCATCCGCAGGGGGTCGTCATCGAAGGACTGACGGGGGTCCACCGGGGTCCGCAGCACCTGCTTGGCCAGGTCGTTGGCCCCCCGGTAGGGATCCACAAAGACCAGGTCGGGCACCCGCAGGGCCATGGCGTTGACGGTGAAGTCGCGCCGCGAAAGGTCGCCCTCAAGGCTGTCCCCATAGTCCACCTCGGGCTTGCGGGAGTCGGGATCGTAGGTGTCTCGCCGGTAGGTGGTCACCTCCACCTTGACCTCGGTTCCGTCAGGACGCCGCCGCAGCGCGCCCAAGGTGCCGAATTTGCGCCCCATGTCCCAGAAGCCTGACCCCCAGTGACGCAGGATGGGCTCGAACTGCTCGGGCCGGGCCGAGGTGCAGAAGTCCAGGTCGTGGGAGGGCCGGTGCAGGAGCAGATCGCGTACAGGACCCCCTACCAACGCCAGTTCAAATCCCTGCTCGGCGAAGAGGCGCCCGAGCTCGATGGCCTCCGGCCAGACTTGGAAATCCACGCTCACCCTTTCCTACGGAGTTGATGCGCCTACTAGCATACCGTTACCCCACCTGCACATTACCTTACGTAAAGTTGGAGTATGATTACGCCCGCGGACATGGCGCGCATGCTTGCACATAGCGCCGACTCTGCGGACACCCATGCCCGCGGACAGCAGGGGCGGGACCACCTGGTGGAAACCGTAAGCGAACGTCTGGATCCGCGGGTTCGCGAGCGCATACAGACCGGGGACGACATACCCACGCCTGCCCTCATGCCCCGGCATAAGCATGCCTCAGGGCCTTCCACCTTCGCCTCCCTGGATGCCCAGGAACTGCCCGTAGTGCGCGAGTATTCAGCGGGTGGACTGATCTTCGACCGACACGACCGGGTGGCCATCATCGCCCGGCACTCCCGCTCGGGCCACCTGGAATGGTGCCTGCCCAAGGGGCATATCGAGAAGGGGGAAACACCCGAGCAGACGGCCGTGCGCGAGGTCCACGAGGAGACGGGGATACTGGGCAGGGTGACCGACTCCATCGCCACCATCGACTACTGGTTCACCGGAACCAACCAACGGGTCCACAAGCTGGTCCACCATTTCGTCCTGCGGATGATCGGCGGATCCCTGAGCGTGGAGGGCGACCCTGATCATGAGGCCGAAGATGCCATCTGGGTGGACTTTTCCGACCTGACCTCGGTGCTCAGTTACCCTAATGAGCGTAAAATAGCCTGGCTCTACGCGAGGAAGTACAAAAAACAGCCATGATCCAGACCCCCCTGCGCCCGAGCGGGCGCACCAGCCAGCGCACCCATGCCTTCAACCGATGGGCCCGGTGGGCTCGAATCCTACCGGCGATCATCCTTCTGCTAGCCCTGGTGATGACCCCTGGGCTTTCAACACCGGCCCTGGCTGCCCCCAGTCATCAGAACTCGGCCGAGGTGGCTCTGCGCTGGTCGACGCCTGTGGTAACCGACAAATCCGGTTATGCCCTGCGCGCTACGGTGACCAACACCGCGAACCAGCCCATGGAAAATGCCCATCTGAGCGTGTCCACCAGCGCCCTGTACTCTTTCAGCTCCCGGGCCGACATGCAGGCCTGGTCCGAAGGCCACGCCCGCATCCCCACCCCGGACGTGCTGGGCACTCAGAGCGTGCCGACAATCCCGGCCGGGCAGAGCATCGAGGTTTCAGTCAACGTGCCGGCTGATCAAGATGCGATCAGGAAGATGACCAGCTGGGGGCCCAAACCCGTCCGGCTTTCTTTAAGCGACGGCCAGAGTCGGGTCCTGGGTGACGTGTTCACCTTTCTGACCCGGACATGGGATGGCCTGCCCACTGCAGGCACCCCCGCCCTGTCGCTGACCATGGTCATGCCGCTGATCTCCTCGGACTGGAATATTGACGACAAGGCCATGACAGCGCTGATGACCCAGCCCGGTGCAGAATCCGAGTCAGGCCCGGGCAAGGATAAAGACCAGAGCGTGACACTGACCCGTCAAGGGAGCCGCCGTCAGGAAGATCAGAGCCAGCTGCTGGCTAAACATGGGTCCCTGCAGGCCTTGGGCGATCCGGTCTACCTGTCAGCCTTCGCCAACCGCCCCAAGATCCAGGGGCTGATTCAGCCAGCCGACTTCGACATCACCGGATACGCCTCCCAGAACCAGGATCGCTATGCCAGGGCCGGAGTCACCCCCGAGTCCTGGAGCGCCCAGACTGCAGCCAAGCTCTATCCTGATGCCGCTTCCGGCACATACGCCTGGCAGGGCAAGCAGGAGTGGACCATGGAATCCATCGCCGCAGCCCGCCGCGCCGGCTACCAGACGGTCATTGCCCCGCAAGGCTTCGAGGTGGGAGCCGGCACCTCCGCCCACACCGGCAAGTACACCATCGACACCCAGGCCGGAAAGGTGACTGTCCTGTCGGCCCAGCGCGAACTCAGCAACCTGGCCAGGGGCAACCCCAGCTCCACCCGAGCCACCGGGGAGCAGACCCAGGCAGGGCAGACGGCGCGCTTCATGGCCCAGAGCGCCTTCTATCAGATGGAACAGCCCTACGCCGAACGCTCCCTCCTGGTCTGCTTCGATGCCGATCAGGACACTCAGCAGGCGGACAGGATCATGACCGAGCTGGAGCACGCTCCCTGGATCCACTTGGAACCCATGGACAATCTGATGCGAGCGCCCGACTTCACCGGCGGCTCATCGGGCCTGCTCAAAGCCCTCGAAGCCGATGACGGTCAGGACGGCGCCAAGCACGGCGACAGCTCGACAGCCACCTTGGACTCTCTAATCGCCAGCAGGGCGGACATCGACCGGTTCGCCTCCTCCATTCTGGCCGACAGTCAGCAGGCCTCCCAGCCCACCGCCAGCGCCACGACCGGCAAGACCGACAGCCAGGCCTTGGCCCGACAGGATGCTGACGCCACCGCCCGCCAGCCCAAGGATCCACACCAGTGGCTGAACCGGCTGACCGCCGCCCACGACGATCTAGCCCTGAAGTCCCTGGGCGGAACCGCAAACGCCGCCGGCCTGGCCGATCAGGCAGGTGCCATATCCCACCGGCTCCTGGACGGCATCAGCATCACGCCCAGCGAGTCCCTGAACGTGGTCAGCGAGACGGCTTCCATGCCCGTCACCGTCAGCAACAGCCATCCCTACCCGGTCCACGCCCGTATCAGCGCCCGCACCGATTCCATGGAGATCGTCACCTCGCGCATGGCGGATGTAGTCATTCCCGCCCGCTCCGAGGCCCAGGTGACCTTTAAGGTCAGAGTGGCGACGGCCGGCAGGGCCAACGTGGACATCGGCCTGCTGGACAGCCAGGGCCGTCCCTTCGGTCAGATGCGCCGGGCTCAGATCACCAGCAACCTGCGTTTGAGCGACATGAGCGGCCTGCTCATCATTGTCTTCGCCGTACTGCTTGGGCTCCTGGGGCTCTGGCGGCAGTTCCACCGCACGAAGGACCCGGACGAATGAGCTCCGTAGGGCGCAATTCCGCCATCATGGCCACGGGCACCGCGGCATCCCGGGTGACCGGGCAGATCCGCACCATCCTATTGGCAGCCGCCATCGGCACCACCGGGATCGCAGCCGATGCCTACCAAACCGGCGCCATGATCCCCCAGGTCATGTTCACCCTGATCTCGGGCGGCATCTTCAACGCCGTCCTGGTTCCGCAGATCGTGCGCACCCTCAAGGAGCGGGACGCAGCTGACCGGCTGAACAAGCTGATCACGGTCGCCATGGTTCTCCTGGCCCTGCTGACCCTGTTGCTGATGCTGGGCACTCCGGTGCTGACCACCATCTATCTGAATTCCAAGTGGAACCCCGCACAGCGGGCCCTGGCCAACTCCTTCACCCTCTGGTGCATGCCCCAGGTTTTCTTCTACGGGCTCTACACGGTACTGGGCCAGATCCTGGCCGCCAAGGGCCGGTTCACCGCATACGCTTGGAGCTCGGTGGGCGCCAACCTGATCAGCTGCCTGGGCTTCCTGGTCTTCATCCTCCTGTTCGGCAACGCCCGCAGCCAGCCGGTCGGCTTCTGGGACAACGGCAAGGTGGCCCTGACCGCCGGAGCCTGGACCCTGGGGGTGGCCTTCCAGGCGCTGGTCCTCTTCATCCCCCTGATCATGAGCGGCTTCCGCTACCGACCGCGCTGGGGTCTGCGGGGCATCGGCCTGCGATCCATGGGCTCGGTGGCCGCCTGGAGCATGGGTGTGGTAGTCATCGACCAGCTGGCCAATGTGATCAACGCCCGCATCAACAACGGCGCCCCCCTGGAGGGCAACCCCTTGGACATCGCCGGCAACGGCTCCTACCAGAACGCCTACACCCTCTTCATCCTGCCATACTCCCTGGTGGCCGTCTCCGTCAGCACGGCCATCTTCCCCAAGCTGTCCAAGGCGGTTTCGGACGGCCGCATTGGGGATGCCCGCGAGGATCTGAGCCAGGCCCTGCGCAATGTCGGGCTGATGATGTTCTTTTTCACTGCGGTCATGCTGGCCATTCCGGTGCCCATCACCCGTGCCCTGCTGCCCTCCGTGGGCGTCCACGAGGCAGTCCTGATCTCGGGACCCCTGATAGGCCTGTCCCTGGGGCTGGTGCCCATGAGCGCCTTCCTGCTCATTCAGCGCACCTTCTACGCCTTCGAAGACGGACGGCATCCTTTCATCTTCGCAGCCGTCTCCAACACCATCCAGGTGGTGCTGGTCCTGGCATCCATCCGTCTGGCCCCTCCCCGCTATTGGGCGGCCCTGGTCGGACTCAGCCTGTCCTTGAGCAACATCCTCAGCTTCCCCATGCTGGCAGGCATGCTGCGCAGACCCTTCCAGGGATATTTGGACGGTCGGCGCATTCTTAGCACTTACGCCAAGGCTTTTCTGGCGGCGGGCCTGGCGCTGGCAGCCTCCCTGACGGTCAAGGCTCCGCTGACCCGCCTGGTCGGCGCCTGGGTCCAGGACCGGCAGGGCCACATGAGCTGGGTGCAGGCGCTCTTTATCTGCGTGGTCATCACCCTGCTGACAGCGGCCATCTACGCCGTGACCCTGGTCGCGCTGCGCACCGAGGAATTCACCCGGCTCATGGTCGACCTGGCCCGCCGTCTGGGCAGGACGGCGCGGCACCCGGTCCGCAGCCTGGACGCCTTGGAGGGACGGCCCTCCCGGCTGGCCGACCGCTCGGTCAGGGTGGTGCACTCCTCCTCCCCTGATTCCACCCAGCCTGGCATGGACGCGGCTCTGGAGAACTTCGAAGAGACCCGCGAGCCCGGCACTGATGGAGAATCCGCGACAGCCGGGCCCCCACCGGCTCCTCCGGCCCCGCAACCCGTTAGGATTGTGCCTAGGAACAGCACGGTCCACCACGGCGTCGCCAACCACAGGCGACGCCCCACTTCTGATGAGAGCTCGGCAAGCATGAACGCGCATATCGGAGACACCATCCTCGGCAGATACACCTTGGTCACCCTGCTCCGCCGTGCCAACGGCCTGAGCGTCTGGCGGGCCAAGGACAAGGTTCTGGACAGGGACTGCCAGCTCTTCATCGTCGGCGATTCGACCTGCATGGACCTGATCAACGTCAACGCCTCCGGCCTGGCGCTGAGCAAGGATCGCCGATTCACCCCGGTCTACCAGCTGCACACCCGGGACGGGGTCTCCATGATCGTCACCGCTCCCGATGCCGGCATGTCCCTAAGGGACTATATGCACGGGCCCGCCGGCGAGACGCTGAGCGACCGGGCCATAGGCACCATCATGGGCGAGATCACCGAGGCCATGCGCACCCTGCATGCCGCCGGCATGGTCGACTATGCCGTCTCAACCAGTACCATCAGGCTGGCGCCGGCCTCCATCACCCTGGCAGATGCCCCCATCTCGCCCATGATCGCGCACCCGGCAGTCCCGAACGAGATGGGATTGACGGACGAGGAGCATGCCATACGCGAACTGGCTGGCGTGCTCTATGCCATGCTGACCCGCCGGCCCGACCAAGACGGGCGGCAGCCCAGCCTGCAAGAGCTTCCCAAGCACACGCCCGAGGAGTTCAGGATCATCTGCATGCGCGGACTGGGACTGGCCGATGGCCAGGGAGCCAAGCCAGTGCCTCTGGTCACTCTGGCCGAGCTGTCGGCACTGCTCAGCCCCTGGATCCCTCCCGAGGAACTGACCGACAGCGATCTGATCTGGCCTGAGATGGACGGCCGCGCATCCATCGAGACCGTGGCTCTGAGACCGGTGGATCCCAAGGATGTGCTGCCCCTGCCCGATGGGCTGACCTCCTCCGCCCTGCCTGCCGCACAGACTGTGACCCATCATGAGCCGCACTGGAAGACCAACCAACTGCTCTTCCCCGGCCGGGGCGAAATCGAGATGCTCAATCCCGAAGATACGGACACCGACCTCTTCTCGCTCTTCGACGAACGCCAGCGGCTGCGCTCGCTGAACAGCCGCTCCCGCAGGACCGCAGCCATGGATGTGAGCGCACTCAGGATGACGACTGCCAGGCCCGCTGCCTTACATGACGAGGAGTCCAAGGCAGTGACCGGGCGGATGCCAACCGTGGGCGACGATCAGCATCGGCCGCCCGAGGCCATCAGCGGCAGCGGCGTGACCGCCGACAACCCCGTGGAGCGCGGCTTCTCCCAGTGGGACTTCGACAAGTCCGGCGACGAGACTGGCGAACGTCAGGCCAGGGCGGCATCCAGCCGAACCGCCTCGCAGACCGACCCACAGAGCAATGGAGACTCACACGCCCGGCGCGAGGATGGGGCCGAAGCACCCGACGGTACCCATGCCCGCGTGGCCAGCGGCTCGACCGACCAGGCATACGAAGAGCGGCAGAATGCCCACTCGAATCAGCATGCCGAGCGAGCGCCCCGATCTTCCAAGAAGCGCGATATTGATGAGGAAGAGCAGCAGACCACGGTCATGGAGCCCCTGCCCCCCAGCTTCACGCCTGAGATCCACTCCATGCCGGCGCCGGTGACCTATTCGGAACTTCCGGACGATAGCCAGGACGAGGATCTGGATGACGAGACAGACATGGCCGACACCCGTCTATTCGGCCGTTTTACGACTCGCTCCGTAGTTATTGCGGTAGCGGCCGCAATCATCGTAGTGGCCTTGGTTTGGGCGATCTCGACTATCTCCGGCTCTCGGCCCAACGCCGGCAAGGAGGAGGGCGGCTGGCCGGTCATGTCCAACGTCCCCTTCCCCGGTGGGACTGATGGGGACGAGGAGGCGACAACTTCCAACAATGGCAAGGCCAAGGCTAACGGCAAGGCCAAGGCCGGAGCCGACAAGGTCAGCCATGCCGACAAGGAGGCCAAGAAGGTCCCCGACCCGCCCAAGCCCAAGAACACCACAGCCTATCAGTCGGATCGGCAGCTCTTCCTGAACAAGCCCGCCGGCCTGCAGGGATTCGGATGGTACATGCACCTGACCAAGCCGGAGGAAGTCTCCCGCCTGACCATCGTCATGCCCCAGAGCGGCGGCCATGCTCAGATCTACGCGAACTCCACAGCGGCCCAGCCCAACCAGGGGCAGCCGCTGGCCGACTTCAGCTTCGATCCCTCGGGCACCACCCAGGTCACCCTGCGTGAACCGGTCACGACCCAGGACCTGGTCGTCTGGGTGCCCATGGACGGCATGCCGGGCAACTCCCTACGCTTCACGTCTGTCCAGGCCTTCTAAGCAGGTCCGTCACACGTCCTTGGCGAAAAACTTGGCTGTTCATCCTTACCGCTGCCTTGCTGTTGCCGATCTTCAAAGCAGCTAGGATTGATAGTTCCTGGAAAATGGGCAGGAATCCCAGGCGGGGTTCCGACCATGGGTGTACCGAAATGGTAATGTGTTGGATTTTTCCTCCAACAAAGCCCTTGCAGGTAATACAGTTTCCTTAGACAACGGCGGCAGGAAGGCGGAAGTCAGTTATGGCGGATGATCCCAATATCGCATCCAAGGTCATCAAGAACGATCCCTGGTACAGCTCCTATGCGGCACGGGCCGAGCAGATGCGCGCCTCCGAAATTCGTGCCCTCTTCGCTGTGGCCAACCGGCCCGAGGTGGTCTCCTTGGCCGGCGGCATGCCCTACCTGGGCCGGATGCCTTTCGATAAGCTGGCCGACCAGCTTGGCGACATGCTGCGGAACAAGGGCCAGGTGGCCTGGCAGTATGGGTCAGCACAGGGCGATCCCCACCTGCGCGAGGATGTGCTGCCCATTATGGAGCTGGAAGGCATTAAGGATGTCCAGCCTGATGATGTGGTTATCGTCAACGGCTCCCAGTCGGGACTGGATCTGATCACCAGGATTATGTGCGACCCCGGCGATGTCGTGCTGGCTGAAGCACCTAATTATGTGGGTGCTCTGGGCGTCTTCCAGTCCTTCCAGGTCGATGTGGTCAATGTGGCCATGGACGGAGACGGACTGATTCCCGAGGCTCTGGAGGAGACCATTCTGGAACAGCGCCGCCAAGGCAAAGCAGTCAAATTCCTCTACACTGTACCCAACTTCCACAATCCTGCCGGCGCCACCATGAGTGTTGAGCGGCGGCCACGGATCATCGAGATCGCCAGAAAGTACCACGTGCTTATTGTCGAGGACAATCCCTACGGACTGCTGGCCTTCGACGGCCAGACCTATCCGGCCCTGCGCTCCTACGACTCAGAGGGCATTGTCTACCTGAGCAGTTTCTCAAAGATCATCGCCCCGGGCATGCGCGTGGCCTGGATGGTTGCGCCTCCTGGCATCCGACAGAAGCTGGTTCTGGCCAACGAGTCAGCCATTCTCTGCCCCTCCAACATGAGCCAGATGACCATCACCACCTACCTGGACAACTTCGACTGGAAATCGCAGATCAATGATTACCGGGGGATGTACAAGGAACGCTGCGATGCCATGGACGAGGCTTTGAAAAAATATTTGCCCTACTGCTCATGGCTCAAGCCCAAGGGCGGCTTCTACATCTGGCTGAAGATACCCCAGGGGCTCAACGCCAAGGACATGCTGCCCAGGGCGATCACCGCCAAGGTAGCTTACGTGTCAGGCACAGCCTTCTACGATAACGGGGAGGGAGCGGACCACATGCGCCTGTCCTTCTGCTACCCCACCCCCGATCGGATCCGGGAAGGAATACGCAGACTGTCCACAGTCATCGAGAACGAACTCGCCACCGTCCGGCTGTTCGAGCCTGACAGCGGCAAGGAAAGGGGCTGAATCATGGCGCCCAAGCACAGCAAGACACCTCGGCAGCAGACCGGGGGCAAAACCGCGGCAGCAAGCAAGGCCAAGGCAACCGCGAGCGCGACGACGACCACGGTCGCAAGCCCGACCAGCACTGCGGCCACCACTTCAGCCACAGCTGCTGGCGAAGTGGCCAAAAAAGCCAGGCGGACCTCACATCGCTCCATCCGTGAGGCTACGCCAGTCACCATGGACGATGTCACCTCCCTGGCCAGCAAGGCCACTAAGCGTGCTGATAAGTCGATCCTGGTGATCTGCGGGGGCCTCAGCCATGAGCGTGATGTCTCCATCAGCTCGGGACATCGGGTCCAGGGATTCCTGGAGGAGGCCGGGTGGACAGTCCGCGTCCACGACATGGATGGCTCGCTTCTGCCGTACTTGACCGACGAGTCGACCCGCCCCGATCTGGTCTGGCCTCTGCTGCACGGCGCCAACGGCGAAGACGGCTCCATCCGCGATGTCTTGGAGATGGCGGAACTGCCCTACATCGGATCCCGGGCCAAGGCCTCACGGACCGCTTGGAGCAAGCCCATCGCCAAGAACGTTGTCCGCATGGCCGGATTGCACACTCCGCATTCCGTGACGCTGCCCGAATCCATGTTCCGCGAACTGGGTGTCGAACCCGTTATCGATATGCTTCTCGGCTCGCTAGGACTTCCGCTCTTCATCAAACCCACCATGGGTGGCTCAGCCATGGGTTGCACCATGGTGACTGAACAGGGCCAGCTCACTCAGGCACTGATCAACTGCTTTGCCTATGGTGATGTAGCGCTGATCGAGCAGGCTGTCACGGGTACCGAGGTCTCTGTGTCCATCCTCGAGTTTGACGGACACCCCCTGGTGCTGCCTCCACTTGAAATCTGGACTCCCTCAGGCACCTACGATTTCGAAGCTCGTTCCACACCCGGCCCGACAGAGTTCTATGTTCCAGCCCGACTGGATGCCAAGACCACGCAGGCTGTCAGCAATGCCGCACTGACTGCTCACCGTGCTCTGGGGCTCCGCGATATTTCACGAACCGATTTCATCGTTGATGCCCAAGGTCAGCCGCAATTCCTGGAGTCCAATGTGGCGCCCGGCATGACGGACACTTCGCTGCTGCCACAGTCAGCGCAGGCCGCTGGTTACAATCTGCCAGAGCTATACACGGCATTGGTTCAATCAGTTTTGAATCAAAAGCGAACCGATTGAGATAGCAAAGCATCTCTGGTCCCGCCTATCGTTCGACTGGCACGAGCAGGGTCCGCCTGGTGCATAGTTTGCAATTCGTGCAATATGCGCCAGGCGGATCTGCAATATACACGGATTGCAATACAGGCCGAGCGGATAGCACCCAGGGCAGGCACCATATTCTCATTAGCATCGTTTTCAGGACATCGAATGACGGCTGTTCACCATTCACCATTCATTGTCGGTTATTTCCTTCCTTCTATTTGATGTGCTCGCCTCTCCGCATCTGCTGTATTCTCAACTTCTTCTCTACTACTCAGCCAAGGCCAACATTGCCCGAAAGGCATGTTCAATCAGGTTCCGGCTTTTATATTGCCGACAAGACTTACTCGCAGAAGCGACGCGGACTAATGAATTGTCGATGCTGCAATAACTGGGTCATCCTCCAAGACTCCACGCTCAGTAAACCGCAGTATTGATACACACCCTTGAATACAAACACAGTCGATATCGAATGTTTCACGTGAAACATTCCGAGGTGATCAACTTACGTCATCAACTCCAGCGAGAGCCTCACACGATATAGCGGTCTATGACCGGCAACGGATTCTCCCGTTAAAAGTGCTAGTCGGATAAAGATATGATCGAGCGAGAATGAAGACAGCCTTCATAGGGTTGCAATCACAACAAGTTTCGCATCATGTTGCTCAAGTTATCTCACCAAGATATCTCATCAAAAACCCGCAAGGCGGCATATAGGTGATGCTGCTTTTAAAGCATCGAGAATCAGGCCATTTCGACTATGCCATCATGAACTGAGAGCGAAAGGTGTGTTTTCACCTGCGAATTATCATTCGGTTCTAGACATTGTTATCCCAGTTCATTTGCCCTAGTTTGTTCATCGCCCTCGCTGAGAGCATGATCTTCCTATCAGAATTCATTTATCGAGTCATATTGTGCTGACGCGGTTTGCTCCCCCTTGCCCGCTTCAAGACCTATAGATGCAAGCCCATAACTACTCTGCAAATCAGTGGATCAATATATCCAAGTGCATCAATCTGTCCTTGTTCAGGGACTGCATTTCACAAGATCAACCAAACAATCGAAACCGCACCCCACTATGATTGAACAGTCTGCGGCCTTGCTCAATATGCCTTACTTATCTCCGCCGCTTTCCTCGCCCTTGTCCGATGCGCGCGAAGAACTTTCACCCGGTTCTTCTTGAGTCGAGGATGTGTATCGGTCGGCAGACCTAACCGTCATATCATCATCAGCCCCAAGGCTTTTGTCTGTTACCGGAGAATCTGCGTCCAACTTGTCTTCATTGCCATCAGAGCTTGGAGGATTCCAAAAACGCCAGCTATGCCAGCTGTCATCCTCATCCTTATCATCTGTCTGATGGCTGGGATGCTCCCGCAGCAATCGATCAACTCGGAGCATAAACCAGATCAGCACCAGAATCGTCCCAAGATTGGTTACAATAGCCACTATCACGGTTTTCTCCATGGTTTAAGAATAGCCTGCTCTGTCAGGAACGGACTTACAGTGAGATAAGTAAGGACCCTTTTCGCCCACCGCGTGTGACCCGGTCATCATGCATGGATACAGTAGCGTTATGAAGCAAACTGTTCACGATGCCATTGTCATAGGGTCCGGACCAGCGGGTTACACCGCCGCCATTTATCTTGGCAGAGCCGGTTATGCTCCCCTCGTTATTGCTGGAGCCCTAACGCCCGGCGGTCAGCTTATGAACACGACAGAAGTAGAGAATTTCCCAGGATTTCCAAAAGCTGTACTGGGACCGGATCTGATGGATCAGATGCGCGAGCAGGCCGAACATTTTGGTGCTCAGATCGAATACGATGATGTCGTCTCAGTCGACTTGAGTGGAGACATCAAACGGATCACCACCGATGGCGGTGATGAATATCAAACTCGAGCAGTCGTTATCACCACTGGTTCACAATATCGAAAGTTGGAGATTCCCGGAGAGCGCGAATTTTCTGGGCGAGGGGTTTCCTACTGCGCCACATGTGACGGATTCTTCTTCAAGAATAAGCCGATCGTGGTCGTTGGCGGCGGCGACTCTGCCATGAGTGACGCAGACTTTCTGACCCGTTTCGGCTCCTCTGTCACGTTGATTCACCGTCGCCAAGGCTTCCGCGCTTCAAAAATCATGGTGGACCGAGCCAAGGCCAATGACAAGATCAGCTTCCTTCTCGATTCAGTCGTCACGCGGATCAACGGCGATGGTAGCGGCGTAACCTCTTTGGATGTACGCAATACAGCAACAGGTCAGCAGTCCAATATTCCGGCGAATGGAGTTTTTGTTGCCATTGGATTCACCCCTCAGACTGCTTTCTTTAATGGCCAAGTCGACCTGGATCAGGACGGCTATATCCTGGTCAAGGGTGGGTCAACGAAAACCTCCGTACCCGGAGTCTTTGCCGCTGGTGACGTAACCGACAAGATCTATCGTCAGGCCATTTCTGCTGCCGGTATGGGTTGCCGTGCAGCCTTGGATGCTCAAGAGTATCTTACGAGCCTGGATAAGCGATAAGGCCTGATACGCCTTGTAAACAAGAATTCATGTGCCCGGCAGTTTACGATTGCCAGGCACATCGTTTATTGACCATCACAGCCGCCTATTCAGCTGCCCTTAATTGTCCATTGGCCACGACGGAATAGCCCGCTCAATAGGAACATCACTGACCTTACAGCTGCTACTATCGCCCCCACTGAAATAACTGCTCCCCGTTGAGGAGACATTGCACAACCCAGCCCCCCTCGCCACATCGAAAATTCTAAAGGCCCTGCCAGCTCAGGTATACTATCGCCCTACCAGACAAGAGCGATGCTTGCTCTAGAACCACCTTTAAGCGGTGAAGACTCACCTATCTAGCTGACACACACAAGCCATTCCAGTATGCCCCACTAGCTGGCTGGCTAGTCAACGACTCACCGCACGCCCCCACTATTGGAGGCACTCATCCATCTATGACAGCTAAAGAGCTGAGATACCGATCGAATCTGATGTCGTGAGCCCGCAACATAATCTGGTTGCTCGGTTAGCAGTCATTCGGAATCCGACAGTCTGGCAGTGTATATATTGCACACAGCCTTTCAGCACCGATATATCTGTGCAGAGAATGGCACATACTAACGGCATTCAACCATCCCGGGTTTAAGACAAATGCAGCGATTGCTCATCAGCTCATACAAAACCAAATTGAGCTATGAAACAATCGCTTGCCTTATCGGCAGGGTTTGGTTGACCAACCCCTGCGGTCGCAGTTTCAGAATGGGATCAAACCCAGCCTTTGTCGCCTGAATGACTGCTATTACTCGCGGATTGATCCTTTTCCAGGAGTATGGCAACAATGCGGTCCATATCTTCAGGCGAAGAAAACACGATTTCTATTTTCCCGTGCTTTTTAGTGCCCTTAATAGCCACCTTTGTATCAAAGCGGCTTTCCAAATCTTGGCGTACAGGACTATCTACCCATGCGTTGACCTTAGGCTTTTTTGCTCTCTTCTTCGTCTGCCCGGTCTGCAATGCTACGAGTTCCTCCGTAGATCTTACCGACAGTCCTTCAGCAATAATCTTGTCTGCCAGAGCCGTCATGGATTTTTCATCTGGCAAAGTAAGCAGGGCACGGGCATGTCCAGCTGACAACACCCCGGAGCTTACTTTTTTCTGCACACTTGGAGGCAACTTCAACAATCGAAGCGTGTTGGTGATCTGAGGTCTGGACTTAGAGATTGACTTAGACAAACCGTCCTGAGTCAAGCCGAACTCATCGATCATTTGCTGATAAGCCGCTGCTTCTTCCAAGGGATTAAGAGCTACTCTATGGAGATTCTCGAGCAATGCATCACGCAACATGGCGTCATCGCTCGTTGTTTTCACAATTGCAGGTATGGTATTTAGGCCAGCCAACCTAGTAGCACGCCACCGACGTTCGCCCATTATGATTTCATAATGGGTTGTTTGCCCCAGATTAGCGTTTCTCTGGTTTAAATGCTGGTCCGATTGCTCTTCACTAGTCTTAGTGTCAAATGCTTCGGATTTACCTCCTGCACTGGCAGCGGAAGTTGTTTTATCCTCGATTGTTCTTGGCCGGTCTGCAAAAGTTGATTTTCGCACAACTATGGGCTGCAATACACCGACTTCCTTGATGGAGCGGGACAGCTCCAACAGTTCATCTTCATCGAAAATCTGCCGTGGTTGCTGAGCATTGGGCCTAATGTCGTCCACACGCACTTCAGCCAAATACCCGCCTTGGACAGGCTTCAGCTCCTCTTGGCTATTGCCCTCCGCTTTATTTAGCCCACTATCATTGTCGATAGCAGCTGCTCGGTTAATGCTTTGCCGAGTTTCCTTTGTCCGAAGGTCATCAGCCTCTATCGATCCCGCAATCGGCGATGTTTCACGTGAAACATTTGTCGTCGTAGAACCGAAGAATAGATCACTCGGATGCTCCAAGCTGCTGATGGATGGGACAGACCTACGCTTGGTAGCCCTCTTAGAGGATGATGTTTCACGTGAAACATCACCGTCGAGCGACTTGGAAATACTGACTCGCTTTTGTCCTGTGTTGGTATGTTTACGACCGCTTTTAGACAATCTTTCAGAATCCGCGAGCTCTGAGCTAGCAGGATCCGAATGCCTAGTTCTTCTTTCTGGTTTTGCCTCGCCTTTTGCTGTGTCGTCCTTCTCTAGGCGCTTTCGTCCATTCGACTCCGCACCCAAACCTTGAAGAGCAGGCTGTTTATTGCTTGGATTTGGTACTTTGTTATCTTCTCGCCGACTATTGTCAGCATTGGTTTCATCATCTTCACCTGGCAGGGCAGGGAATAGAGCCCCCAAGCCTTTGCCTAACCGTGAACGGCTTGTCATGTCCTCACTCCCCCTGTCTTCTATTGGCAATATGTTCCAGCACTTGCTCGGATCTCTGCGCGATTTCTAACGCTGCCTCTTCATAAGCGATAGCGCCGGCTCCCTTAGGGTCGTAGGTGACAACGCTTTGCCGAAAGCTGGGAGCTTCAGAGATTTTGACAGAACGCGGAATGGTCGTATTCAGCACTATCTCTGGATAGTGTTCCTTGACTTGATCAAACACTTCTTTGCTGAGCAACGTTCGCCTGTCGTACATCGTCAACAACATGGTAGAGATTACGAGATAAGGATTATAACTTTGCTGAACAAGTCCGATAGTATGCAGTAGTTGTTGCAGTCCTTCAAGAGCATAATACTCAGCTTGCACTGGGATCAATACTTCGTTGACTGAACACATGGCATTCAGAACTAGCAGTCCGAGACTAGGTGGGCAATCAACGAGAACATAGTCATAGTGTTGGTGACAGACTTTGAGATAGTCGGCAACTGCTTTTTTCATCAACTGATTACGGTTGGGCATATCCGCAACTTCCAGCTCAGCACCACTTAGATCAATAGAAGATGGGACCACCTCGAGGTTAGGGAATTCAGGGGAAACCACCTTAACGTCATCGATCCCAAGACGACCCTCAAGCACATCATATGTTGATGGTGTACCAGACTCATGGGCCACACCCAATGCAGTAGAAGCGTTGCCTTGTGGATCCATATCGATGACCAGCACCTGTTCATCGAATTCAGCAAACGCGCATGCCAGATTGACTGTGGTCGTGGTTTTCCCTACCCCGCCTTTTTGATTGGCAACGGCAATGAATCGGGTTTTTGAAGGATGAGGGAATTGAGCCTGGCGTAAAGCCTGATAACGTGCAGAAAGATCTGCCATCTCCGCACCGGACACCGAACCTGACCCGTCAGCGAATATTCGATTCAGAATATCCGTTGCCGACTCCATACCTGATGCGTTCGGCGTGCTTTGCTCACCGCTATCCGAGGTATTTCTCGTAACGGGTTTCACCTTCTTCGATGCGGCCACGAACCTTCCTCCTTTTGATAACAACTCAATTTTCCCGTCCTAGTTGGACATGTCAGAATAACCGCTAGTTACACACAGCCGTTGTTCATAACTGTGGATAAGTGTGGATAGTTACATTGGTGCCTCCAGCGCTGTCGCTTTCTATAGATTATTAGCTTTGCCTTGTGATTATTGACAATTCTGGCGCTACCCACAAGGCGGCATGGTCTACAAACGATAATGTGGATAATTCATTTGTGAGGTCTAAATTGTGCATAACTTAAAAGTCGGGAATCAATAAATTCACTACCTCACTTATTCATGCAATACTATTCATGGGACTTATCAATGAATACATCAACATGTCGGATAGCGGTTATAACACTGCTTCAACGCTCCTATTAAACCTCTTGGCGACGGACCTTGTACAGCTGTACTGCAGAGTAGTGTTTCACGTGAAACATCTCTACTGTCTGGGAAGTACTATTACCTTGTTGATTGTTGGCTCACGTAGTTGCGTGCTTTAATCTTGCCGGTTGTATCTTCAAAGCCTGCCCTTCTACAAGCAGTCAATATTACGGATTCAATAGACACTTTTCAATTTTAAATTATAAAAATGTATTTATAATTGTTAAGCGACAGGTCTTACTAACCGATAAGCGTCGTATTCTACCTGGTATAAGTGTGGTTGCATAAAGGACTCTAAGAAAGAGATCACGGACTACCCGTTTCCTAATGAAGATATAGAAGCTAGTGCCGTATTCTTTCACATGTACTCCAATAACCGTGATCTAGATTATTGAATTCCGCGTCGATTGTTTCACCTGAAACATTGCAAACAATCTCCACTAAGAAATCATCCACTAGGATCAGCAACAACTGAATAGGATCATGGCTAAGATGCTGCTGAATACAGCTGTCTCGGATACCTCTCTTGGATACCTCTCTCTTATGTCACATACCCTCAGCGATCAACTCGGGTATTAACCTGTGACATCGGTAAGCAACGAAGCATGATTTTTCAGTTAAATGTTAAATAAGATGTGTATTTACAATGTTTCACGTGAAACACTCTCTAGTGCACACATCAGGAACTAGTGAATATCTCTCTTGTGCTCAGTGCAGCCCTCCACTCTATCTCCAACATCAGAAGAATATTCAGTGTTGGGGAGTGATTCCGGAGTTTCTCCGGGGCTGATCAATCGATTACTCCAGCTATCGCTCATACATGTGCAAAGATCAATATTGCTCTGTAAGTGTTAATGATTAGACAACGAAGGGCGATGCACAGGTTCAAATACGTTAAATCCCCTGTATGTAATGGGACCTGCAAATGAACACACCATGGCGAGTATAAATAGCATGGTCTACGCAAGAACTGGGTAAAGCAGGTCAATTTATAAATCACTGAGCACCAAAAGGACAACGTCGCGAGAGACGGTTAATCAAGCATCAGAAAGTTGGCGGTATATATCAAGTTCGAAGATATATCCCATACAATTAGCCCAACGATGTACGGGAGGCAAAACCAGCATCAACTAAGACTCGGAGCGAAGCAACCGGAAGATACAAAGCGTTGTGCTCAATCGCAAATGAGACAGGTATGACTATTTCAAATATTATAATTATGTGTAAACAGCTGCAGCCTTACTCTTTGACACAGGATAGATACTGGAGTGTCAAAGTTCATAAAAGCTCCGGAATGACAACCATTCTAAGGAAGGCAATACAGGATCACAAGTGTGCTTGCACTCCCCTTAACTGAGCATGGCGCCCATTACGATAAGGAGGCAACCACTCATGTTGCTGTCCGGAAAAGGCAGTTTCGATCAAGAAGAGTTGTTCAATAATTTCTCATTAGCTTTGACATGACTCTGTTTGAAGGCTGATAATTTATTCTCTGATATAGCAAATTCCTAGGTTGCCTGATTTTTATCACGCTATTAGGTAAATGCTCTGACAAGGCAGTCATAAAATAATGTTGTATCGACGTCGTGTTTTAGCGTTTGTCCACAAGAACTACGTGGGTTTCTTCAAGACCAGGTGCAACTGGAGCTTGGCTGACCCGTGGATTCACTCCATGATATTTTTTTATCTCTTTAGCAGCTTTATCAAGCTCATTTTGCGCCGAACGGCCTTTAAGAGCAATAAGCTGACCCCCTGATCTCAAGAGAGGTAGGGTCCACCCAGCGAGCTTTGTCATAGGTGCTACAGCCCGGCAGGTCACGACATCAAAAGTCTCAGGTACCGAAGGCGTGGAACCTACCCTTGCCAGACTTTCTCCGCCCATCGCTGCCGATGATTTAGGACCATTCACGGTTTGCTGACTATCACCATTCCTGGTGGTGACCAAAGTTGAAGAACCATGGCCAGAAACAGAATTGGACCCTTCCTCGCTTCGGCGACGACCATGACGGTGGCCTTGTGAAGCTCTTTTCTTGTGCCGATTCGATGCGTGAGAGGATTGCGGGGCCAGATCCTCTGCATGTTTGCGAAGCACTGAGGCATTAACCAGGTGCAACTCATCAATGACTTCCCGCAACCAGAGCACACGCCGCTCCATTGGCTCGACAAGCACAACACTGCACTGCGGAAGACATGCAGCTAGCACAATGCCCGGAAAGCCCCCACCAGAACCTATATCTGCCACCGTTGCTGTCTGACCATCAGTAGTCAATCGTTCTCGCACAAAAGGCACAATGGCAGCTGAATTGAGTATGTGTCGTTCCCAAATAATGTCTTCATCGCGAGGGCCGATGATGCCCCTCTCCACACCCTCACCTAAGAGCTTGTCGTGAAAACGCTGCATGGGTGCCAAAGCATCGCCAAGCACCTGCCTCAAGAGGGGACTATCGTTCAGTTCGTCATCCACAACAGCCATTTCAACTCCTCACATTCACATTCGACGCGCAGTCAATCACAGCCACAGACCCCGACAGCGTCATACTGTCTTGCATCTTGCATCCAGGAGATTCCACCATGTCAGAATCTGAAACCACTGGATTCTGAAGGCAGTTACCAACATGCGGTTTTCAACTACAAAAGAGCGTCGAAGGCACACATCAGTATCCTAACGGAACCAGCATAGGAAGCGGCCTGCTATAGGGGATGACCAACCAAGATCATTCCGAATTAAGCAGCATGGCAAACTCAGCACCATCATGAGCCAGACAAGGCAATACATCTGACAGATGGCACGACCCTGGCCGATAGCACAGCAAACTTAGACAGTCTGTCTGCAGCAAACAATGAAACAATCCAAACAAGGCGGACGTCACCAATACTTCATCGGCGCACAGCCCTACTTGGTTCTGCAATCACTCCCTGTCCGCGCCAGCAGGATCGTCATCAGCCGCGTAGTTAGCCGAATCATCGGCCTGATCAGTTTCATCCGAGTCCAGCGGGGCATCATACCCGACTGGTTCGTCCTCAACATCGTCAGGCAGGTCCTCGTCTTCGCTCTTGACCTTCAGGTAGACGGTGACGTACCGGTGAGGCTCCTCACCGTGGGAGCGTGACTTCAGCCCCTCCTCTCGGACCATGTCATGGACGATCTTGCGTTCGAAGGAGTTCATGGGCTTCATATTGACGGGATCGCCGGTCTCACGGACCTCGTCGATCACATCCAGGGCCTGCTCGCGAAGATGCTCGCGCTTGCGCCGCAGGAAGCCGTCCACATCCACGATCAGATGGGAGCGCTCCCCTATCTTCTGCTGCACGGCTAGCCGCGTCAGCTGTTGCAGGGCATCCACCACCTCGCCATCCTTGCCGATCAGATGCTTGATATCCGTGTCGTCGTCAGCCACAATCTGCACGGTCGGACGGTGGTTGCGCACCCCCATCTCGATATCGCCCTCGTAATCGACGATGTCCAGCAACCCCTCCAGATAGTCGGCGGCGACATCCGCCTCCTCATTGAGTTGCTCGATGGTCTTTCCCTGGTCCAGAGACTGAGACATCTATGCTCTCCTTACACGCGTTTACATCCGATTCATAACCTCAGGTCCACTGGATTCCTGGTCACCAATCGAGTGTCCAGTACTGAGGATACACGGACGTGATGATTGCAGACTACTCCAGTATCCGCCCGACCGAAAGCTTGGTCGCCGCACCGGCCACCGCTGCCAGTAGCTGCATCAACGACCGCGACGCTTGCGGTGGGGCTGAGAACGCTGGTGGGAGACGTTCTTGTTGTTGCGGGCTTCCTCCTCCAGCCGCTTGGCCTCCATCAGCTGCTCCTCCTCCAAAGAGGGCAGCCCCTGGCGCTTGCGACGAGCGTTCTCACGGCGGTGGTCCCGCTCCTCCTTGCTCTCTGCAGCCGGCGAGCCCGGCGTAGGCATATGGCGGACCTGGAAGAGGGTTCGGCCCAGATTCCAAAGGTTGTTGGTCAGCCAGTAAATCAGCACGGCGAAGGGGAAGTAGATGCCTGAGAAGATGTACATGACCGGGAAGATGAAGGCCATCATCTGCTGCATCTTGTACTGCTGTCCCTGCATGGCCGACCTGGGCATGTTCCGCCGGACGTTGTGGAACTGCGAGTAGAACATGGCCAGGCACATGAGCACGATGAAGACCACTATGACTATGCGGCCCGCACCCTGGGCGGACATGAAGTTGTCCGAAATCCGCAGCCCGAAGAAGGTGGTCTCCTCGAATTCTCGCGCCACCTGTCGGTTGAAGGCTCCAAGGGGCGCCCGCTTGCCCCGGGCGATGAAGGGCACAGCCGAAAGCACGTAGAACATGGTCATGAAGACCGGGCCCTGGACCAGCGCGGGCAGACAGGAACTCATGGGGTTGGCATGGTTATCCTGGTAGACCTTCATGGTCTCCCGGCTCATGGCCTCTCGGCTGGCTGGATCCTTCTTGTTGCGGTACTTGTTCTGGATCTTCATCAGCTTGGGCTGCAGGGCCTGCATCTTTTGCATGGATCGCAGCTGCTTGATGAAGAGCGGCAGCACGCAGAGGTTGACGACCAGCACCAGCATCACTACCGAAAGCGCCCAGGCCACCCCGGGACCCTTATGGAGCCCGATCAGGGTCAGGAACTTGTGGCAGTAGGTCATGATGTAGGTCATGAGCCACTCGATGGGGTAGAGGATCTTATAGAAGAAGCCGTATATGCCCGTATCGAAAGTGAAAGTGTCGTTGTTCTGGAACATTGTCAGGCCGTCTCCTTGTCTGGGGCCATGGGGGTCAGCCGGGCCTCCTCATGGGCCTTGGACCACGGGAACCGATAGAAGATGGAAAACCTCTGGGGCACGTCATCGATCCCGCCGTTGTTGAAAGGCGTGCAGCGCAATAGCCGCAGAACGGCCAGGATGGTTCCACGCAAGGCCCCGAACCGCCTCAGAGCGGTCAGAGCGTACTGGGAGCAGGTCGGGTAGTAACGGCACTGCGGCGGCGAGAGGGGTGAGATGTGGCGCTGATACCAGCGGACTGCACCCTGCAGAGCCCGGGAGGCCAGGCCGCTCATGCCCTGCATCCTTCATTGGCTTCCAGCCGTTGAGCCGGTTGACGCTTGGACCCGACGAGCTGCAAACCTGATTGCATTCGCCCTTCAGAGCCGCCGGCAATCTTGCCAGTCTTGCGCATAAGGTCACGGAAGAGCCTGTCCACTTGCTCCTCCAGCTGCTCATAGGTGGCTCTGGCAGCGCTGGGCTTGGCGCGCATGACCAGATCACAGGAGGATGGCAGCAGGCCCTCCTTGGATCCGGCAAGTTGCCTGAATCTGCGCTTGACCTTGTTCCTAGTCACGGCCTTGCCTACATTTTTGGATACAGCGAGCCCCATGCGGCGTCTGCCCGCAGGCAGGATGTCATGCCGCCCTTCGTGCGCAACCGATGCCACCGGCAGCGGGGTCACCGTCTGGTCAGATCCAGGGATCGAATAATGAATGACCAGATCCCGGCTGCTGACCCGATGGTGTCGCCTGAGCACCGCCGTGAACTCCCGGTGGCTCCTCAGCCGTTCCACCTTTTGCGAAAGGATCGAAATCCGATTCAGGCGGAGAGCGTCCGACGGCCCTTGGCCCGGCGACGATTGATCAGAGCGCGGCCAGATCGGGTGCGCATGCGAGCGCGGAACCCGTGCTTCATGTGACGACGGCGGTTATTGGGCTGGAATGTCCTCTTCATAATTCGTTGCTCCCGTGTGTAGACATACTCGAGTACGGCTCGTTATGAGTCAAGCTATATCACGGTACACAGGAGCCGGGACGGAGTCAAACAGGCATCCGCCCCTCAGATGACAAGGACCGCCTCGTATCCTGCACAAACCCTGTCATGGCGCGAGAAAGCGCATCCTCACTTATCCACAAATTACATCACTGTTATTCACATTCAGCGCAGACACAACACGCTATCCTGTGGATAACCGCGCAAAGTCGGTGTAACAATGGGCTACTGTCGACTTTGAGAGAAGCAGGAAACACGGGAAATCCGTCGTCGAGAAGAGAGGAGCACACTGATGGCGCAGGATCCGCTGGATGCCGCTGCCCAGGCCAAGAGAATCTGGGATGCGGTCCTGCAGGTGCTCCGCTACAGCAGTTCGCTGACCTCCAGGGACAAGGGCTGGCTTGAAGACATCACCCCCGAGGCGGTCTTCGGCACCACCATCGTTCTGCGGGTCTCCTCCAAGGCCACCCAGGAAGCTATTCAGGGACCGCTCAGCCAGCCCGTCCTCAGCGCATTGCAACTTGTCACCAATCAGGAAATGTTCCCGGCCATCAAAATCGTCTACCCTGAGCAGATGGCCAAGCAGATGGCTGCCGACCAACAGAACGACCAACGCGCATCCGCCATGGCTGGCTCCGCCCCGGGAAGCGGCGAGTTCCGTCAGGTCCCCGGCCCAGCCCAGGATCCATACGGCGACTACCAGCGCCAGAACAGCACCGGCCGATCCTCCTCCGACACAGAGACCCGTTCAAATTGGAGGCCTGAGACCGCAGGAACCGCCAAAACCCCGATCGTCTCGGCCAATGATTTCCATCAGGGCACCTACGTGCCCATGACTTTGGACATGCAGGCCGAGCTGTCCGAATCCTCCCCCGCTACCAGATCCACGGCCAGCGCCGATGCCGATCAGCAGACCGAGGCCGAGCGGGCAACGTCTCGGCCCGCTTTTACCGTGCCTCGCTTCCCCATGAGCCAGAACCGGGTGGAGCGCGATCCGCAGACTCATCTGAACAAGAACGCCACTTTCGATACCTTCGTCCCTGGCGACTCCAACCGCTTCGCGCGGACCGTGGCCCTGGCCGTGGCCGAAGGCTCGGGCCAGGACTTTAATCCCCTGTGCATCTATGGCAGTTCGGGTCTGGGCAAGACCCATCTGCTCAACGCCATTGGCAACTATGCCCTGGTTAAGGATCCTTCGCTCAAGGTCCGGTACGTCAACTCGGAGGAATTCACCAACGAGTTCATCGACGCCCTGCAGAACTCAACCCAAGGCTCGGGCCAGATCGCGGAATTCAACCGCCGCTACCGGCAGGTGGATGTGCTCCTTATCGATGACATCCAGTTCCTGGGGGGCAAGGAAGCCACCCTGGACCAGTTCTTCCACACCTTCAACGCCCTGCACGACGCCAACAAGCGCATCGTCATCGCCTCGGACGTGGCCCCCAAGAATCTGAAAGGCTTCGAATCGCGACTGATCTCGCGCTTCGACTCGGGCCTGACCGTGGACGTCAAGCCGCCAGACCGGGAGACCCGGGTGGCCATCCTGAGAATGATGGCCTCCATGAACGGGGTCAGCATTCCCAACGAGGTCCTGGATCTGATCGCGGAACGCTTCACCGAGAACATCCGAGAGCTTGAGGGCGCCCTGACCCGTGTCACCGCCGTGGCCAGCCTCAATAACCAGCCGGTCACCACAGCTCTGGCCGAACAGACCCTGCAGGACTTCTTCTCTACGGACGTAGAGATCAAGCCCACCGACATCATCTCCCAGGTGGCCAAATACTTCCATCTGACCTTTGACGATATCGTCGGCCGTACGCGTACCAAGAACATTGCCCTGGCCCGGCAGATCGCCATGTACTTGGCCCGGGAAATGACCAGCATGTCCTTGGTAGACATCGGCGAGGTCTTCGGCGGCCGCGACCACACGACAGTCATGCACGCCTACACGCGTATCTCCAATGAGATGCAGGAAAAGCGAGAGATTTACAACTACGTCATGGAACTGACTGTCCGGCTCAAGCAGCCTCAGAATTGATGCGACACGCAGGCACCAGTGTGGATCACCAGAAAAAGATATCCACCTTCTTATCCCCAGATGTGGGCAAACCTTGGGAATAACCCACCGATTTTCCGGGGACAAGTGGTGGATCTTCAGCGAATAACCACCATGCATTTGTGGATAACTCAGCAAAAATCCGACCTTGTGGATAATTTGGCTTTTTAGTCACATCGATCTCACCACTTATCCACAACGCCTGGAGGAGGTATATCCACCGCATTGCAAGGATTTAGAAACTTATCCACACCATCCACCGAGCTTATTACGATGACTCTATGTATATTTATGCAATGATCATCGTCACATTCAAGCACACTTCTTCACTCCAACCACATCCCCAGGCCTATTCGATAGAATGAGTCCAGTTCATTCATCGACAAGAAGGCTCCCATGAAAGTAGAAGTGAATTCATCCGCACTCTCAGATGCAGTGGCTTGGACCACCCGCATCATCCCTTCCCGACCGGCTTCGCCGATTCTGGCGGGCGTGAGAATGGAAGCCTCTGACGGAACATTGAAGCTCTCTGCTTTCGATTACGAGGTTTCGGCGAGAAACCACATCGAGGCAGGCATCGACGAATCCGGAACGGCTCTGGTGTTGGGCAAACTTCTAGCGGACATCACTAAATCACTGCCTTCGGAGAAGACCTACCTATCAACCGAGGGATCCAAGATGACCATCACTTCGGGCAAATCCACTTTTTCCCTGCAGCTGATGCCTGACAGCGAGTATCCCGACCTCCCTGCCGTTCCCGAACCCATGGGCCAGGTGGATGCTGAGACCTTTATCCAATCTATCTCCCAATCCATCGTCGCAGTTTCCCGGGAAGAGAGCCGTCCAGTCCTGACTAGCGTAAAAACCGAAATCAGCGGGGACAAGGTGGTCATGACCGCCACCGACCGTTTCAGGCTGTCCCGTTCGAGCTTCACCTGGACTCCTCGCGACGCCGACTTCTCCACCTCGATGCTGATCCGCGGTTCTCTGCTGCGAGACATCGCGCGCTCCCTCGACGAACACCAGAACGTGACCATGGATTACGAGGCTGACAACCCCACCATCATGGGCGTGGAAAACGCCGGCAAGATATCCACCACCCAGTTGATTGATGGGGAATTTCCGGCCGTGGATCGTCTCTTTTCGGACGAGTACCCCATCCAGGCGGTCATCGCTCGGCAGGATCTGATCGATGCCATCAAGCGCGTGGCCCTGGTCGCCGAACGCAACGCCCCTATTCGCATGGTCTTCTCCGGCAATGAGGTGACCCTGAGCGCAGGCACAGCTGACGAGGCACAGGCCCATGAGGTTTTGCAGGCGGATCTAGATGGCGAGGACATCACGGTGGCCTTCAATCCCAGCTATCTGATCGACGGGCTGGGCGCCATCGCCGAGCCCTATGTCCGCATCAAAATGACCTCGGCGGTCAAGGCCGTGGAGTTCAACGGCCAGCAGGAGCAGGATTCCGAGGAGTCCATGGATTACCGGTACCTGCTGGTGCCCATGCGTTTCAACAACTGACACCCGGGCAGGTTCGAGGAACGATCGCCGTGCACATCTCCCGTCTGGTTCTGGATCATTTCCGTTCCTGGGAGCATTGCGTCCTCGATCTGGAGCCCGGAGTGACCATTCTGGAGGGGCGCAACGGCCTAGGCAAGACCAACCTGGTCGAAGCCATCGAGGTCCTGTCCACCGGCGGCAGCCATAGGACCTCATCCTCGCTGCCCCTGGTAGAGCGTGGGCAGTCCAAGGCCACTGTCAGGGCCAGGCTGGAGCAGGACGGGACTGCCACCGACTATGAGCTGACGATTGCCGCCAAGGGGGCCAACCGGGGAAGAATCAACGGCGGGCCTTCCCTCTATCAGCGTGACCTGGTAGGCCGGGTGCCCTGCGTGACCTTCAGCCCCGAGGATCAGCTAATGGTCTCCGGAGAGCCGGCAGTCAGGCGGGCCGTGCTGGACCAGGCCGGCAGCCAGCTCGATGCCGACTACTTCCAGGTTCGGCAGGATTTTCGCCATGTGGCCAGGCAGCGCGCCGCCCTGCTCAAGCAGCTCTCCCAGGCGGGCCGCGACCCCTCGGGTGACGGGCGTGACGCAGCCCTGTCCGGCCTGGAGGTATGGACTGGGCAGTTCATTCGCACCGGGCTGGATCTGAGCCGACGACGGGCGGCTCTGGTAGAGGCTCTGGACCAGCCCTTCAGTGATCTGTATGGTCGGCTGGCAGGCCCTGATCAGGATGCTCGATTGACCTACCGGCCCTCCCTGGAGGAGATAGGACCCGATGGGCAGACCGGTCCCGAGGTCGCCGAGGCCGTCAGCCGCCACTTTCAGCGGATATACCCGGGAGAAGTGGCCCGGGGCACCAATCTGATCGGCCCCCAGCGCGATGATCTGGCCTTCACCCTCAACGGCATGCCTGCCAGGGAGTTCGCCTCCAACGGTGAGATGTGGACCCTGGCCCTGGCTCTGAGGCTGGCTCTGCTGCAGGTGGTCAAGGATCGTCGCGCCCTGGAGCCGATCGTCATTCTGGATGATGTCTTCGCCCAGTTGGATCGGGGCCGCAGGGATCAGATCCTGGACTTTGCCCGCCAGCAGGACCAGGTGCTGATCACTGTGGCCGCCGACAGCGATATCCCCTCCCTGCAGGGTGCCAGCTTGGTGGATGTGTCCGCACTGAGGCCCGTGCAGCCATCCGATCCGGCTGCCCAGGATCCGGCCATCGCCAGTGCCATGCAGGATCTGCGTCGAACCAGAGGGACGGCTCATGACGACTCGGATATGAAGGATGGGCCAGAGGGGAACGACCTGTCATGAAGGCTCCCATGGTTGAGACCCTGCACCTGGACCAGCGTCGATTGCCGGCCTTGGTCTTCGAGGATTGCACGCGACGGGCGGCTACTCGTCGGCAGCGGGAGGATGACTCCCGCAAGGCCTGGTATGCATTCGGCAAGCCAGGCCGCGACCCCGCCAAACTGGGAGGAGTGGTGACCAGCCTGGCTGCCGGGAGCGGGTGGACCAGCCATCTGAAGGTGGCCCGGCTGCGCAACCAGTGGGACAGTGTGGTGGGACCCGGCATCGCCGCCCATTCGAGAGTGGTCTCCTACCGGGAGGGCGTGCTGATCATCCAGGCGCAGACCACAGTCTGGGCCACCCAGCTGACCTACCTGGTCCCCCAGCTCAAGGCGACCATTGTCAAGCGGCTGGGCATGCCGGTCAAGCAGATCCGGGTGACCGGCCCCCACAACTACAGCTTTCGCCGTTCACGGTTCGATCCGCCGGGCCGAGGCGTGCGCGACACCTACGGGTGAACCCATAATCTGCGGATACCGTCTTCCCAGCTTTCTGTCAGCCTAAAGTCCCCTAGCGCTGGTAATCTATAGGTTATAGGGTCAAACGCTTCCAAGGCCCCTTTATGGACGATTTGGAACCTGGTGACCATGACTCGATCCCCCGCTCGACCACGAACGGAAGCTGCTTTGTCGTCAGTGGGCGACCATGGGGGTGCAGAAAGGACTATCCGTGGCAGATCTCAACACTGACCCGTCCCGGACCCCGCAAGAGGGCCGGGAGCATGAGGAGGACAAGCCTCAGGATGACGGCATGACGGGCCAGGATCAGCTGGACGACGCGCAGCTGGATGACTCGCTCTCCCCCGAACACTATGACGCCAGCGATCTGAAAGTGCTGGAGGGGCTGGAGGCGGTTCGCGTCCGTCCCGGTATGTACATCGGTTCTACAGGTCCCAGGGGCCTGCACCATCTGGTCTACGAGATCGTCGACAACTCGGTCGACGAGGCTCTGGCCGGGTACGCTGATCACATTGAAGTCACCATCCTGCCCGACAACGGCATCCGGGTGGACGACAACGGCCGTGGCATACCTGTGGACGAGGTGCCAGGCGAGGGCAAGAGCGGCGTCGAGGTGGTCATGACCAAGCTGCATGCCGGCGGCAAGTTCGGCGGCGGCGGCTACGCGGTCTCGGGCGGCCTGCACGGCGTGGGCATCTCCGTGGTGAACGCCCTGTCCACCCGGATCGACGTCCAGGTGCGCCGTCAGGGTTACCACTGGCATCAGAGTTTCCACAACCAGAAGCCCACCGCTCCCCTGTCCAAGGATCAGGCCATGGGACCGGACGAGGGCACCGGCACCTCCGTGACCTTCTGGGCCGATCCCAAAATCTTCGAGACCACGGTCTACGACTTCGAGACCCTGCGCAGCCGTTTCCAGCAGATGGCCTTCCTCAACAAGGGCTTGAGAATCACCCTGACCGATCTGCGCCCCAACAACCAGGCCGGTGACGAGGTGGCGGGCGAGGAGCAGACCCCTGAGCAGAAGGGCCAGTCCGTCAGCTACCAGTATGCCAACGGCATCAAGGACTATGTGGACTACCTGGTCAAGGTCAGGAAGGCCACGCCTGTGGAGGCCGAGGTCATCGACTTCGAGGCCGAGGACCTGAAGCTGGGCATCTCCGCCGAGGTGGCTATGCAGTGGACCACCGCCTACTCGGAGTCGGTCCACACTTTCGCCAACACCATCGCGACCACCGAGGGCGGCACCCACGAAGAGGGGTTCCGTGCAGCTCTGACCAGCATGATCAACCGCTACGCCCGGGACAAGAACATCCTCAAGGACAAGGATGACAACCTCTCGGGCGATGACGTGCGCGAGGGGTTGACCGCCGTGGTCTCCGTCAAGCTGACCAATCCGCAGTTCGAGGGCCAGACCAAGACCAAGCTGGGCAACTCCGAGGCCAAGACCTTCGTCCAGCGGGTCATGACCGAAAGGCTGAGCGACTGGTTCGACGCCCATCCCGGCGAGGCCAAGTCCATCATCCAGAAGGCCATGGAGGCCTCCCGGGCCAGGATCGCGGCCAAGAAGGCCCGCGAGAACACTCGCCGCAAGTCCATCTTCGAGACGGCCGGCATGCCCGACAAGCTCAAGGACTGCCAGTCCAGCGACCCCGAGGAGTGCGAGCTGTTCATCGTGGAGGGCGACTCCGCAGGCGGCTCGGCCATCCAGGGGCGCAACCCCATGACCCAGGCCATCCTGCCCTTGCGCGGCAAGATCCTCAACACGGAGCGGGCCAGTCTGGACCGCATGATGAAGTCCGACACCATCGAATCCCTGATCACGGCTGTGGGCGGCGGATACGGCGAGGACTTCAACATCGACAAGGTGCGCTACCACAAGGTCATCATCATGGCCGACGCCGATGTGGACGGCGCCCACATCGCCACCCTGAATCTGACCCTCTTCTTCCGCTACATGCGGCCCATGATCGAGGCTGGCTACGTCTACGTGGCCATGCCCCCGCTCTACCGGCTCAAGTGGACCAAGGGGCCCCACAGCTTCGTCTACACCGATGCCGAGCGCGACAGGGTCCTGGCCGAGGGCAAGGCCTCCGGCCGACAGCTGCCCAAGGGCGAAGGGATCCAGCGTTACAAGGGTCTGGGCGAGATGAGCTACCAGGAGCTCTGGGAGACCACCATGGATCCGGATCACCGCATCCTCAAGAAGATCCGCATCGATGACGCCGAACAGGCCGACGAGACCTTCACCATGCTCATGGGCGACGAGGTCGAACCTCGGCGTCTGTTCATCCAGCGCAACGCCCACGACGCCCGTTTCATCGACGCCTGAGACGGATGCCTCTCCCTTTTCACCATTTGAGCTAAGGATCGATTTTGGCAGACGATAACAACAATGACAACAGCCCGGACCAGGACGGCCTCAACCTGCCCGACGGGTCCCGCGAGCCGCTCAGCCCCCAGGAGATGGACAACACCGATTATGGCCTCCTTAAGGGCGAGCGGATTCAGCCCATTGACCTCCAGCAGGAGATGCGGGAATCCTACCTGTCCTATGCCCTGTCTGTGATCGTGGAGCGGGCCCTGCCTGATGTCCGCGACGGCATGAAGCCGGTTCACCGCAGGGTCATCTACGCCATGTACGACGGCGGATACCGGCCCGACCGCGGCTACAACAAGTGCTCGCGCGTGGTGGGCGACGTCATGGGCAAGTACCACCCCCATGGCGATGCGGCCATCTATGACACCATCGTGCGTCTGGCCCAGTCCTGGTCCATGCGCTACCCGCTGGTGGACGGCCAGGGCAACTTCGGCTCCCCCGGCGACGACCCGGCGGCCGCCATGAGGTACACCGAGTGCCGTATGGCCCCCCTGGCCATGGAGATGGTGCGCGACATCGACAAGGACACGGTCGATTTCATCCCCAACTACGACGGGAAAACCCAGGAGCCTACGGTTCTGCCCTCCCGCTTCCCCAACCTGCTGGTCAATGGATCAGCCGGCATCGCCGTGGGCATGGCCACCAACATCCCTCCGCACAACCTGCGCGAGGTATCCAAGGGCGTGCACTGGGCACTGGAGCATCCCGAGGCCTCCAAGGAGGAGCTGCTCAACGCCCTGATCGCCATCATCAAGGGACCGGACTTCCCTACCGGCGCCACCATTCTGGGTCACAAGGGCATCGAGCAGGCCTACCGGACCGGACGCGGCCTGATCACCATGCGGGCCGTGGTCAACACCGAGGAGATCCGCGGAAGGATGTGCCTGGTGGTCACCGAGCTGCCCTACCAGGTCAACCCCGACCGGCTGGCCTCCTCCATCCGCGAGGCGGTGCGCGACGGCAAGATCCAGGGCATCGCCGACATGCGCGATGAGACCTCGGGCCGTACCGGCCAGCGCCTGGTCCTGGTGCTCAAGCGTGATGCCGTGCCCAAGGTGGTCCTCAACAACCTCTACAAGCACACCCAGCTGCAGCAAACCTTCGGGGCCAACATGCTGGCCCTGGTGGACGGGGTCCCCAGGACCTTGAGTCTGGATGCCTTCATCCGTCACTGGGTGGACCACCAGCTGGATGTGGTCGAGCGGCGCACCCGCTATCTGAAGCGGGAGGCCGAGGATCGCGACCACATCCTGCAGGGGTATCTGAAGGCCCTGGACATGATCGACCAGGTCATCGCCCTGATCCGCGCCTCCAAGGATGTGGAGACGGCCCGCACTGGCCTGATGGAGCTGCTGGATGTGGACGAGGTCCAGGCCGATGCCATCCTGGCCATGCAGCTGCGCCGTCTGGCCGCCCTGGAACGGCAGAAGATCCTGGACGAGCATGAGGATCTCATGCGCAAGATCGCCGACTACAACGACATTCTGGCCCACCCCGAGCGCCAGCGCACCATCGTGGGCGACGAGCTGGACGAGATCGTCGACAAGTACGGCGACGAGCGGCGCACCCGGATCGTCCCATACTCGGGCGAGATGAACGTGGAGGACCTGATCGCTGATGAGCAGGTGGTGGTCACCGTCACCCACTCCGGCTTCGTCAAGCGGACCAAGGCCGACGAATACCGGGCCCAGCACCGCGGCGGCAAGGGCATCCGCGGGGCCAGGCTGCGCGAGGACGACGTGGTGGACCACTTCTTCCTGACCAGCACCCACAACTGGCTGCTCTTCTTCACCAACAAGGGGCGGGTGTACCGGCTCAAAGCCTATGAGCTGCCCGAGGGCTCCCGCGACTCCAAGGGACAGCATGTGGCCAATCTGCTCCAGCTGGGCCCGGACGAGCGGATCGAACAGGTCCTTTCCCTGCATGGCTACGACGATGCCGACTATCTGGTCCTGGCCACCCGGACCGGACGGGTCAAGAAGACCCGTCTGGCCGAGTATGATTCGCCACGCCAAGGCGGCCTGATCGCTGTGCGGCTGATGGAGCTGGGCACCGTCACCGACGAGGACGGGCAGGAGGTGCCCCAGAGCGACGAGCTGGTGGGCGCCGGCCTCTGCAATGCCGACGACGAGATCATCCTGGTCTCCCGCAAGGGCATGAGCGTGCGCTTCCCGGCCGACGACTCCACCCTGCGGCCCATGGGACGGCAGACCGCTGGCGTCCAAGGCATGCGGTTCCGCCCCGGCGACGAACTGCTGAGCATGGACGTGATCGCCAAGGAGTCCGGGGATGATCTGCTGGTGGTCACCGACGAGGGCTTCGCCAAGCGCACCGCTCTGAGCGAGTACCGCCTGCAGGGCCGCAACGGCTACGGCGTCAAGGCCATAGCCATGGTCGAGGGCCGTGGTTCTCTGGTCGGCGCCCTGGTGGTGAACGAGGACGATCAGATCATGGCCATCATGAAGTCCGGCAAGGTCATCCGCTCCGATGTGGCCGAGGTCAAGCGGACCGGCCGCAACACCCAGGGGGTCACCCTGGCCAAGCCCGATAAAGGCGATGAGATCCTCTCCATCGCCCGCAATGCCGAGCGTGACGATCAGGAGGAGAGTAGCGGTCAGGTTGACGTGGCTCCTGCAGCTCCCCTGGCGGCCAAGGATCAGCCCATCGCCACCACCGGAACCGGCGACGGCCAAGGTCTGGCCCAAGAGGACTGAGCAGGTCCGCTACCAGTCTGACAAGACTGGTAGCCTCGTAAGAAGTCGTGCAGGTCCTGCGGCGGTGTGCGCGGACTGGTGAATGCAAGGATCAAGGAGTGCCGATGAGCCAGGATGATCAGAAGCAGGCCAAGGCCGGTACCGGTAAGAAGGGTACAGCAAAGCCCAAAACCGGAAAGACCAAGGCTGATGAATCCGAAAAGGACGAGTCCCGCCGACCATCATCGGCCACTCCCCCGGCTTCTGCTGCCGGCCGGACGGCATCAGGGCGTTCCGTAAGAGCCGCAGCTTCTGCTGCCGGTCCGGTCAAGGCCTCTTCAACCACGCGTCCTCACGTGCCTCGGGCCCGGCGCATGCAGCTGTCCTTGACCCGGCTGGAACCTTGGTCCGTGGCCAAGGTCACCTTCCTGCTGTCCATCGCCGGGGCCATCATCCAGGTGGTGGCCGCCGCCCTGCTCTGGATCCTGCTCAATGCTATGGGGCTCTTTGACAACCTGACCCAGGTCATCTCCAAGACAGGCCTGGATGCGGGTGGCTTCGACCTGGGCCAGGTGCTGAGCTTGGGGACGGTCCTGAGCTCGGTGACCATTTTCTCTATCTTCGAGATCGTCATAGTAGTGGCTCTGGTCACCATTTTTGCCTTTCTCTACAACCTGGTCAGCTCCCTGGTTGGCGGCATCCACGTAACCTTGGGCGACGACTGAGCTCTTCGTCGGCGCAGTCAATCGGTCGATAGGCCTAAGCACGATTTAGACTGGAATTGTGCTCTCGACATACCTGGACTACTTCAGCGGCTCCTTCGGCATATCTCTGGTCTTTTGGCCCCTGGCCTCGCTGATCCTGACCCTGCCCATTCTTGCCCTGATCTACAACCGCTATCACCGGCTCCGGCTGACAGCAGCCATGGCGGCCTACCTGACCGTCTTATACCTGCTGGCCTTGGTCTTCTTCACCCTCTGGCCCATGCCCGACGACCGTGCCGCCTTCTGCGCCACCCATCATCTGACCCCCCAGCTCAATCCCATGCAGTTCCTGGCCGACCTGAGGACAGGCGGGCGGATGGCCATGCTGCAGATCCTGCTCAATGTGGCCTTCTTCCTGCCTCTGGGCTTCATCATGGGGCGGGTCTTCCGCTGGCGCTTCATCCTGGCCTTGCCGGTTGCCTTCCTGGTCTCCCTCTTCATCGAAACGGCCCAGCTGACCGGAGTTTTCGGCATCGTGGGCTGCGCCTACCGCCTCTTCGATGTGGACGACCTGATCTGGAACACTTCAGGCGCTCTGATCGGCTATCTGGTGGCCATGGTGGCCAACAAGCTCGTTCCCACTCGTCAGGCTGACGCTGCCCAGCTGGTCACCAATCCCGGATTCATACACCGTGCCGTCTCCCTGGCTTTGGATCTGCTTCTGGCCACCATTCTGTCCCTGTCTCTGGGGATGGGCGTGACCTATGCGGTCCATCGCCTGGGCACCTATCAGCTGGATGGTCACTACCGCTTTGGCGGATTGCTGATCGCCCCATCCGCTCTGGATGTGTTCGGGACCGTGGTGGATCTGGCCATGCTGCTGATCTTTGAACTACTCATACCCCTGCCCCGCCGGGGACGGACGCTGGGCGCCACCTTCACCCACATGACCGTCGAAACCAAGCAGCGGCATGGCTGGTCCCGCTTCCTCTTCTATCTGTTCAGGACTGCAGTCATCCTGGCTGTCTTCGGCCCTTGGACCGGCAAGGTTCAGACTGCGACGCGCATCCTGGCCCTGCTCCTGCTGGTCTTCTACCTGATCAAGCGGCAGATGCCCTATGACCTCTTGCCTGGGGCATCCTACCGGGAGGAGGACACCGGTGCAGAGGAATCCGCCGACGACCGGCGTGGGTGAAGCCTGACCTCGGACAGGATGATGGCGGCGAAGATGATGGCGAAGCCCAGCAGATGGGTGGCCGTCAGCTCCTCGTGCAGGACCAGTACCGAGACCAGCATGCCGAACAGGCTCTCCGAGCACAGGATCAGCGAACCTTGGGCGGCGGGGACCCTGGAGAAGGCAATGTTCTGGAAGTTCTGAGCCATCAGGGTCGAGATCAGCGTCAGATACATCATGGAACCCAGGGTCGAGGGCGTGAAGTCGGCCGCAGTGGGCAAGGGATCGAAGATCAGCGCGCAGACCAGGAAGAGCATGCCGCCGAAGAGGAGCTCCAGGTAGGTCAGCGTGGGGGCATCAAACTTCTTGGTTAGGAAACCGGTGATCACCAGGTTGACCCCGTAGAGCAGGGCGCCGGCCAGAGTCAGCAGGTCGCCAGTGCTCAGAACCAGCCCCTGTCCCCCGCCTTGGGCCGGCAGCGAGATCAGAGCCACGCCCAGGATGCAGATGGCGGCCGCGACGAAGTGCCTCAGGGCCGGCCGTCGGCGGGCCATGATCCAGACCAGGAAGGGCACAAAGATGCAGTAGGTGGCCGTCAGGAAGGAGTTCCGGCCCGGAGCGATGGTGGTCAGCCCCATCATCTGCAGGCTGAAGGCCGCCCAGTAACTGATCCCCAGAATCAGCCCCGGTACCAGGGTGTGTATGGCCCCGGTTCTGCGCAGCCGGGGCAGCAAAAAGGGTGTCATGATGACGATGGCGCAGAGGATGCGAATGCCCATCAGCCAGCGAACGGTCAGGGTCTCCATGGCAACCTTTTCGAAGGTGTATCCGGCCCCCCAGGCGGCCGCGGCCATCAGCAGCATCAGACGGGCCAGCCAGGTGGAGGGTTTCCAGGACGAAGAGGGTGCGAAGGTAGACATGTTTCGACTCTAATCGTGCCCGTCCACAAGTGAGAATTCATTCGCAACGTACAAAACGAGTAGTTCAAACTTGTTTGCTTTTTTCAAGCCAACCCCCCTGCTTGTCAGCGTTCGGCTTCAGGCAAGCGGGGTCTGCCATGCGGACATCTCCGATATCATTGAAGAACGGTGATAACGGCGGCCATGGGTCCTTGGTCGACGGGGTAAGGAGTGTGTGCCAGGATGATCAGAATCGCAGTGGTGGATGACGACTCCATCAGCTGTCGGACCATGGTCAATTACCTGAGCCGTTACCGCAAGGAACGTCAGGAAGAACTGACGGTCAGCGTCTTCACCGAAGGCAAGGCTTTTGCGGATGGCTATCGACCCGTATATGACATCCTCCTTCTGGACATTCAGATGACCCCCATGGACGGAATCGAAGTGGCCCGTAGGGTGCGCGCCCGTGACGAGTCGGTGGTCATCGTCTTCATCACCTCCGCCCCCCAATACGCCATCAACGGCTATGAGGTGGGCGCTCTCTCCTACCTGCTCAAGCCCCTGCCCTGGTTCGCCTTCTCCCAGGAGCTGGACCGGTCCATCGCCCAGGTGCGCGGACGCGTGGACCTGTCCATTCTGATCACCGAGGGTGCCCGATCCACCAGGATCCCCCTCAAGGACATCGTTTTCATCGAATCCGTCCGCCACAGCAGCGTCATTCACACCTTGGATTCCTCACTGACCACGAACAGCACGCTGAAAAGCCTGGAGGGCCAGCTGGACCAGCAAGGATTCTTCCGCTCCAACTCCTGTTACCTGGTCAACCTAGCCCATGTGACGGGCATGGAGGACCAGGACTGCATCATGTCTACCGGCCAGCGGCTGAGGGTCAGCCGACCCCGCAAGAAGGCCTTCATGACGGCTCTGACCGCCTATGTGGCAGGTCGGCCATGACCAGCACCCACATCCTCAATGCCCTGCCCGACATCCCCCGGCTCTATACGGCCATCAGCGAGTGGCTGGGTTGCCTGGTCTATCTGCTGGCCATCGGGGTGAGGACCTCACGCCTAAGAATGGTGGCTGTGCTTCTGCCCGGTCTGGCCGTGCTCATCGGGGTCCAGTACTGGGCCGGCACCCTGCCTATCGCTTTCTGGATCATCAGCATGTGCCTGGCCGTGGCCTGCATGTATGCCATCATCATGCTGGCTTCGGGGTTGCGTCCGTTGGATGGGGCCTATCTGCTGGCCCGTGCCTTCGTCCTGGCCGAGCTGGTTGCCTCCCTGCACTGGCAGCTGGACTCCTTCATGCGTCCTTCCAGCCACAGCCTGTACGACCCGGCCTCCCTGATGCTGCTGGTGCTGATCTACGGGGGCGTAGGGCTGCTGGCCTGGGTGGCGGAACGGCGCAACTTCGCTAATGCCCAGCCTTCTGTGCCAGGACGCAGCGTCTTCATGGCTGCAGTCATCGCTGTGGTTACTTTCGCCATGTCCAACCTGAGTTTCGTCTCCACCAACACCCCCTTCTCCGGTCGGGTCGGCCTGGAGGTCTTCTACATCCGCACGCTGGTGGATCTGTGCGGCTTTGCCATGCTCTACGCCCAGCAGGAACAGCTGCGGGAGAGCCATACCAGCGCCGAGCTGGCCTCCATCAACGCCCGGGCTTACAGCCAGCATCGGGAGTACATACGATCCAAGGAAAATCTGGAGGCCATGGGCAGGCTCGCCCACGACCTCAAGCATCAGATCGCCGCCTTGCGCTCGCAGATGGACCCTGAGCGCAAGTCCCAGGATTTCGAGGAGCTGGAGGCTGCAGTCGGGCGGTACGGGTCGCAGCAGCACACCGGCAACCCCATCCTGGACGTGGTCATGTCAACCAAGGAGCGCATCTGCTCCGAAGAGGGGATCACCCTGACCATGGTGGCTGAGGGCTCCCTCTTGGAGGGGATGTCGCCCATGGATGTCTCCACCCTCTTCGGCAACGCCTTGGACAATGCCATTGAGGCTTTGAGGAAGGTTGAGGAACCCGACCGCCGCCTGATCAAGGTGGCCCTGTATGCCCGGGGACAATTCGTGGTGATTCGCATTGAAAACTACTTCGCATCGCCCCTGAATTGGAAAGGCAATGGCGAGCTGGCCACCACCAAGACCAGGACTGAGGATGGCCTGCATGGCTACGGGGTCAAGTCCATTCGGCACATAGCCCACCGCTATCAGGGCGAGATGACCCTGCGGACCGAACATCACTGGTTCAGCCTCTGTGTGCTCCTGCCGCGGGTGGGCGATCAGTTGAAGCCCATGGCGGCCTCGGCGGCCTTGTAACCCAGGCGAATGGCCAAGCGGCCCGGCCTGCCCGGCATGTTGATCATCCGGCAGAGCAGGGTGGAGCGCACGTCGGAGGCGATGACGGGGGAGCGGTGCTCCAGCCTTCGCCAGAGCATGTCCTTGTTTCGGTAGTTGCTGGGCTTGCGCGAAAGAATCAGGAAGACCGAGGTCACCACGCAGTTAATGGACAGATAGTGGATCATATAACGATAAAGTCCACGGGGAACCGTCCCTGGTTCAGGCGTGGAGTCAGCCATGAGCCCGTTGACCAGCAGCAGTTGTGAAACCCGGGCGATCATGATCGAGGTCTGCACTGACTGGCCTTGACGGCCGGTGTGGTAACGATAGAAATCCGTGTCCAGGTAGAGCAGGGTGTGCACCCAGGGCAGGGGCTGATAGGAGTAGATGAAGTCCACGTAGTAGGTGTGTTCGGGCAGGCGGGTGTGGGCCTGGCGGAGCACCTCAGTGCGCATGATCAGGGCATGCATGATCATGTACTGGGCCAGCCCGAACCGCCGCAGATGGTTCCAGTCCAGCACCCGTCCCGGGTCCATGACGCTGCGGAAGTTGATGACCCGCTTGTGCTTGCGGCCTTCCTTTTCATAGACATAGTTGGTGACCACCATGTCCACCGGATTCGAACGTCGCGACTGGTTGCGCAGTTGGTCCAGAACCAGACTCAGGGAGGTCGGGTCCACCCAGTCGTCGGCATCGACCACCTTGATATAGCTGCCCTGGGCGGCTGCCAGACCCGTGTTGACCGCGCCGCCGTGGCCCTTGTTGGTCTGGCTGATCAGGCGGACAGTGTGCGGATGGCGTGCCTGATATGACTGCACTACCTGCGCTGTGGCATCGGTGGATCCGTCATCGACCACGATGACCTCCAGGTCCTCCCCCTCCCGGCTCAGGAGCGAATCCAGGCAGGTCGGCAGATGCTGGGCCATGTTGTAGGCGGGGACGATGAAGGTAAGAACGGGCGGGCTCGTGGAGGCCGGTCGGTCAGCTGTCATGAACGATCACTTCGCAAAAGAATGGGTCGGCGGGGTTGTCGGCGGGGTTGCCGTAATCCCGTCGGCGGCCGTTGTATGCGACCACTGTACATGATGGGTTTGAGGAAAAGGCCCCGCCCCTCTGGCTGCCGATGCATGCCGGTTCATTGGCGGCCGGGGGAGTGGGGCCGGAATTTTACTGGGCGCTCGCCTCGGATTCGGTGGGCTCCTGACGGAAGATGACCTTGAAGATGGGGAAGAAGACCCAGAAGGAGATGGCCGAGTTGATGATCATGGTGACCAGATCAGCAATGGTGGTCCCCAGGCTGCCCCAGTTCAGGGTGTGCTGGAAGAAGCCGTAGATGGGATCCTTGTACCAGCCCTGCAGCGCCGCCGCGATGATGGTGATGATCACGTAGGCCACCAGGTACCAGAAGGCCGCCTTCCAGACCGAGGAGTTGGACTTGAAGGTGATGTTGCGCTGGAGGAAGAAGTTGATGATCTGGGCGATCAGCAGGGTGATCTCCACCGCAAGGAAGTAGGCCAGGCCGCCCCCGCCGCCGTGGCCGATGGACCCGGCCGCGTAGTCGAACAGGTAGTAGGGCTTGCCGCCGACGGTCCCCATGCGCCAGATCTGGAAGTTGGTGCCCACCAGGGAGGTGCCGTTGAAGATGGCCTTGAGCACGGGCATGAGCACCAGCTGCAGGACGGTGACCCCGTTGGACAGGATGAAGAAGACGATGAACTGGGCCAGGGTGGTGTGCCGGTCGCTGAATCGCCGCCACCAGCGGACGATCGCCCACTGCGAGGCCGTTGTCGTCTTCCCCTGGGCCGGCTGTCCGGCCTGCTGGCTGTGCTGATCACTCATGATTGAGCTCCTTTCCGGTCCTGCGGTTGGCAGCCATGTTCCTGAAGAATCCAGCGATGAATCCGCCCAGCCCCCTCCATAGGTGGCCGTTGGGAATGCGGACGATGGCCTCGACCATGGCCGTGTCGATCAGCCCGTTGGTCATCTTGGCCATGGCCCTGGGGGGCATGTTGAGCAGGAAGAGGGTGTTCAGGTCGGGGTTGCCGGTCTTGGCTTCGTGACGTCTCTCGCTCTTGGCCAGGAAGTTGGCCACGAACCTGGCCAAGGCGCTTCTGGAGTCCTTCCAGGATGAGAGCGGATCGTTGACGCCGAAGGTGCTGACGGCGCCCTGTCGGACCACCGGGTGGCCGAAGAGCGCTGTCACAGCGGCATCGTCGACCTCCTTGACCCGGCCGGTCAGGTAGGCGCCCAAGGCAGGGTCGGGACTCTGCGGGTCGACGGTGCCCTGGACGCTCAGGTGCCTGCTCAGCTCCATGGTGCGCGCGTCGGACCCGATCATGATGGTCCAGTCGCCGGACTCGACCTGCCAGGAGTTGCTGGCCGTGTCGAAGTGCCGGAAGGTCGTCTGATCGAAGTCGATGCGGACCTGGGTTGACTGGCCGGCCTCCAGGCTGACCTTCTTGAAGCCCTTCAGCTCGCGGATCGGTCTGAGCACGCCACCCTTGGGCGCCTGGACGTAGAGCTGGGGAACGGTGGCTCCCTGCCTGTCCGAATCATTGGTCAGGGTGAAGGTGACTCCCTTGTCGTCCACGGTCAGATCGGCGTAGGTGAAGTGCGCATAAGACAGGCCGTATCCGAAGGGGAAGCGCTCCTCTACGTCGGCGGTCAGGTAGTAGCGGTAGCCGACGAAGGGACCCTCCCGGTAGATCGACTCGTGCGCCGAGTCGGGGTACCAGTCGGCGCTGGGGCAGTCGGCATAGGACTTGGGCCAGGTTTCCGCCAGGTGGCCGGAGGGGTTGACCCGGCCCGTCAGGATGTTCAGGGTGGCTGAAGCTCCAGCCTGCCCGGACAGCCCTATGTAGAGGACGGCATCGCACTGGTCAATCCAGTCGGTGGTGACGGGGGAGCCTGTCACCAGGACGACCACCAGGGGCTTGTCCGTCGCACCCAGCGCCTTGATCAGGTCGACCTGGTTGCTGGGAATGTCCATGTGGGAGCGGTCCAGGCCCTCGGATTCACTGCGCTCATCCAGGCCCACGCAGGCGACAATCACGTCAGCCTGGCCAGCCGCAGCCACGGCCTGGTCGATCAAAGACCGGTTCTTCTCGCCATGGCGTTCGTAGCCCTGGCTGTAGGAGGCCAGCTCCAGTCCGTCGCCGTTGCCCTGCCTGAGCAGGTCCAGCATGCTCTCCTGCTTGGCTGCGTTGACCTTTGAGGATCCGGATCCCTGGAACCTGGCGGTTTTGGCCATATCCCCGACCAGGGCGACCCGGGTGCCGGCGGCCAGTGGCAGGCGTCCCTCCCGGTTGACCAGAAGGACAGCGGATCCCTCGGCGATGCTCCGTGCCACCTGATGGTGGTCCCGTATCTGATCCGCGGTCAGATTCCCATCGGGGTCCATGTCAGAGTGGTAGGTCAGCTTGGCCAGCCGTGCCACCTCTTCGGCCCGGGCGTTCAGGTCGGCTTCGTCCAGGCGGCCCTCCTGCACGGCCTTGGCAACCTGGCGCACGGAGTCGTATCCGGCCTGAGGCATCTCCAGGGAGGAGCCATTGGCGGCTGCGGCGACTGCACTGTTGGAGCCGCCCCAATCCGAGACCACCATGCCGTCGAAGCCCCACTCTTTGCGCAGGATGTCCTTGAGCAGGTGGGGATTCTCGTTGGCATAGGTGCCGTTGACCATGTTGTATGAGGTCATGATGGCCCAGGGGTGGGCCTGGCGCACAGCAATCTCGAATCCGGTCAGATAGAGTTCGCGCATGGTGCGCTCGTCCACCACGGAGTCGGATGCCTGGCGGCGCAGCTCCTGGCTGTTCATGGCGAAATGCTTGGGGGTGGCGGCCACGCCCTGGGACTGGATGCCCTCGATCAGGCCTGCAGCCATGTGACCGGCCACCTGGGGGTCTTCGGAATAGTATTCAAAGTTTCTGCCGCACAGGGGATTGCGCTTGATGTTCATGCCCGGACCCAGGACCATGTTGACGCCCAGGCTCCTGGCCTCGTTGCCCAGCGCCTGGCCCATGGTTTTGGCCAGCTCCGGGTCCCATGAGCAGGCCACCGTGCCGGCTGTGGGGAAGCAGGTGGCGGGCTTGGACTTGCCCATGCCCAGGTTGTCCCCTGATCCGGTCTGGCGGCGCAGACCGTGCGGTCCGTCGCTCAGGACTATGCTCGGGATGCCCGCCCTCTTCAAGGCACGGGTCGCCCAGGTGGATTTTCCGGAGAGCAGCGATGCCCGTTCCAGAACTGTCAGATCCTTGACTTCCATAGTGTTCCCTCTCTGTGACGGGGGCCGATCCTGCTGCGGGAACCCTCGTTGCTTCCACAATCGGCCTCGGACTGGTACTGAATTTCATTATTCCCCGACTGCCAAGGCCTGCCCGAGCGGGTTGCATAACCTGTTGTTTTCCCGGTATGAATGTTGCCTGGGCATCAACGGGGGTGTCGATCCGCTCCTTGGCGGACGGTGCATAGGTCCGTCTGCCAAGGAGCAAATCAACAGAGATGGAGGATCAGGCCGTCGGCCCTTGGTCGGAGCTGTCCTCGGACGGCGTGGTCTCCATGCTGGCCGGATCCTGGGCGCGGGTCTGCCGGGCGTCGTCCGCCAGATCGCTCAGGGTGCCCACGTCGACAGCGCTGCGCCGTGCCTTGAACCTTCTGAAGGCCAGGTACTCCAAGGCCAGGAAGATCAGGGCCAGCACAACCAGTGCCACATAGAGGGCGATCTGCCAGGCCGGGGTCTGCACCTTGGGGTCGCCATTGGCGTACTTGTAGCCGTGCACGACCGTATAGAGGATGTTGTGGCTGGCCTGGCGCATGGCCTTGACCGAGGTGGCGCTCTTGTCCTTGACATGGTTGGTCACCTCGGTGGTGGCCAGCATGGCGTCGTTCCCGTTGCGGATCAACTGGTCGGCGTTCTGGTAACCATAGACGCCGAAGTAGTCGGTCAGCACCATGCCACGGAAGCCCCACTCACCGCGCAGCACATCCTGCATCAGCGGCGCATAGGCGGCCACGTAGGTGGTGCCGATGTAGTTGAAGGAACTCATGGCAGCCTGGGCGCCGCCCTTGACTACAGCAGCCTGGAATGGCTTCAGGTAGATCTCGCGGATGGTCTGCTCGTTGGCCCAGGTGGCCAGCATGTTGGTACGGTTGGTCTCCTGGTCGTTCATGGCGAAGTGCTTCATGAAGGAGTAGACGCCCTTGGACCTGGCTGCCGCGACCTCGTTGGATCCCATGACCGCATTGATTTCGGGGTCTTCAGAGAAGTATTCGAAGTTACGTCCGGAGAAGGCGCTGCGGTGGATGTTGAAAGCTGGCGCATACCAGCCGGAGACATCCATGTCATGGGCCATGGTACCGATCATCTCGCCGTAGCGGGTGGCCAGACCGGGGTTCCAGGTGCAGGCCAGGGAGGTGGATGAGGGGAAGCCCAGGGAGCCGACCTTGGTGAAGTTGTTGTTCAGGGCGGCGGGGCCATCGGCGTCGGTGAGCTCGATCTTGCCGATGCCCTTGACGGCCTGGGTACCATAGCCGCTCATGGCGATCAGGCTGTCCATATCCTTGACGCTGAGCTGGTCCAGCAGCTTGTCCCACATGGGGTCGTCGTACTTCTTGTCACGCAGCTGGTAGAGCTTGACGTTGTTCTTGGCGCCTGTCGTGGGCATCTTGTCGCTGTCGTTGTCGAACTTCTTGGGGTCGTAGTTGCTGTTGTTGTAGAAGTGGGCCTTGGCCTCCTCAGGTAGTTCAGTGCTCTTGGGCGCCGCCACGGCATCCTCATAGTTGGCGAAGTGGTTGGCCCGGGACAGATAGGTCACCGTGCCCTTGGCATCGTCGAACCTGTTGGTGGCCGCGACCTTGTCGACGGAGCGGGGATTGCTCTTGTCATAGGTGACCGTATGGGCGATGTTGACCGTGTCGGACTGGATCGGACGATGGGAGTCGGAACGAATGGAGATGCCGTAGTCGCCCTGGTCCAGCACGTAGGCCTTGGCATGGTCGGCATCATAGGAGGCCATGTCCTCGTCCTTGAAGCTCACAGGGATGGTCTGGCTCTTGCCGGGATCCAGGATCCTGGTCTTCTTGAAGGAGATCAGGTTGGCGCTGGCCTTCTCTATGCCCCCGTCGATATAGGGGGGATCGAAGTAGGTCTGGACAGTGTCGCGGCCGGCCTTGGCGCCGGTGTTGGTGACGGTCACATCGAAGGAGATCTTCCCGTCAGCATGATGGATCGGTCCCATCTTCTGGCTGAAGGTGGTGTATGACAGGCCGTATCCGAAGGGGTACTGGACCATCTGGTCGTAGTTGATCAGGCCTTCCTTGGCTGCAGTCTCCCAGAAGCGGTAGCCCACGTAAATGCCCTCGTTGTAGTCCACGAAGGTGGGCGTACTGGTTTCGGGCTTGCCGGTGAATCCGGTGAAGGTGGCCTTGTGGTCATCCATATTGGTGTAGGTGAATGAGCCGAAGTTGTTGTAGGTCGGCGTCTTGGTTAGATCGCGCACGAAGGTGTCGGAGGTCTTGCCCGAGGGGTTGACCTTGCCTTTCAGGACCTCGCCCAGGGCGGTGAAGCCGGCCTGGCCTGGGGGCGGGCACCAGAGGACGGACTTGATCTGCGGATATTGACCCACGAAGTTCAGGTTGAAGGTGTTGGCGCCGTTGTAGACCAGGACCACCTTGTCGAAGGAGCTGGTGACCTTGGCGATCATGTCGTTTTCGGGCTTGGACAGCTCCAGGAAGCTCTGGCCCTGCTTGAAGTCCGGGTTGGCCTTGTCGTTGTCGTGATAGGTGATGTCCTTGGCTTTCATGTCCTTCGGCAGGTCGGCGCCCTCGCCGCCCACTCGGCCGATGACCACTACAGCGGTGTCGGAGAACTGCTTGGCGTCATCCATGAGCTTGCTGGTGTACTTGTCGGCCGTGGGCTCGGGCAGGGTCCAATCCTGGGCGAACATCTCGACCTTGGGGCGGTCCGCACGGTACTTGGTATAGAAGTCGCTCAGTTCCTTGTTGGTCTTCAGACCGGCTGAGGAGATGCCGTCGAGCAGGCTGGTGGTGGGGTTGTCAGCCGACATGGAGCCGGAGCCTGTGCCGCCGTAGACGGGGTTGGTCGAGGCCCAGCCGAAGACGTTGACCTTGTCGGACTTCATGGGGAGCGTGCCATCCGAATTCTGCAGCATGGTGACGGACTCACGCTGGATGTCCTTGGCCAGGTTCCGGGCTGCGGTAACGGTCGCCGGCTGCAGCTCGTGCTTGCTGGTGGACTTGGTGATCAGGTTGGACAAGGGTCCCAGGAGCATGGTCGCCAGGGCTGCGACGACAGCCACAAAGGCCACCAGCCAGGACTGGGAGTGAATCATCTTTCGGTTGGCTACGTTTTTGACGGTGTGCTTGTTCACGGCGATCGTGATCAGCAGGGCCAGTACCAGAAAGACGCCGATGACCACCAGCTGGGGTATCAGCGACTTGAGTACGGCGACCACATCGCTCAGATTGACACTGAACATGTTCGCTACTTTCCTCTGTTCTCTGCCGAAGCTTCACCCGGTCACGACTATGGGCCGGTCACGAAGTAGACGGAGCGCTTGAACTGTGATCCGTCTCCTGGGTGGGCGAGCGACCTTCAGCTGCATCGACACGCCTTTATGCCACGATTTCAGTTAATCATTTACAACGTGTTTCTGTGGCTATACATGCGCGAACTGTCGAATTTGCCGCATAACCTGACTTGTTTTGCGGCGTGTATTTGCAGGTGTTATGGGAACGGATTCTCTGACTCCTGTGTTATTTCGATCTGGGAACCCCGGTCGACTCTCGTTCGATCAGGTGGCCTGGCAGCTCCACCAGCCTGTTCCAGTCATCGGTCCTGCCCCGCCCTTGATCGATGTCATCAATTTCTGTTTTCAATAGGTCGAAGGCCTTTTCTCCGGCCTTGAAGAAATCCTGATGGATCGTCGTCAGGGAGGGATTCCAGATCTTGGCAATGGGGTGATCGTCAAAGCCTGCTACTGATACATCTTCGGGCACTCGTCGGCCCACATCGTTGAGGCCTCGGATGATGCCCATGCCGATCTCGTCATTGCCGGCGAAAATGGCGGTGACCTCAGGCTTTCGTCCCAAGGCTGACCCTATGCGCTTGCCGGACTCAGGATCCCAATCAGCCTTTATGGGTGCTGGCGCCGGCACCCCGGCATCTTCACAGGCGGATCTCCAACCGGCTAGGCGGCTGTACCCGCCAGCACCACCGGGAATGCTGACGTGATACACGGTTTTATGTCCCAACCCCAACAGATAGGAGGTTACCGCATACCCTCCGTCGCGCTCCTGCATGGAAATTTGAGTGACATCCGATTTCCGGTTGCCGGCAATGAGGATGATGGGCAGATCCTTGTTCACGTAGGCGAAGGCATCGTCGCTAACCTGATCGTAATCAAGGAGCACGATGCCTGCCGGATTCTGGTCCAGGATTGATTGGATGCGCTGGCGCGACTGCTCGCCCGCTTCTGGGCTCAGAACTCCGATATTCAGTGTGTATCCAGCCTTTTGTGCTCTTTCCTCGATGCCGAAGATGGTCTGCGATTGGCCGAACAGGGTGGTATTCGTCGATAGAACAGCGATGGTTTTGGTCCGTTCCTTAACCAAGGCTCTGGCAATAGGATTGGGGCGGTAGCGTAGGAGCTTCACAGCTTTGGCAATTCTGTCGCGTTTTTCCTTGCTGACCCGTTCGGGGCTGTTGAGATACCGGGACACAGTAGGAACCGAAACCTGGGCCAGGACAGCGACATCTTTGATGGATGCCGGTTTATTGTGATCGACCGTCCTAGCCATAGCAACTCCCATACCCATATGCCGCCTTATGCCTGACCATCGAATGGAATTCATGCATACCCGCAGAATCAGACTGACGAACCGGCATCTGTTCGTCCGTCCTTTTGGCCGACTGCCACTGCCGTCGACTTCCGGCCACTTCATAGTACATGAGGAGGCCGGACGCGGGCGGTGTCATGCTGATACCCTGCCGTCGGCTTCCGGCCTCCTCATTTCGGTCTACTTCACTGCTCCACCGGTGATGCCTGAAATGATCTTGCGCTGTGCCAGTGCGAAGATGATCAGCAGCGGCAGGCTCATCAGAATGATGTAGGCGAAGATCAGATGCCAGTTGTTTAGGTAGAGTCCGGCAGAGGCGATGTTATAGAGGTTCAGCGGCAACAGATCCATCTTGCCGGAAAGTATGAAGAGCGAGTAGAAGACGTCGTTCCAGATATAGAGGGTGACCAGAATGGTTGCTGTGGCAAGCGTCGGTCCCAGGAGGGGAAGGATGATCGTGAAGAATATCCGCATAGGACTCGCCCCGTCCATGCGTGCGGCCTCTTCAAGAGAGATCGGTATCGTCCGGATGAATCCAGTGACGAAGAAGATAACCGTAGACAGGTAGATTCCGACATAGACCCCGATCATTCCCAGAGCTGTTCCTGACAGGCCGATGATCTTGAGCAGCATCATAACGGTCACCACTGCCGGCGGCAGGACAAGGCCAGAGATAGAAAGGGCATACACCACAGTCATTGGCTTGGTGGCTCGACGGGCAAGTACCCAGGATGCCATAGACCCCAACAGCAGAGCCAGAAAGACCGAGGGCACTGTTACAATCACCGATCCGAAGAAGGCCTTGACCATTTTGCCATCGGTGATGACAGTCGAGAAGTTCTGTAGGAGCTGCCAATGACTGGGCAGGCTCATCGTGGGACGGATTGCCTCGGCCTGGCTCTTTCCTGCTGTAACGATGAGCAGCCAGAAAGGAACGCCCAAGAGAACCAGCATGACCAGAACCACCAGTACCGCATGGACGATGGTGCCGGTTTTGGATCGTTTGTTTACAATTGTGCTACTTTGGGCCTGGGTGGCCGTATCCGGCGTGTAGGTTGCCGATGTCATAGGATCTTTGCCTCTCTTCTCCGCAGGTAGATGATCAGGGGGATGGCGATGATCATTACCATGACAAACAGGACCAGGCTCATGGTTGTCGACTGCGAGTAGAGTCCCTGACCGAAAGTTCTCCAAATAAAGATGTTCAGTATTTCTGTAGATCCACCAGGTCCTCCTGCTGTAGTCGCCTGGACAATGTCAAAGCCGTTCATCGAGCCCAGGAGTGATGTGGCGACATTGAAAGTGAATGCTGGAGCCAGCAGCGGGAACTTGATCTTCCAGAATATCTGGCTTTTGCTGGCGCCATCAATGCTTGCAGCTTCCAAAACATCAGGATCGATGGTTTTGAGTCCGGCCAGGAAGATCAGCATAGACAAGCCCATCCATTTCCATCCGTGGATTGCTGCGACAAGAACGATGGTCCATGTGGTGTTACCCAGCCAAGCCAGGTCGATTGTCCGTCCCAGGAAGAAGGAGAGTATCTGATTGAGGGCGCCATCAGATTTGAGCACGGCCTGCCATATGTAGCCAACCGCTAGGGCCGACATGATGACTGGGACGAAGAACATGACGCGAGCGAACCTGTTGAGGCGGGTGTCTTCTTCGAGAAAGACCGCCAGGATCAAGCCGAAGGTGTTCTGGAATATGGCCACGAGAATGGCATAGACCAGGGTGATGCGCAGGTCCCGCATCAAGGTGCCCGAACGGAACAGATCGACGAAATTGCGTACCCCGTTGAAATCAATCGTCTTGCCAAAGGCTGACCAGTTGGTGAAGGCGTAGATGAAATTCATGATCGTCGGAATGAAGAAGAAGATCAGCAGGACCACAAATGCCGGAATGACGAATTGCAGCGGGTAGTTCTGCTTCATAAGCGTTTTGATGGGATTGACGGGGGTGATCAATCTGTTCCTTCTTCGCCCTCCGTGAGGTGTGACCCCCTCGGTTGCATGGTTTACCATACTTATCTGCTTTTCCTTCCATGAGATGGGCATCAGGATCAGGAGCGCCGGCCCCGATGCCCATCCGATGTCGTGCATGATGACCGCTTCCGGCTGTTGCCTTGGTGCGAGCAGCTGCCGGAAGCAGGACAAAGACAGGAACCTTTAGAAGTTCTTGGCCCCCTGTGCTTTAGCCAATTGAGCGAACTGGTCCTGGGTCGCCTTGGTCACATCCTGGGGCGACTTCGTGCCGTTGACCATATCGGCCAAATTGATGTAAAGATCAGGATTGGCTATGGCCAGGGACTGCATGGAGCCTACGCCGGTCTTGATCGCAGCTGCGGAATCAATCAAGGCTTGGGGAACCGAATCAGGGGACTTAACCCCCTTCAGTACGGAGATGATCTTCTGATCCTTGACGAAGTCTGCGTATCCGGTGCTCATCCAGTAATTGATGAGCTGACGAGCGGCGGCTTCCTTTTTGCTGTCCTTGCTCTTAAAGGCCACCAGCGCGTTGTTCTGTTCGGGGATGATGGTTCCGACATTCCCATCCTTGGAAATGGGGAAGAAGCCGATTCTTTCGTCCAAGGCCTGTTTATCATTCTTGGCCAGAGCCGCCACGGCGTTGAACAGCGAATTGACCTGGATGATCATTCCGGTCTTGCCGTCCCAGAGCGCTGCAGCCTGGTCGGTGTCCTTGGCTGATCCTGCGTCCTTGTTATAGAGGCCCTCATCAAAGAGCTGCTTGTAGTTGTCGACTGCGGTCTGAATGGTCTTGTCGGTGAACTTCTCTTTTCCGGTATTGATGCGATCCCAAAGGCCGTTCTGAGCCGCCTCGGCCAGTTGGACGGATACCGCGTACTGGGTACCCCATTGTGAGCCTGCCATTTCGAACAGGGGGGAGTTCACTCCAGGGACATTGGCCGCTTTGATCTTCTTAGCGGTCTCGACCAGGTCGTTCCAATTTTTAGGTGTCTCGGTGATACCGGCCTTCTTGAAGACTTCCTTGTTGTAGAAGACGCCCTCAACTGGCGGGGTGGAGAAAAGAGCCGCATAACGGGTGCCGTCCACTACGCCACCGGCATCGGCGATGCCCTGGGTGTAGTTCTTTACCCAAGGCGCATTATCGAGCTTTTGCAGCTTATCCTGGGCGATAAAACCAGCCAGCATGGACTTGGTGGGCTGCCAGAAAGCCAGGTCGGGTGTATCTCCAGTCGTGATCTTCGTCTGGACATTCTGCTCGTACGGATCAGGAATGGTCTGGACATCGATTTTGGCACCCGTAGCCTTCTCGAAGTTCGAGACCACTTTCAGCGGAATCTTGTTGGAGTTCTGGGCTACCCACATCTTCAGCTCGACTCCGTCGAGTTTTTGCGTTGCCGAAGGCCAATAATCCTTAGAGCTTGTATCGGCACTGTCACTGCTGCCAGTCGAGGGATTCGAGCACCCGACCAGAGAGAAAACCATTGCACCCGTCAGGGCGATGGCCGCGCCGACTCGGGTTGTGTTGAATATCTTCATTGAAATTCCTTTCCTAGGTTCCACGATCTTTCGTGGAACCTTCTGCCCATCATGAATGGCTACTCGGAAACCCCGGTTTGTAGGTGTTGACGCCTGCCGGTAATTCCTTAAAGACGACTTTGACCTTGGGCCTCCTTTCTTGTGACTAATATGGTTCGGGACGTGAATCGACGCTCTGGCGCTTGCAAACGCAGCTTGGCAGCGTTCTGGTCCCAAAGGATTTTCCATGGTGCGAATCGTTCGCCTGTGGGGAAGATGGTATGAATGTCAACGGCTGAGTCGGCGAAATCAGGCAGGGATAAGACCACATTGCTTTCTTCGCCGGCAGGGTCTCGAGCCCACACCGTCACTAGTGCGCTCTGGTCATAGCGAAGACCGAGGGCCAGTGCCTTGTCTGTCCATCCGGGCAGTCCCATGGGCCAAAAAGGAACAGCTCTGGAAACGATGGGCTGTATGTGATGCTTGTAGGTCTGTACGGCCTGGGCAATCAGGTTGCGCTGGTCCTCATTCATGGCATTGAGAAAGCCCGAAATGAAAAATCTGCCCAGCATGCTGGTGTTCAGGTTGAAGGCGATCTCTTCCAAGCTCATGGAAGCTTGTGGATAGGCCCAGTTGGCCGTCTGCTCCGGCACGGTCATCATTGGTGAAGATGCTGCGATCGGTGGATAGAGACGATAATCCTGCTGGTCCGAAGTTGATTGGACACGGAAGTGACTGGTCTGCATGAAGTCTTCGCGCATGCCACCTGAGGAGCAGTTCTCAAGAATTAGATTTGGATAACGCTCATGCAAAGCATCCAACCAGCCGCAGTAGGCCCGATTGTGACCTAGAAGCCCGTCTCCTAGGCTGTCGGCTTGATTGTCGGTGCCGGCTCCTGGAGAGACGTTGTAGTCGAACTTAAAGTAGCCGATGCCGAATTCGCCGATAAGTCTGTCGACGACCGAGTCCATATACTCTCGAGCCTTATCAGCTCGAAAGTCGAGTAGATAACGGTCCTGTTCGACTACACGTCGACCATTGCGTTGGAAGAAGGCCGCGTTTGGCAGTGCGGCGGCGATAGGGCTACGCACGCCCACAACCTCGGGTTCCATCCACAGGCCTGGAACCATGCCACGCGAGACGATGGCATCAATCACCTCGGCGAATCCCCCCGGGAAGCGCGTCGTGGAGGGTTTCCATTCGCCCACCGAAGGCCACCAATCACCGGAATCGTCATACCAGCCGCAGTCGATGCAGAAGACCTGGGCACCTACTTCAGCTGCGCTGTCGATAAGGGGAAGCAGCTTCTCAGTGGTCGGGTCGCCGTTGATGGTATTCATGTAGTCGTTGAAAACCACTAGCGGATATTGGTCCTTGGCTACATGTGTTCCGGAAGTCCGCCGATAAGCGATCAGGGAATCGTAGGCCGATTGAAAGGAAGAGGCCAGAGTGACCGAGGCTGGTACGGACGTAAAGGTTTGCCCCGGCGCAAGGCATTTTGACCAGGAGTGATCTTCATTTGTGGGTCCGGATAAAGCCATGTATCCATCGACGGTGTAGTCGCCGACCTCCCATCGCCAAGCTCCGTTGTGCTCGACTTGGAAAATCCAAGTGGCTGTATGGCTCTTGTTGCACAGGACTGCGAGCGGGGCCTGGCGACCAGTTGACCAAGTGCCTGTGGAGATCGCTTTGTACTCGTTACGTGGATTGTTGCCAGTCAGTTCCTGTGAGAGCTGAGGGAAGAGATCCTCGGTTTTTTCAGAGTGCCAGCGGTTTTCGCCCAACCAGGCGAAAGCGCCATGAAGAAGTTTCCAGCTGCCTGCATCCTGCTGCGCTCCGGGCGTGGATCCGAACAGACTGACCCAGCTAGTGACTGATTCGAGGCTGATCGGGCGGTTTCCGATATTGGTCACTGTTACAAAGGTTCGAAACATGGTCTGATTCGTAGGAAGCTGATAGGTCACATCGGCTTGAAGACCGGCAGTACGATTCTCCATTCGTACGTGCAACGAATTGATACCGTTTTCAGTTTCTTCAGAATAATGAGAAACGTACCGCATGCCAGCCCCAATTGAAGTGCTGACCAGTCTTTCGCAGGCAATCCAATGACCGAAGCCGGCGGCCATGATCTCCACAAGGGGCAGATTGTCATCGATCCTCATGTCCACATCATCCGACGTAATCCGACCTATGCTGACTGGAGCATCGTCATCCCAATGAAAGAACAAGGATAGACGATTATTGCCCCATTGAAAGTCATGTGTCATGATGTCCTCTGCCATATGATTACAGCCAAGTCGGGTGTCGGTGGAGATCGTGGTGACCGATAACCGCAAACAACCTTCCCTGCTTATTTGCTGATCGCCTCTCTGTGGTCTTGGAGAATGTTCATATCCCTATGACCGCGAAGGTCAATCCCTATAAACACAGAGTAGTTTGAAAACGTTATCGAGTCAATTATGCGTGTCGTTTTCTGTCAAGAAGTAAGCGAGTTTGCCTGTGATGCCGGTTTTCCTGTGGCCATCGGAATGGTGGATGGCCACAGGAAAATCGTTAATTCGACAAAGCCTCACAGTATGTCATGACTGTTTGCCGTGAGAATGCTGGACCATCATGAAAGTCAGAACGGAAGTTCCTACAAGCACGATGGTTGTAAGGAGGATGAGCGTAACTGCAGACCCTGTGGATGAAAGTCGGAATTCCTGACCTTTTTGTCCTGCTGTTTTCGCGCTCGACCTAGGTTTAGCTTTTGAATCGTTCGCGGTTGACGCATCTGCGGATGTCGCCGGAATCACCTGAAGACGGAAGGACGAGCTGGCACTTCCGGAACTTGCTGTGATCGTGCAGTTGCCAACCTCAAGGGCAGACAGCATGCCTTGGGGGTCTACCGTTGCGATGCGTGGATCCGATGTGGACCAGGTGATGGCGGCATCAGATGATCTCTGCGAATCTGTGGCGGTCAACTGCAATTTCTGGCCCTTGCGCAGTGTCATTCGGCCCTGAGCTAGGCCGGGGGCATGGATGGTGACTGAACCTGGTTCTGATGGGTGGGACTCTAGGTCTTCGGATGTCGGCGTCCCGATGATTTCAGAGTAGAAAATCAGGGAGTCGATATTCGGTGCCACTCCCCAAGAGACAGCGCCTCTGCCCGTTCCAGCCGGATCCCAGTTCCCCAGTGATAGGGCCCCTCCATTCGTGGATATCTGCAGTGAACGGTTCAAGAAGCTTCTGTCGGAATAGGTATACCTAAACGAACCTCTGGCAAGTTCGGGGCCGTGGCCATCCCCCTGGCGGATTTGCAGTCCGAGGTCCACGATTTGCGGGTTATAGTCGTGCCTGCCGATGAAGGCATCGTTGGAGAATCTGACGGCCACCATATAGTCCCCACGAGGAACCGTGCCTGCCGGAATGGTCATGATGCCGGGATTGTGCGTATTCACCTTTGGTCTGTTGTTGCTATTCTCAACCACTACACGGGTGCGATCGCCGTATCCGGCCGGGCCGCTTTCAGCAGTGGTGAACTGATTTCCCAGGCCGATCACGTATTGGTGGTTTTCGGCATTGGACGAATTCTCAGTGGTCGCGCTCGCCCCGCCGTTCAATTGTTGATCCTCTGCCTGAAGGGAGATGGCAGAGTGACGCAGATCCTTGGATGCGGCGACCTGAACATCGCGTAGACTCACGCCTGTTCCCGAAAGGTCCAGACTGTTGATGCCTTCACTCAGTGCCACCTCAAGACTGGTCGATTGCAGACCTGAGTAGGCGGCAGTGATTCCCGGGAGGGTTTTTCCATTCATGTTCAGGGCAATCGGTGTTCCTTTGGCGGCCCGATAGACGAGTTTGATCGTGTGATATCCCTGGGACCAGCCGTGGATGAAGGCATGAGCATGGCCTGATCGAAGTTCGGCGAACCCGCGACTGCCTTCATTGGAAAAATCGAGCGAGGCTCCGCCGGCAAGGCGAAATTGCGTAGCTGGGTAGTCTACGGCATCGCTGGTTCCATCGCGATCCTCGGGAATCCTGTACAGGAGGAACTTGTCAAGGGTGTTATCCAAGGCCGTCGACCCATGGATACTGATGATGTGTCGTCCTTGAGTAAGGTTCATCTCCAGCTGAGTGCTTCCCCTATACAGCCATTTCGCGGCATCTTTCATGGCAAGTTCGGCGTGATAGTCCAATTCGCCAACGGCTTTGGAGTCCACGCTGACCTTATTAGTCCCTGGGAATCCAGTATTTCCGCTGATTACCTGCAGCCTGTATTTGCCGTCAGCAGGGGTTTGGACTTCCCAGTCAGCTGTGGCCCCATCCTTGAAGTTGCCTACATCACCGTTGCCGGACGTCATGAAGTAGCTCCATCCATTGCCTGAAGGTGTTTTGTCGTAAGCACGGGCGCCGCCGGATAATTTGGTCCGTTCAGCTTCTGTAACTTGGAGATTTCGGCCCAATTGGTCATCTGTGCGAAGTGACCGGTCCTGGTGTGGCGTGACGACGAGTTGATATGAGGCATACCGATCCACACTGGTTGTGGTGACGTCGAGTGTGCCATTGCGTACCTGAGCATTTGAGAGCGTATTAACTACGCGAGGAGTTGCAGCGATGCCGTCTGGCCCCGTAAACGCATTCTCGCGCACTTCGACATCCACTGTGGAGCCAAACCCCGCCTTGTCCAATCCCGTCAGTTGCACGGTCACTGGAATGTTGGCCCCGGTATTCTTCACTTGATCGGCGTTATCGTCGTTGGCGCCTCCGTATAAGACTGTTCCCTTATGGTTGGCGGTATCCAATGCCCCGATACCTTGGAGCGAGTCGATTTTGTCGCGGTGATCGGAATCCACCTGAACAGTCTGATCTCCTCTCAGGTCTCCATACCATTTGAACTGCCACCAGCCTGCATTGGCGGCATTGGCATTGGCCATATTGTCCGATAGGTTGCCTGCATAGTTCCAGTAGGCGGTCTCGGCCTGGACTTTGGTGTCCTCGAACATGCTCATCCATTGCACCAGCTGACCTGGTACAGACATGTCGCGTAGCTCTCCGTACTCGGTGATGTTGATTTTTCTGGCAGGCACGCCGATGCCGTGTTCCAAGGTGCGGTAATTCGCGTAGTGGGTTCGATAGTTCTGCAGGCTCTCTTTGCCCAGCTCATGCCAGACGAAGATATCCGGCAGGGTTCCCGCTTCCTTGGTGTGGCGCAGAAAAGCTTCTGATCTATTCTGCCTGAAGGATGAGTCCCCAGGGCCGGCTATGCGGGCGTGCGCTGCTGTGGGGCGCACCTTGCTTGGTTTTTCGCCGGTTTTGTATTGTTGCCAGATGGTTTGTATCAGTTGGTAGTCTGCGTCCCAGTCGTTCAGGAAAGTTGTTTTGAACAGCGGGTTCTGGGCATCATCGCCCGTGTAGTACCAGTTGCCTCCGTCTGGCTCGTTGAAGGGGATGAAGGTGTATTGGTCAGGATGCTCTGATTGGGACAATATCTTATTGACGACGATTTCGACGACTTCGCTATAATCCCAACGTCCATTGGACTGATCGGTATAGGTGCCATATCTAGGATCGCTGACAGGAACGTCAGTCACATATGATCGGCCATCTCCCGGGCGTGAACCATGGTTATAGGACCAATCTGGGTAATAATCCTGCATGTATACGGCCAGTTCTCGTCCTCCATTGGCAAAGAACTGGCGCTCCAAGGCCAGGGCGTCCCCGCTGGGGTGTTGGGAGCCCGTTGGCGGTTTCTGTGAGGAATTCTCCACACGGGCGCCGTCGAGAATGGCATCTGTCGGCGATCCTTCGTCGCCCAAGCCGTACAGGGTTCCCGAGGCTCCGCCGAGGAAGTCCCCGGTTGTCTTGCCCATATCGACTTTGAGGACTTGTGCAGGTTTGGCTTCATCGGCGTAGGCTGCTGGCAGAACGCATGTTCCGATCAGCAGGCTCGCGCTCGCCGCTAATGCTATAAGTGTCTGATATTTTCCCATGATGCGTTTCTTCCATCGGAATGCAAAGCAATCGCTCGATTCGGATAGTTCAGGATCCGAGTGAGTGATGCTGAGAACTACATTGTTCACGCGTTGGCCGTCTGATCCTCAACGGCGAGGTCATAATCGGCTGGGTGCGTTGATATGTGCAAGGCCCCCTTCCCTTTAATCGCGGGTTCTGCCTGGTGAATGTCCGTCGCTGGCATATCATCGACGCGACTAAAAACAGCATATTGTGAAAACGTTCTATCGTCAAATATATGCTTCTATAGAGTCATAAAACCTATAGATCAAAGGATTTCTATAGAGGCTATGCTTCATATAGATAACGTTCTCATATTTAAGAAGACGGCAGTGCTTGTGGGCGCAAAGAAGGGGCGATCTTACCGCTGAGATGACTATGTCTGTGGCAGGCAAAAAATAGATACAACGTTAGTATCTATTTGAGCGGATACTTAAATGTTGAACACTGTATATTAGGAAAGGAGTAGTTCAGAATACTTGATTTGTCAGGCAATCGTATATAGAGTACATTGTCAGTTAAGAAGTACAAGGTTGTATTAAATATCAGGGCGCTGATGCACTGGCATCGGTTCCCGGGTTTAAGACAACGTTGTTTCGCTTCATTCTGTATGGAGGTAGCAGAGGAATGGAATCTATGGCGCAAACCCGTCAGAGACGGTCGTGTATGCATGTGGATGGGAGATATCAGTTAGCGGCGGTCGATGATAGGCTGTTCGGCTCATTCGTTGAGCATCTTGGTCGGTGTGTATATACGGGGATCTACGAACCTGACCATCCGAGAGCCGATGGCCACGGATTCAGGCAGGATGTCATCGATCTGGTAAAGGAACTGGGTGTTTCGACCATTAGATATCCTGGCGGCAACTACGTGTCAGGCTACCGTTGGCAAGACGGAATCGGTAACCCTGCCAGCCGGCCACGTCGGCTTGATTTGGCATGGCATTCAACTGAAACCAATCAGTTTGGCCTCCATGAGATGGAGGACTGGCTTGCTGAACTCGGCGGCAATGAGCTGATGGAAGCTGTGAACCTGGGGACACAGGGGATCCAGGAAGCCCTGGATCTTTTGGAGTACTGCAACATTCCCTCTGGAACAGCTCTGTCGGATTTGCGACGCCAGAATGGGGCAGACCGGCCTTTCGACATTCGTATGTGGTGTTTGGGCAATGAGATGGACGGTCCCTGGCAGCTAGGCCATTGCGATGCGATTGATTATGCCCGGATGGCGGCCAAGACTGCGGCAGGAATGAAGCAGCTTGACCCGGATCTGGATTTGGTCGTCTGCGGTTCTTCCAGCCATGCCATGGACTCGTTCGGCAAATGGGAACGGACAGTGCTGGAACATACCTATGATTATGTGGATTTCATCTCTTGCCATGCCTATTACCAGCCTCACGATGGCGATATGGAAAGTTTTCTGGCTTCCGGGGTTGATATGAACTCCTTCATCAGGGATGTATCCGCAGTGATTAACTCTGTGAAAGCCGAACGGCATAGTGATCATCAGGTCTATATCTCCTTTGATGAATGGAACGTGTGGTATCAGGATGGGGAGAAATCGAAGAATCCAGAGGGTATCGACAACTGGCCGATCGCTCCCCGCCTTCTTGAGGACACATATACTGTCATGGATGCCGTCGTCTTCGGCGACCTGCTGATCACCCTTCTGCAAAATGTAGACGTTGTTAGGTCCGCTTCTTTGGCACAATTGGTAAACGTCATAGCTCCCATCATGACGGAACCAGGCGGGGACGCCTGGAGGCAGACGATTTTCTATCCATTTGCATATGCTGCACGGTATGCCAAAGGTGGCACGGTATTGTCTGCACCGCTAGAAGGCTCTGAGCATCATACCAACCAGTACGGCACGGTGGCCGATGTCAATGCTGTAGCTGTTCGGCGCTCTGACGGCACGCTGGCGGTGTTCGTCGTCAATCGTTCGGTGAAAGGCGACAATCAATTTACCGTTGATCTCAGCGAGAGTGCCTCATATTCACAGGTCGAAGCCTTTACCCTCCATGATGATGATTCACAAGCCGCGAATACGGCTCAGAAACAAGAAAGGGTGGTCCCTTACCGGAACAGGACCGCAGTCATCGAAAACAATGGCAGGCAGGGATGTGTCACGCTTCCTCCTGTGTCCTGGACGATGCTGTTGTTCGCATGAATCAGGTTTGCCGCCCAACAAGGAAGTGGGCGGCACAGTTCAAAAAGGAGAAAAGATGAAAACAGCACGACTCATGGGTGCGTCGGTACTGGTAGCTGTAATGGCGCTGGCAGCAGGAGCTTGCGGTTCTCCTGGGTCGCCCTCTGGCTCGTCCAATAACGAGGCATCCCAGGTGCATAACGATGCCAAAGCCAACGATACTGCCAAATGCCGCAATACAGTTAAAAAGCCCAATGCCGAAAAGGTGACTGTGTGGGCTTGGTACCCTGCTTTCGGCAAGTTGGTTGATCACTTCAACGAAACACATGATGATCTTCAGGTCTGCTGGACCAGCGCCGATCAGTCTGCCAAGGCATACTCTCGATTCAACACCACCATTAAGGCCAAGTCCGGTGCTCCCGATGTGATTCAGCTCGAGTATGCGGTTATGCCACAATTCGCTTCAGGTGTGGAAAAGCATCTGGTGGACCTGTCGAAGTTCGGCGTAAATAAGATCCGGAGCAATTACACAGCAGGCGCTTGGAAGGATGTCCAACTGGGAGGTTCTAAGGGAGTCTACGGAGTGCCGGTGGATGTGGGTCCTGTGGTCATGTATTACCGCAAGGATATCTTCGACAAGTATCAGGTCAAGCCGCCAACGACTTGGGATGAGTATGAACAAGCGGGGCGTGAGCTCAAGCAGAAGGGTTACGCAGGGCATATAGGCAACTGGCAGCCTAATGGCACGCTGTTCAACTACGCCTACTACGATCAGAATGGCGCTAAAGTCTTCAAGTATTCAGCCAATGACCCTGAAAATGTCGGTATCAACATTAATTCCGACAAGGTGAAGAAAGTCGTCTCCTTCTGGCAGAAACTAGCCAAGGATGACATTGTTGCGACGGACGATACAGACACCGCAGAATGGAATAAGAAAAACGTCGACGGTTCGTATGCGACAATCATCCATGCCTCTTGGCTGGTCGGATACCTCAATGGTGTCAGCGGAGTGCAGGAGGGGTCACAATGGCAAATTGCCAAAGCCCCTGTTTGGAACCAGTCAGATCCTGATGTCAATTGCGGCGGTTCTGGAATGGCTGTGACTGATCAGGCCAAGCATACCGAGGCTGCAGCGAAGGTGGCCATGGAGCTCTTTGGGGATGATGCCGCACAGGATATCGCGGTCAATGACAGCGGCCTGTATCCTACATGGACCAAGAAACTCAGCTCGGCAGCCTTCTTGGATAGGCAGGAGCCGTTCTTTGGCAATCAAAAGATCAATAAGATTATTGCTCCGGTGGCTCAGGGGTACAAGGGCTATCAGTTCCTTCCGTTCCAGACATATGCCAATGACGAACAGACCAAGACACTCTCTGCCATTCTCCGAGACGGGAAGAATGTCTCAACGAGCTTGGATTCCTTGCAACAAACGCTAAGCGACTACGCCAAGCAGCAAGGATTCAAGGTATCTCAGTAAGTCTGGTCGGATCTCATGGGGGGAGCTGATCACTCCCCCCGGGAGGATAAATCATGTCAGCAAAATATGTGTCTGCCAAAAGACGTCGTCGGCTGAGCAAGGATAATCTGTGGGGTTGGTTCTTCACGCTGCCTTTCGGCATCGTTTTTATTGTATTTCTAGTCGTCCCGCTAGTTTATGCCTTTTACGTGTCCCTTTTCACCTACACGCAAGTGCGTGGAAGTGTTTTCACCGGCCTGGAAAACTATCGACGGGCCTTTTCGGATCCTATATTCCTCAAAGGCATGGGCAGGGTCGTAATCTATACGTTGGTCATGGTGCCGATTCAACTTGGCTTGGCGCTAATTCTGGCCTTGGTTATCGATTCCATGATGACGCGTTTGGCATCCGCTTCCCGGTTGCTGTTCTTCCTTCCCTATGCCATCCCGGTGGTCATCGGGGCGTTGATGTGGGGATTCATTTACTCGAAGAACTTGGGTCCGTTTACTTCGATCTTTGCCTTATTCGGTCGTCAGCCACCGGATTTTTTGAGTACAAACGGCATATTCGGAGCATTGGTCAATATGGTCACATGGCAGTGGACAGGGTACTACATGGTAATTCTCTACTCTGCCCTAAGGGCCATACCGCATGACCTATACGAATCCGCCAGGTTGGATGGTGCTTCTGAGCTGCAGATAGCCGTTCGGATCAAGACGCCTATGATCAGCAGCTCGTTGGTCATGGTCACAATCTTTTCGTTGATTGGGACTTTGCAGTTCTATACAGAGCCTATGGTGTTGCGCAATAATGCCAATTCGGCCATACCCCCGGAATACACGCCTAATATGTATGCCCAGGCATTGGCTTTCAACTACAACCAGATTAACTACTCGGCAACGATATCATTCGCTTTGGGGCTTCTGGTCGTCATCTTCAGTGTGATATTCATGCGGGTTACCCGCAAGCAGTCTGGGTTAGGGGATTAGCATGCTAAAGGAAAAGGCTGCGGCTCGTAGAATCGCCCAACCGCATCGTGTGGGCTCGAATCTTCTTTTGATCGTATGCATCATCTATTTCCTGATGCCTGTGTGGTGGCTGGTTGTGGCCGCGACAAAATCCAATTCCGGATTGTTCATGGGTACGGGCGGATCCCTTTGGTTCGATAAGCATTTCGCGCTTTTCGACAATATCAAGGAGCTCAGCACCTATGAAGGAGGCATATATTGGCGATGGCTGCTGAATTCCTTCCTATATGCCTTTGTCGGAGGACTGGGGGCCACTATTATTTCGGTCATGGCCGGTTACGGGTTCGCAAAGTTCAGGTTTGCCGGCAGAAATGCCTATTTCGATATTGTGCTGGGCGCCCTGATGATTCCGACGACTGCCTTGGTCATCCCCACCTTTATTCTGATGTCGCAGATAGGAATGAACGATACTCTCTGGGCGGTTCTGTTGCCTTCGCTGCTGTCACCGTTCGGCACATACCTGATGCGCGTGTACTGCACGGGATCGCTGCCAGACGAAATGCTGGAGGCGGCCAGGGTTGATGGAGCCGGGGAAATCCGGACCTTCATTCAGGTGGCCCTGCCCATCATGACCCCGGCCATAACCACGGTTTTCCTGCTTTCCGTAGTCAACTGCTGGAACAACTATTTTCTTCCGCAAGTTGTGCTTGCCGATACCAAGCTTTTCCCGATTACAGTGGGATTGACCCAGTGGCAGGCCAAGTCGAATGCGGGCTCAGGGTCGGAGCAGGTATGGAACCTGATTACCTCCGGAGCCTTTATCTCTGTCATTCCTCTTGTCTTGGCCTTCCTTTTCCTGCAGAAGTATTGGGTAAGCGGGCTGACGGCTGGTGCCGTTAAAGAATAGGTCTTCCTCGCATGTTCCGCTTGTGCCCCTCGTCGTTTCGGCGGGGGGCACGTATATTCTCGAATAGGGAGTAATCGTTGCATCCATAAGGAGCGGCAATGCGGAGACGAGTGACCATCAAGGATGTGGCCAAAGAGGCGAACGTCTCCATAAAGACCGTTTCCAATGTGTTGAATCATTCAGGCAGTATGCGTCCCGAGACCCGGGAACGTGTCAAAACAGCCATGACCAAATTGGGCTATCAGATCAACATGTCAGCCAGATCGCTCAAGACAGGAGCAACAGGCATTCTAGGGCTGGGAATATTCGATTTCACCCAGCCCTTCGGGGCCTATCTGGCTGACAAGGTGATAGAAACCGCCCGTGAGCGTAAGTATGGTGTGGTAGTTAGTACCTATAGCTCGGGCGGGTCAGGTATTCGAACCATTATCGACGAGACCTACCATCTGGCCGCAGATGGGTGGATATTTTTCGTTGAACGGCCCTTGCGCGACAAGGGTATTCTGCTTTCGCAGACCTACCCTCTGGTGATGACCGGGGACTATCGCCCATATGGCAAGGCAGACTTTGTCACCATGCCGAATACTGAGGCAGAGCGATTTGCAACGGGACGGCTTCTTGACGCGGGTTGCAGACGGTTGGCTCTGGTTGGGGCGCCAGCCAAGTACAGTCGCCGATCGGTCTTTTCCGCGGTGGAAGGAACTCAGGAACTCCGGGTCAGGGGATATATACAAGCTTTTGAGGAGCGCGGACTGGAAGTTGATTCCAGTCTTATTGTCAGCCTGCCGCGCCTGATGACCGACGAGGGGATTAAGGCAGCCGATTTCCTCCTGGATGATCATCCTGATGTCGATGGAATCATTTGCTTGAATGATGCAGTTGCTTATGGAGTGATGCATCAAGTTCAAAAAAGAGGTCGTTCGATTCCAGAGGATATTCAGGTAGTGGGGTTTGACAATACCCCAGAGGGAAGCTATTCCAACCCTGCTTTGACGACTATCGACCCTTTGATTGACGACTATGCCCGGGTGGCGGTCAGCATGCTGATTGAGCGAATCAACGGATATGCGGGCCCTGTGCGTACTTATACCACGGGTTTTGAGCTTGTTGAACGTGATTCAACACAGGTTGGAAAAGATGCCGATAAAATGACTCCATGACTGGTCGCATTGCGGTAGTTCCCAGTAGCTCCCGATTATATGGGACGCGGATCAATGGTGCACGCTTTGTTTTCTCGATGAATCCGGCACCTCCTCGTGCTCCCATCATTCTTTACCTCCATGGTGGTCCGGGTGATGCCTGCATTCCGCTGACCATGCGCTACAACGCGGCCTTGGAGCGCGATTTCCGCTTCATCAACCTGGATCAGCGAGGTAGCGGGCTGTCCTACCATCCTTTTGCACCCGGCGAGGTAGTGACCATCGATTCGATGGTTGAAGATGTTCACCAGTTCGTGCTACAGCTTCTTCGCGCCTACGGGCAGGATTCCCTCATCCTCGTCGGTCATTCATGGGGCAGCGTCCTGGGACTGGAGATGGTGAAGCGGTATCCCTCGCTCGTTCGCTGCTACATCGGCCTTGGGCAGGTCGTCAGCATGCGCGCTGCTCTTCGGCTAAGACGGCATTGGGGACAACAGAGTTTGGGCTCCCGGCTCGGTTCGATCGTCAGCAAGGAGAGCGGGGCTGCCGACGTGGTGCTGATGGTCGATGAGCTGCTGTCGCGTGGCGGGGTTGCCATGCTGTTCGGATCCCTGGGACGGATCATGACCTACCTGCGCTCGCCCTGCTACAACTGGTCGCGTCTGCTCAACCATGTCAAGGGGGTGGCTCAGTCTCGGGCGCGTTTGGACGCGGAGCTGGAGCAGGTCGATTTCAGCGGGCAGACCTCTTTCGGGGCCCCTGTATATTTCATCAGCGGCAAGTATGACCGTCATCTGCCAGGCAGTCTGGTTGAGCGGTTTGCAAATGGGCTGAAGAGCGCGCATCGGTTCATCCGCTTTGACCGTTCAGGGCACTGCCCACAGTGGGACGAGCCAGAACGGTTCGCAGCAACGGTTAAAGCCCTCTGCTTGTAGCGCCTGTGTAAGAAGGAACTGCAGCTTGGCTGCACGCACCCATCCGCATGGTGGAAATACCTCTTGCGAAGAACCGAATCTACTAATATGAGTCATTGAAGATATTGGTTTGAGCCTCGCTGAAGAGTGCGCGGGGCTCCTGGATAGGTGAAGGCCAATTGAGCGGGGCTTGGTCGGCAAAAACCGACACGCCGTAGAAACCGCGAAATCATTGGGTTCCACCGTGATTTCAGTATGCCAATTTGCGGGTCAACCCAAACTCGTGTAAGTTTACTTCTTGCTGCCCGGCAGTGATGAGAACTCTTCGGAGGGCTTGGAGCTGTTGGTGTGGTGGTGGTTTGAGAACTCAAGAGCGTGTTTGTGCTACTTATAGCTTTTTGATTGCCAGTCCGGCGCCTTCCCCTGTTGTGGGGTTTCGTGGGAGCGTGTAATTGGTGTCGGGGTTTTTCGTGGGTTGGTTTCCTCCTTATGGAAGCTGGCCCGTCAATTATTGATGTGAGTCGTTTTAGGCTTCTTCATGGTTTTTTGTGGAGGGTTTGATTCTGGCTCAGGATGAACGCTGGCGGCGTGCTTAACACATGCAAGTC